>DAIUDK010000076.1:0-4155 GCA_036845725.1 Chloroflexota bacterium
TTGGCTCGGAGAGCCACGCCGGGCGACCTGCGATGACCAGGTCTAGTTCGCGCTGCGCCACTAGCGGGTCGCAAGCTTCCATCAGACGGACATAGTTCTTGCGCGGTTGGACGGTACCAACGGCGAGGATATAGGGCCGCGCGCCGATGCCGTACTGCGCCTGCAGATGTTCGCGTTCACCGTCCGCGGTTTTCGGGGTGAAGCGCGGTGAGACGCCGCCATAGAGGGTGCTTACTTTGCCGGGCGGAACGGCGAGCAACTCCACCAAATCACGCCGGGTGGCCTCGGAATCGGCCAGGATATGATCAGCACGGGCGACGCTGCGCGGAACGGCCCGGTTGAGGTACGCGCCCAGCTTCGGCGGGAATGTCTCGGGGTGGCGCAGAAACGAAAGGTCGTGGACGGTGAGCAGCGCGCGCGTGCGTTTTTGTAGTGGCGGCAGCACAAAATCCGGCGAGTAGAAGGCGTCCACGCGGCCTGTGAGCCATTCGGCGGGCAGGGGTAAGCGCAGGCGCTGCCATAGGCGGGCCATCCAATCGTCAGTGAGGGGGAGATTGCGGAAGGCTACGTTGTCGGGGCGCGCTGCCGTCTCGTGCAGTTGTTGGCGCGCGCGCGCCCACGCCCCGCCCAGCCCGGCGGACGCCGTGAGCAGCACAAACTTATGTTCGGTGGTGGCGGTTAAAATGGCGTCGATCAGCTCACGGACGTACCTGCCGATGCCCGCACCCTGTCGAGCGGCGGCTGTGTAATCGATGACGATGTTCACGCAAGGCTCACTTTGTACTAAAACCTATCTGAAAATTGCCGTAGTTTCACGCTGACGCCGGAATGGGCGGCTAAAGCCACTTCTGCCTGAGGATGTTTTTGTGCTTGCGGATAGTACCTGCAAGCACAAAAACATCCTTTCATTTATGATACATCGTTATAGGTCCAGACGCGGTTGATAAAGAAATTCCAGAATAACACCACGCCGGTTGCGACGACTTTCGCGCCGTTGTAGCCGATTTTATGGGCCATTTCCGCTGTAGCGACGAGGTCGAGGTTGCTCACCAGATTCGTAAAGGGAACGTTAAGCGCCAGCAGGATGCCGGTGTTGATCGCCCAGCCCACGACGTTTACGACGAAGAACTGCCCCAACTGTGATGAAATGGGCTTGGAGCGGGAATCAGGATAAGTCCAGTAGCGATTCCAGGTGAAGTTGCTGAGCACGGCGCATGTAAACGAGATCGTATTGGAGAGCGCCAGATGCCAGTGCAGGACGGCATGAAGCAGATACAGGATACTGAAGTCTACGATTGCGCCGATGGTGCCAACAACGGAGAATTTGCCGAAGCGAACCAGTTCTTTTTGGTTGTGCGTGGCCCACAGTTTGAGTTTTTCGATGCTCATGCATCCCCCTAGCCATAAAATAAGCCGGGCCTCACGTGCACCCGACTTCCGCGATTATAACGGGCGGCGGGGAGATGTCAACCATTTATCCTAACTCGTGTGCTCTTCGGCAAGGAGCCTCTATATTGTTGCGCGCACTCATAACACGACTCCTTTTCCTCTATTACTTCGCCGCCATTTTCATGAGATCACGGGGTTTCAGGCCTGCCACAACGCCTCCGTCACAGAGAATATCGGTTCCCGTAAGATAACCTGGCTTTGGGCCGGCGCAGAAAGCGAGCAGTTCGGCTATCTCTTCCACCCTCCCAAAACGCTTGATCGCGGCATACTGGACGGGCCTGGCTGCACCTTCTCCTTCTAATTTGCTCATCTCCGTGTCGAAGGAACCGGGAGACACGGAAAGGATGCGTGCGCCCTTCTGCCCGAACCTCCCCGCCTCGGCCTTGGAGTACCATATGATAAAGTTCTTGCTGATTGCGTAGGCAATGCCGGGCCGGCGTTTCTTTGGAAGATAATTGCAGGCAGCCATCATCTTTTTGAAGAACTTTTGTTTGTCGGTGCGCGCATATTCGTAGCTTCTCTTGGGGATTATAAAGCCTGGTAGCAGATACCCTGACATGGAGGCCGCATTGACGATACAAAACCCTTCCTTCGCTATTTCGAAGAAGGCCTCGGTGACGTTGATAGTTCCCAAGGCATTGATCGCCATGATCTTCTCGGCATCACCCATGTGTGGGCTTACACCTGCCGTATGAATAACCGAGAGAACAGTTCCCAGTTCCCTTGTCTGTGCCACAAGCGCTTTGACAGCAGGGCTATCAGTGATGTCACATGAGATGGCTTCGCCTTCAATCCCCAAAGACCTCAGTTCATTCAGCCCGGTCTCCAATCTCTTGACATCCACGTCGCAAATGACCACATAGTTTTCTCTGCCGACAATCTTCGCGGTCGCGAGTCCTATGCCGCCTCCACCGCCTGTGATTACAGTGATTTTCCTCATAGTCTGTCTCCTTGCTTTAAGTAAAAGCTGGTTCGCCCTTGTCATTTACTTTTGTTTCTGTTTGATTGAGAACTTATCATGCCAGCCACTTGTGGTTGAATTCATCTTTGTCTAGTCCCAGCACAATGTCAATCGATTTGTGCAACCTGTCCTGTATCTCTGGCGGCAGTCTCGTGTAGGGTGTTTTCATCCAGCCAATTAATGGGACGAGATAGTTCTTCAATCTGGCCTTCGAAAGGTGCTTAGCGGATGCGGACGGCCCGCACCCACTGCCGAGCGTGGCCCGCCAGTGCCTGCAGTTGTGTTGTGTTGTAAGGGATCAGGCCCCCCAAGTTTTCATCGAGGGTTTGCTGCGCGCGAAAGGGCTGCAATATCCACAGCCGGGGGCCGTGGGGTGGGAAGCGCGCGGCAAGCCATTGCGCCAGCGCGGCAATGGCATCCACGGTGAGCCAGCGCGGCACAAGGGTAGTGCGTACTTCGTAGGTGATATCGCCATCGCGCAGCGCGTCCAGGCTGCGCTCGATGTGGTCGATGGCGAGCCCGGACACCCCCGCGACCTCCGCGTACTGCTCCGGTGGCGCTTTGACGTCCATCGCGACGTAGTCTAGCAATCCTTGGCGCAACAGGGCTGTAAGCACATCGGGCCGGTAGCCGTTGGTGTCGAGTTTGACGGCGTACCCCAGGGCGCGGACGTCGTTCAGAAATTCCGGCAGCCCGTTCTGAAGGGTTGGCTCGCCGCCAGTCAGCACGACGCCGGTGAGCCGGCCCGCACGCTGTTCCAGATAGGCCAGGACTTCCGCCACGGGTATGTCGGGCAGCGTCTCCGGGTGTAGCACCAGGTCGGCGTTGTGGCACATCGGGCAGCGGAAATTGCAGCCCCCGGTAAACAGCACCGTCGCGATGTGATCGGGATAGTTGATCAGCGAGGTGCGTACCCAACCCTTGAGTTGCATCGTGCGACCGGATTACTTTTCCGGGATATTGAACGTGCGGCGCTCCTGGAATTCCTGCTGTTTCCCTTTATTCCAGGCCTGGACGGGGCGCAGGTAGCCCACGATACGCGAGTAGACCTCGCAGGGTATTTTGATCTCGACGTGTTTCTTTTCGGTGGATTGATTGTCTGCCATCATAAGCTCCTTTGCAGCTACACTAATTTTGCTTGAGGGTATTTTTGCGCTTGCGGGCACCGCACACAAGCGCAAAAATACCCTTTTACCCGCGCCTTTAGGCGCAAATACGGCCTCCGGTGAATTTCCGGATAGATGCTTAATGGACGATCAGAGAACAGCCTCTTCGACGGGCTGCCCGAAGCGGGCCAGTTCTTCTTCCGTGTGTTCGTAAGGGCAGAAGGCGTGTTCGCCGGTAATATAGCCGTGCACAGGACAGACGCTAAACGTTGGGCTGAGCGTGAAGTAGGGCAGGCGGTAATGCTCCGCGACGGTACGCGCCAGACGACGGGCCTGTCGCCAATCGTGCAATTGCTCGCCCAGGAAGATGTGCAGGACGGTTCCGCCGGTGTAGAGCGTTTGTAGCTCGTCCTGATGATCCAGCACGCCAAACAGGTCGTCGCTGAAGTTGACCGGCAGGTGGGTGGAGTTGGTATAGTAAGGCGAGCCTTCTGTACCGGCGGTGACGATGTCGGGATAGCGTTCCTTGTCCGCGCGCGCCATGCGAAATGCAGCCCCTTCCGCCGGGGTAGCTTCAAGGTTGTACAATTGTCCGGTTTCCTCCTGGAAGCGTTCCAGAACGGTGCGCATGAATTCCAG
>DAIUDK010000076.1:4255-25743 GCA_036845725.1 Chloroflexota bacterium
ACAATTGTCCGGTTTCCTCCTGGAAGCGTTCCAGAACGGTGCGCATGAATTCCAGTGTGCGGATGGCGAAAGCTTGCCCATCGGAGTGGCTGATATCGACGCCGAGCAGGTTGCGGCACGCCTCGTTCATCCCGTTCAGCCCGATGGTGGAGAAATGGTTGGTCCAATACGCGCCGGTACTCTCCTTGACGCTTTTGAGATAGTGACGGCTGTAGGGATACAGGCCACGCTCGGTGAACGTTTCCAGGAGCTTGCGCTTGATCTCCAGACTGGTGCGCCCGACTTCCATCAGGCGTTCTAGGCGTTTGTGGAAGTCCGTTTCGTTTTCCGCAACGTAGCCCAGACGCGGCATGTTGATCGTCACCACACCCACCGACCCGGTCAGCGGTGCGGCGGCGAATAGCCCGCCGATACGCTTGCGCAGCTCGCGGTTGTCCAGGCGCAGACGGCAGCACATAGAGCGGGCGTCCTCCGGGTTCATGTCGCTGTTGATGAAGTTGGCGAAGTACGGGATGCCGTATTTGGCCGTCATCTGCCACATCGGTTCGAGTTCGGCGCTGTCCCAGTCGAAGTCTTTCCCCAAGTTGTACGTCGGGATGGGGAACGTGAACACACGGCCTTTGGCGTCGCCCTCATACATCACCTCGGCGAAGGCGCGGTTGAGTAAATTCATCTCGTGCTGGAAATCGCCGTACGTGCTCTCCTGTTGCTCCCCGCCGATGATGACGGGGTCGTCGCGCAGCATGGGGTGGGGCGTCAGGTCGAGTGTAATGTTGGTGAACGGTGTTTGAAATCCGACCCGTGTCGGCACGTTGATGTTGAAGACGAACTCCTGCACGGCTTGCTTGATCTGCTTGTAGTTCAAGCCGTCGTAGCGGATGAATGGTGCGAGCAGGGTGTCGAAGTTCGACACGGCGACCGCTCCGGCGGATTCGCCCTGGAGGGTGTAGAAGAAGTTGACGAGTTGTCCCAACGCGGTGCGCAGGTGGCGCGGGGGATGGCTCTCGATTTTGGCGGGCACGCCGCCGAACCCCAATTCCAGCAGCGATTGCAAGTCCCATCCGCAGCAGTAGACCGACAGCATCCCCAGGTCGTGGACGTGGATATCGGCTTCGCGGTGCGCCTTTTGCACTTCGGGTGGGTACACTTTGTGAAGCCAGTAGCGCGCGGCAATCGATGAGGCCAGGTAGAAATTCAGCCCTTGCAGCGAGTAGTTCATATTGCTGTTCTCGTTCACGCGCCAGTCCACCCGCCCCAGGTAATCCTCGACCAGTTTCTCCGTGTCGAGCAACATCTCCTGCGTGGCGCGCGTCTGAGCGCGTTGTTGCCGGTACAGGATGTAGGCTTTGGCGACTTTGGGATTCCCGGATTTGACCAGGACTTCTTCTACGATGTCCTGGATTTGCTCTACGTGTGGCGGTGCGTCTGTCCCGCCGAAGTTCTCCTTGAGCAGGCCCACGACGGCCCACGAAATCATCTCGGCCCAGGGACGGCCCTCGCCGTTGCCTGCGGCGCGCGCCGCGGCGTAGACGGCGTTCTCGATACGCTGACGATCGAAGGCGACGATGGAACCATCGCGTTTGATCACGCTCTCTGTGCTCATAAGCTGTTATCACTCCTGTTGTTGAAGTCAAAAAGAAGAGATTTCGCAATACGCATAAATACCCCTACACCTAGGGGTATTTAGATTGGTAAATACTACCTGTGCCGGTAGATAATTACTATATCATGGTTTGCCGGGTTGTCAATAACCATTCGGGCGCATGACTTTGGTTCGTTGTAGTGCGTGGCCCGGCCAGGAGAGGCGGCGGACGTTGCGCGCGCGGCGCTTCGTGGTATAATCCCCTTCACTAGGAGAGGTGCCGGAGCGGCCGATCGGGGCGGTCTCGAAAACCGTTGTAGTCTTAGGGCTACCGTGGGTTCGAATCCCACCCTCTCCGCCAACCATAAAGACTGCATTGTTCGTGTCCCACGAGCTTTAGCAGTCTTTTCTTTTACTCAATGGCAGCCGCACAACGATGCACGCCCCCGGCTTTTCTGGATCGTCAGTGTAAGGACTCTCGGCGTGAACGGTCCCCCCGTGAGCCGCGACGACGGATCTGACCAGCGCCAGTCCCAGCCCCACACCCCCATAGCGGCGCTTGGCGCTACCATCGACCTGGTAGAACCGCTCGAAGATACGCTCCAGTTTATCCGATGGAACGCCAATGCCGTTGTCACATACCGATAATGCAACCTCTTGTCCCTGTTTTTCCACTCGGACTCTGATTTGCCCGCCTTTCGGGGTAAATTTAAGTGCGTTCCCGATGAGGTTATCTAGAAGACGATGGAATTGTAGTCGGATGCCGTGGACACACAGCGGTTGTTGCGGCACTTCGGCATACAGTTTTAGCGCTCTCTTACGCGCTTCGTTCTGAAACTCGGCGCTTACCGTGCCGGTGAGTTGGGTCAAGTTCACATATTCCGCCGACGGCTTTTCCGTTTCTGCATTCTCTACCTGCCACAACAGGGTGATGTTTTCTACTAGATCGCGCAGCATGGTACTGCGTCGCGCTACGATGTCGATGGCCTCGGCCTGTTGTTCTGCGACGGGGCCGAACGCGCCATCGCGCAGCATCTCGGCATACCCCATCACCAGCGCGATAGGTGTGCGCAGTTCGTGGGAGATGTTTTGCAGCATCTCATCTTTCATCCGGTCGAGTTCTTCCTGTCGCCTTAGCGCTTCCTCTAAAACCTGCGCCTGGTGGGCGGTGGCTTCGTAGAAACGGGCATTTTGTAGGGCCAGTGCGATGGGAATGCTCAACGTTTCGAGCAGTTTCCGGTCTTCCTCTTTGTCGAAGCTCTCTTCTTCGCTGAACAGCGACAGAATGCCGATCAGTTCATCGTGTGTTTTGAGCGGAAGGTCAAGAGCGAACCCGTTTGTCGCTTCCCTCTGGGAGGCAACCCAGCGCATCAAGGTTTGTTCTGTGTTTCCGGTACTAAGACCGTAAACCGTTCTAACGGGTTGGGCGATGCCCTGTTCGGAAATGGCGGTGAGCGTGTGTTGCTCCTTGTCCCACAGATGGATGATGCCACGTTGAAAATCGAACGCGCTCTTGATGTGCGCGAGTGCGCGCCTGGCAACTTCTTTTAATTCGAGCGTTTCCGCCAGCGTTTGCGAGAGGGCGTTGAGGGTGGTCAAACGTTGCCGCTCGGTTTCCAGTGATTCGATCAGCCGCAGATGTTCGATGGTGGCGGCGACATAATCCGCAAAAAGCTGCAAGTGTTTGGCATCGGCGGCAGTGAATTGCCCCGTACGGCTGCCATCGACGTTGAGGAATCCGATGACCTCGTCACGGACGATGAGCGGTGTCCCCACGTAGGCGCGGACACTGCTGGTCCCTTCGACGCAACGCCATATCGGAGAATTGGCCGTATCCTCGATCAGTAGAGGACAGCGTTTCGTCGCCATGTCGTGGTAGGTTGCCAACGTCCCTGCGTCCAATTTGTGCATGAGAAGGTCGTTCAGATCGATGTTTAATCGCTGGTAGCCTATCGCCGCGACCATCTCTAGGCGCTCCCCCTTGATGAGGAAGATGTTGACGGCGTCGCCGGGCACAATGCTCGACGTTTTCTCCACCGCCTTTTGCAGCGCGTCGCGTTGCGTGCGCGCGCGGGAAAGCGCCAAGCCCGCTTCCGAGAGTGCCTCCAACTGCCGGCGTGACAACTCGCGTATCGTGACATCCACAACACTGGCGATGACCGCGGGGCGTCGCGCGTGTAGCGCGTAGGACCCATAGGCTTCCACGTCGAAGAGGTTGCCATCCTTGCGCATTCCTTTGAAAGTAAAGTGCGCTGCCTGTATATGCTGCTGGAGGCATGCGACGATGTTCGCTTCAACTTCCTCCCGGTCGTCGGATGCGATTAGATCGCGTGGGCTGAGAGTGTCGATAATCTCTGCGGGACTTTCATATCCAAACATCTGTGTTGCTGCCGGATTGACATACCGTACCAGATTGCCTTGAATGAGCACGATACCGACGAGAGCGTGTTCCGAAAGGCGGCGGAAGCGTTCCTCTGATATACGCAAAGCTTCTTCGGCGTCTGCGCGCCGCGATTCAGCCTCCATGCTTTCCAGCGCAAAGCTGACATCGGCGGCGATCTCTTTCAGCAATTGTGTTTCAGAGGCGTCGAAGGCGTCGGGGTCCGTTGTGCTGGCTGTGAGGATGGCATTAATTTTCTCATTGACGCGAATTGGCACGGCGGCAGTCGTCCAGATCAGCGGGGTTTTCCGTGCCCGCGCCTCTTTCTTTTGGCCGATGACGGTTTTACCTTCTTCGAATGCTTGTTTGGCGACGGCCAGGTTGTAGGGCGCTTGTGAGATGTGTGTGTCGAGTTTATCGGGATTCGCCGAAGGACCGGCTGCGCTGATGGCCGGATAGGGTTCGCCGTTGCGTATTTCCCCAATCCAGACGGCATCGTACCCACATTCCTGAGCCAAGACATTGCACACTTCCTGCAACAGTTGGCGGCGATTCTGCCGGATGTACAGAATCGCCTGGTTGATACGTTTGGTTGCCCGCAGCGTTTGATTGATGCGCTCGAGATGGTCGAGTTGCATACTTGCTCTCTTACTGGCCCTGTACTAACTGCCGGGCGATAGCGTTGTGTCGCTCTGTGACAACAGGAACGTCGAGCGTGAGCAACCGTCCGTCCTCGATGACGATGCGCCCGTTGATGACCGACAGATCGGTGTATTGCGCGTGACAGAAGACGGTCGCCGCCAGCGGATCGTGCACCGCGCCGCCGGCATAGCCGAGCGTGTCCAGACGCAGTCCGATAAAGTCGGCGGCCTTGCCGGGTGCGAGTTGCCCGATGTCATCCCGCCCGAGGACGTCGGCTCCGCCCCGTGTCGCAATCCAGAGCGCCTCTTCGGCGTTGAGACCGGCAGGGTTGCCCAACACGCGTTGCAAGAGTAGCGCCAGGCGCGCCTCTGCCAGCAGATGCGAACTGTCGTTGCTCGCCGAACCATCGACGCCCAGGCCGACGGGGACGCCTGCGTCCAAATACGCGCGCACAGGCGCGATGCCGGAACCTAGTCGCATATTGCTGGCCGGACAGTGTGCTACCCCGGTATGCGAGTAGGCCATTTCACGGATTTCGGCGGGGTTGACGTGAACGCCGTGCGCGAACCACACGTCATCGCCGAGCCAGTCCAGCGATTCCGCGTAACCCACGGGCCGTTTGCCCGACGTCGCCAGGCAGAACTCCTCCTCGTCTATCGTTTCTGCCAAGTGAGTGTGCAACTGCACTCCGTACGCGCGCGCCAGCCGTGCCGATTCGCGCATCAAGTCCTCGGTCACGGAAAACGGCGAGCAGGGCGCGACGGCAATGCGCAGCATCGCGTAGGGACGCGCGTCGTGATAGGTCTCAATAACGCGCTGAGTGTCCTGGAGAATAAAGGCCTCATCTTCGACGACGCGATCCGGTGGTAACCCACCCTTGCTTTCGCCCAGGCTCATCGAGCCACGGGTGGCGTGAAAGCGGACGCCAATCTCCTGCGCGGCGCGAATTTCGTCATCCAGGCGCGCGTCGTTGGGGAAGATGTAGAGGTGATCGGAGGTTGTCGTGCAGCCGGAGAGCATCAGCTCCGCCAATCCGGTCAGCGCGCTGACGTAAATCGCTTCGCCGGTTAGCCCGGCCCAGATAGGGTACAGTGTCTTGAGCCACCCAAACAGCCCGGCATCTTGCGCGGCAGGAATGGCACGTGTGAGCGTTTGATAGAGATGGTGGTGCGTGTTGACCAGCCCCGGCAGAATGATCATACCTGTCGCGTCGATGACGCGGTCGGCGGTGTATTGCTCCAGTTCGGTGGTTGTTCCTACCGCATCGATAACATTGTCTCGTACGAATAAACCGCCGTTTTCGATGCGGTGGCGTTGATCGTTCATTGTCACCACTAGCGTGGCGTTTTTCAGTAAGAGTGTACTCATATTTACCTCCATGAGTTTGACAGGGGAATAGAAATTCCCACGCGCGAGATTCTCACGCCTCTAACGGGATATAGTGTAACACAACCGTGATAGAGGGCAACTGCCAGTTAGCCAGGGCTAACGCATTTGACCGGTTTCGCTAACTGAGTTTAGCCTAGCCGTGCAGTTGTTTTGTCATTCAATCATGTTACACTTGTTATCATATTCCAAGGTGGTAACGGCTCGGGGCTGTTGCATCTAACGCGCATATTCCCAGGCGGCCCTGGATAGTGGCTATTTCTGGGGGTGACAGATTATGGTTGGATTGGGGAAATGGCTCGGTGTGGTATTGATGGTAGGATTGTTGATCGGTCCGGCGGCGGCATTCGATCCGCCACCGGATGTAACCGCGCGCGCGCTGTTATTGGAAGCAAATCTTCCCTGGCCCGTGTGTAACGTTGCCTTTGTGGATCGGACGCTTATCGTTTGCCTCGATCTTTCGCCGGAGACGTTGCTGGCGGACGATGGCCTCGGCGCTGAAACTGTGCAGGCCGCCGTGCGGCGGGCGCTTGTCCCCCTCGATTGGCGTGTGCTGCGCGTGCAGGCACGCGACCCGGAGACCGACGTGTGCCGGGCGCTCTCCAGTTTCCTGCCGCGTGACACCGGTTTCCTCAGGGCTGCAGGGGGCGTCACCGCCAGCGGAGCGGCCCCTTCCTCTGTCACCGTCGCGTCGTTCCCGCGCGGGCTGGCGGGCAAGACGGTCTACGTCAGCGCGGGACACGGTTGGCAGTGGAACTACAATTCGGAGATGTGGCGCCCGCAGCGCGGCGTCACCGAAGGGCTGATCGAGGATCACAACAACGCCGAAGCTGTCGGGCAATACTTGATTCCCTACCTGGAAAACGCCGGCGCGACGGTTATCCCGGTGCGCGAGCGCGACTGGAACGCGGCGCGCGTCATCGTAGACAACGACCAGGGCGCGCCCGGTTACGTCGAAACCGGGGCATGGAACACCGGGGGCGCTCCCGGCTATGCCGCAGGGGTATATCGTTGGGCGTCTACGGTAGCGGGCGTGCCCACGGCGACGGCCGCCTGGCAGATCGCCGTTCCGCGTCAGGGGACTTACGCGCTGTATGCGTGGGTGTATCCCGGCTGGAACCGCGCGCCCGACGCGCATTACGCCATATCCCACGCCGGTGGAACGACTTCTGTGCGGCTCGACCAGCGCCTACGGCAGCCGACGTGGCGCTACCTGGGGATGTTCCCCTTCTACGCAGGCACGGCGACGGTGACGCTGGACAATGTCTCGACGGGCGGCAGCGGCGCCACCGTGATCGCCGACGCGCTACGCCTGGGCAGTGGCAGCATCGACAGCCTGAACGGTATCGTGACTGATGCCCCTTATCCGGCGCAACGTCCCTGGTGGGAGATCGCGACCTTTTACTACAGCCAGTGGATGGGACTGAACTACGCCGATTGGGAGGGTTTCAACGATGTTACCGCCCGCCCGATGTTCGCGCGCTGGAACCATGCGGGCAGTGCTGAGGACGCGCTCTATATTGCCTGGCACACGAACGGCTACGACGGCACGATACGGGGCACCGAGTCCTACATCCATAACGGCGAGACGTACTCGCGCACACTGGGCAGCCTGGAACTGCAAACCGCCATTCACACGGAACTGCTCCACGACATTCGTGCGGGATGGGATGCGGGTTGGGTAGACCGCGGGCAGCGCCAGGCCGATTTGGGCGAGGTGCGTATGCTCTGGGATGACGACCCGGCGACTCGTATGCCGGGCGTGCTGGTGGAGCTTGCATTCCACGATCATCCCGCTGAGGCGCAGGCGCTCAAGGATCCACGCTTCAACCAGTTGGCGGCGCGGGCTATTTATCAGGGGATTGCACGTTACTTCGAACAGCGTGACAGTGTGGATTTGATCGCGCTGCCGGAGCCGCCGACGCATCTGCGCGTGCAGAACCTCGGCGGCGGCGCGGTGCGCGTGGCGTGGCAGCCCTCTCCCACCGATGGCGTCGGGCTGCGCGGCGAGGCAGCGACCGGCTACCGCATTTATACCAGCCCGGACGGGTTCGCGTGGGGCGCACCGGTGACGGTCGCCGGAACGTCGCACACACTGGCCGGCCTCACTGCGGGGCAGACGCTCTACGTTTGCGTGACGGCGACCAATGATGGCGGCGAATCCTTCCCTACAGAAGTTTTGGGCGCGCGCGTGGGCGACCAGCCGCCACTCCTGATCGTCAACGGTTTCGACCGGCTGCATGCCGACGAAGTTGTCATCCAATACGATCCAGTGGAAGGCCCCAACGCGCGCATGTGGGCCGACCGGATGAACAACCGGGATTATGTAGTGCATCACGGACAGGCTGTACCTGAGGCCTACGCATGGAACAGCGCTAGCAACGAGGCCGTGTACGATGGGCTGGTATCGCTGCAAGACACGCTCCTCGTCGATTGGCTGCTCGGTGAGGAGGCCACATTGGAGGACGGCACGCTAACTACTGCCGAGCGCGCCGCATTGGCGGCCTTTCTCAACAGCGGGCGGGCGTTGTTGATCAGCGGAGCGCATTTGGCCTGGGACCTCGACGCGATGGGTCGCGCACCGGCATTTATACGTGAGACGTTGCGCGCCGGATATGTTATCAGTGATGCCGGAACGTCCACCATCCAGCCTGTCGCCGGTAGCGCATTTGCCGGTTTAGGATCGCTCAAGATCGATGCGTCAGACGTCTACCTCGTCGATGCGCCGGATGCGATCACGCCGTTGAACAATGCGACGGCGGCGCTGAGTTATTCCGGTGGGGTAGGGGGCGCGGCGGCGATCCAGTACGCGGAAGGCTGCCAGCGGTTGCTCGTCCTCGGCTTTCCGCTCGAAGCGGTAGCACAGCCGTCACGTGACACGGTGATGGCGCGCGCGGTGGACTATCTGTCCGCGTGTCTCACGCCCGACACGACAATCACAACACCCCAGGCGAGTGGCGCTTACAGCGTGACGCCGGCCTTTGCCGGTTCGGCGTATGCGTGGGGGCTGGCGGGCGTGTCGGTGCAGGTGCAGCGGACCAGTGACAGCGCCTATTGGAACGGCACAAGCTGGGGCGCGGCAACGTGGCTGTCGGCTACGGGAACATCGTCGTGGAGCTACCCATTGCCTCCACTCACCGATGAGGGTGCCTATACCGTGACGGCGTGCGCCGCGAGCACGCGTGATGGCAGTGTGTGGTTCGATCCCACGCCCGCTACGGCGACCTTCACCTACGACATCACCCCGCCACTTACGCCGACGTTGATCACGCCCACGGGTGGTGTGTTCCTGCGGACGCCATTGCTGCGCTTTCAGTGGGCTGCGCCTGAGGATTCCGGTTCGCCGTTGGCCTATCACCTCGAAGTCGGCGCCCACACCGGCTCGAGCGTGCGCCTCTACAACGCATCCACAACGACGTTCACGACGACGCTGCCGACCGATGTCTACACCTGGCGCGTGCGCGCGCTGGATGCGGCCGGCAATGCCGGCCCTTGGAGCGATCCCGGCGTCTTCGAGGTTGAGATCAAACAGGTGTTTTTACCGTTGGTGATGCGGCAGCGGGTTGTGGGGTTTTCAAAATAACCCCCTCCCACGGCCATTTGTGGGAGGGGGTGCGAGGAGGTATCACGCACACACTGGCATGATGTAAAAACTGTGTTTATGATCCCGGCATGGCGATGGGGATGGTGAAGAAGAAGGTGCTGCCTTTGCCCATCGCGCTTTCCAGCCAGATCCGCCCGCCGTGCATCTCCACCAGATTTTTGGCGATGGTCAGCCCCAACCCCGTCCCGGTTTGTTCCTCGGCGGTTGGATCGGTAACGCGGAAGAACTTGTTGAAGAGCTGTAACTGCTCTTCGGGACTGATGCCGGCCCCGCTATCGCTGACGGCGCAGCGGACGAAATCGGGTTCGTCGGTGGAGAGCCAGGTTTTGACCGTGACCGCGCCTTCTTCCGGTGTGTACTGGATCGCGTTTTGCAGCAGAATCGTCAGGATTTGCTTCAGCCGCTCTGGATCGGCGTAAACGTCCGGCAGTCCATTCCACGACTCGTGGGTGTAGCGCAAGCGTTTCTTCTCTACCTTTTTCTGCAATTCGCCCACAACTTTATCGAGCGTCGCATCGAAGTTGACTGCCCGCAGGCTAAGCCGCAGTTGTCCGGCTTCGATCTCCGAGATGTTTGAAAGATCATCGACGATGGCGATGATGCGATTGATGCTCCCCGTGATGTTCTCGACAAATTCCTGCTGCTGGGGCGCGAGTTCCCCGGCCATGCCGGTTTGGAGCATGTCACTATAGCCGAGCGCGCAGGCCATAGGTGTGCGGAGTGCGTGCGACATCGCGGTGACGAACCCGGATTTGGTGAGGTTGGCCTGGCGGAGCGCTTCGTAAAGCCGCGCATTCTCGATAGCAATGGCGATGTTGTCGGCGATGCGCGTCACAAGTTCCCTCTTGTTCTGTCTGAACGGTTTTCCTTCGGAGACCAGGTACAGCACTCCGATGGGACGCGTGTCGCGGAGCAGCGGCAGCGCCAGATAGTGCTCTTCGATGATCGGCTCACGCGCGGAAATGCAGCGTGTGGCCAATAGCGTGTCCGGGTTGATCTCGCCGGTTTTGGTGATCCAGCGGATGCCTTCCTCGGCAATCAGCCCGATCACGCCCGTTTCGGCACCCGAGGCGGCGATGGCCCACGTGGTGCTGCGTTCTATCACCCGGTTGAAGTGCAGGCTGGCATTGAGATCGCGCATCATCTCTTGCAGGACGGTCAATTCGCGCATCTTTTCCGCGAGGGCCTGCTCGGTTTTTTGATGTTCCCACGCATTGTACAGCGCGGTGGCCGCGTTGCCAGCGAACACGCTCAGGTTTTCCATGTCCTCTTTGGTGAACACGCCGGCGCGCGCGCGGTTGTCGAGGTAGATTGCACCGAGCGTCTCGCCTTTGTAGGTCAAAGGCACGCACAGCGTAGCGCGCAGTCCATACGCGATGATGCTTTCGCTGCCCTCGAAGCGCGGGTCGATTTGTGCATTCGTGCTGAGCACCGGGCCTTGCTCATCAAGTGCCCGGCGCACGATGCTGCGACTGAACCTGATGTCGTCATCGGTGAACGGCATATGCGAAGCGTTGCGCGTGATCTCCACTTGCGGTTCGGCATTCGCGTCGAGACGCAGCACCATGCCGCGTTCGGCGGAGGTGATTTGGATAAAGGCGTCCAAAACAGCTTGCAGGGTTTGTCGCCAGTCCAGTGAGGCGTTGATGGCGCTGGAGACTTCGTAGAGCAGGTTGAGTTGGGCGCTTTTCTCGCGCATCATCTCCATTTGGACCTGTTGTATCATTGTCTCCCAGGTGCGCATCTGCAAGCCAAGGCCTTCAGGCGAGACGCCGTTTTGGAACGCCCGACGCTGCTTGTGGATGTCGCTTTGCAGCCGCGTCAGGACCTCTTTGACTTGTGTTGTGTCGATGTTCATGCTCTCCATTCCGTGCCTCCGGTAGGGGTGTTTGCGTCAACGTTATCTGCACCCGACCAATCCCAAAGCCAATATGCCAATCCGCCCCAGGGCTGCAACGGCTTGAGCGTCGCGTGGGTAGCGCGCGGCACGCTCGTGGTCCCTGTGTCCGATGCGCGCGTGTATTGTGGCATGCACTGCGTGGGGATGTAGTCGTAGCGGCCCAGGCTGAGCATCACCAATCCCATGGGTTCCGGTCCGAGATCGAGAAGTTGGGCTAACTCGGCAGCGAGCGCGTCTGCGCTGAGGTTCTCGCCGCTCAGGCCCTCGATGTGGTCTGTGTCTGTGTGGAATCTTTCCGCCACCCGGATAAGCTTGCCGGCGATGTCGGGGGGGAATACTTTGCCCAGGACTTCGTCTCCCCAAAGCATCTGTTGCGGGACGGGAAAGGCATGGCGCGTTGGATTGCTGGGCAGCGGATCTCCGAAGCGGTCCACGATCCACGTGATGCGTTGTCCTTGGCGCGCCTTCTCTTCGTGGGTGAGGATAATCGCCTTGATCGTGTCCTCGAAGAGCGTTGTGCCGCGCAGGATGTGCGCGCCATATTGTAGGGTCGTCTCCAGGCCCGGTATATGGCGGGCAATGTCCAGGAAGGGTTGCAGGTCTTCCCCCAGACGAAGCATGCGGCGAGTCTTCTGGCTGATCTCTTCGGTGTCGCTTCCGGTCAACCGCTCGTCTGTTTGCAGGGTCAGGCCGGCCTGTGTCTGCGAGAGGACCAGGTAGATCGTGTTCCCTGATTGCAGGCGTTCGACACGGTTCAGGCGTTCCTTGGTGCGATTCACGCTGAACGGTGGTTGGAGCAGCAGAAACTGCCCGCAGTTCAGCGAGCGCCGGATGATTTGCGGCAGCGAAAAACCGTCAGGTACAGTCAGCGTCCAGTGCATATTTACCCTAATCCGACTCTATTGGTATCTCCCAGCCAGCTCGCCCACTTCTTTCGTCGTGATGCGGTTGGCGTGCGGTTTGGCTTTTTCGATCTTTAGCATACCACAGGAGAGCGCCGGAGGGGGTTTCAGGCAGGTTACGGTTTAGTTAAAACATTCGCTCATGCCGGAAACAAAACCGGGCGAGATTTTCGTCTCGCCCGGGGAACACTTTCCGCAAATTAGCGGTTTGTTTTTACTTCAATCCGGCGACTTCGAGGCCGCCTTCCAACACCGGTTGCACAAGCGCCGGATCGGTGACTTCGCAGTAGACGCGCACAATCGGCTCGGTGCCGGAGAAGCGGATGAGCAGCCAGCCGTAGTCGCCCAGCTCGTACTTGTATCCGTCGATTGTGACAATGCCGGTGACGGGCACGCCGCCGATGGTTTCGGGTTTGGCCGCGTTGAGCCGCGCCATCGCTGTGGGGCGTTTCTCGGCGGGGAAGCGGGTGTCGATGCGGTCGTAGTAGTAGGTCTGCCCCAGCTTTTTGAAGAGCGCTTGCAGCAATTGCGCCGGCGTCTGGCCCGTCTTGAGCATGAAGTCGAGAAAGTAGAGGTTGCCCAGGATGCCGTCACGCTCGGGGACGTTGCCGCGGAAGGCGTACCCGCCGCTTTCCTCGCCGCCGATGAGGGCGTTCGTCTCCAGCACTTTGGGCGCGACGTATTTGAAGCCCACGCCGGTCTCGTGCACATCCACATCGTACATCTTGCCCAGGCGGTTTAGCATCGACGTGGTGGAGATGGTTTTGACAATGGCCCCGCGCAAGCCGCGCACTTCCAGCAGGTAGTAGGCCAGCAGCGCGTAGACCTGGAGCTGGTTGATGTAGACGCCGTTTTCGTCGCCGATGCCCATGCGGTCGGCGTCGCCGTCCATGATGAGGAGCACGTCGGCACCCAACTCCACCGTGCGTTGTAGCGCCACATCGATGTTGGGGCGGATCGGCTCGGGGCGCTGCATCTCCGGGAAGAGCGGATGGCGCTCGGCGTGGATTTCCCAGATGGTGTTGGTTCCGCCCGCCATCAGCCGGGGAAACCAGCCCGCGCCATTGCCCCACATCGGCTCCACCAGGATTTTGAACCCGGCGTTGCGCAGTTTGGGCAGATCGACGAGCGTGCCGAGATGCGTGATGTAAGCCGGGTCAGGATCCCATCGGGTGACCATGCCTTTCGTCTCCGCTTCCTGGAGCGGCAGCCGCTTCACGTTAGCAATGGCGGGAATGGCGTCTTCGATTTCCGCCAGACCCTCCGGTGGCACCGCGCCACCTTGTGGATCGCGCACTTTGAGGCCGTTGTCCGCCGGCGGGTTGTGGCTGGCGGTGATGTTGATCGCTCCGCCGGCCTGCCGCTCGGTGACGCTGTAACTGATAACCGGGGTGGGGGTGTTGTGGTCGGTCAGCCACACGCGGATGCCATTGCCCGCCATCACTTCAGCAGCGGCGGCGGCAAATAGATCGCTGGAGAAGCGTTGGTCGTAGCCTATCACGACGCCTTTGTCGGCCAGATTGTGGTTCTTGAGATAGGTCGCGTAACCCTGCGTCGCGCGGCGCACGTTGTCGAAGGTGTAGTCCTCGGCGATGCGCCCGCGCCACCCGTCGGTGCCGAATTTGATGTCATGCATCGTGATTCCCCGCCTCCTTTTCGGTCTTTAGCAGTTCGAGGTCGGCGTCTACCATCATCTCAATGAGACTTTTGAAGGTAACGTTTGGCTTCCAGCCTAACTTTGCTTTGGCCTTGCTCGGATCGGAAACCAGTAGATCGACCTCTGCCGGCCGCATAAAGCGCGGGTCCTGCACGACGTAATCGCGCCAGTTCAGCCCGACGCGCGCGAAAGCAATTTCGCAAAATTCTTGTACGGCGTGTGTTTCGCCGGTTCCCACCACGTAGTCATCCGGTTCGTCCTGCTGCAGCATGAGCCACATCGCGCGGACGTAGTCCCCCGCGTACCCCCAATCGCGCTTGGAGTCGAGGCTGCCCAAGGCGAGTTGGTTTGCCATCCCCAGTTTGATTTTGGCGACCTGGTACGTGATTTTGCGCGTGACGAATTCCAGGCCTCTACGCGGACTTTCGTGGTTGAACAGGATACCCGAACACGCGAACAGGTCGTAGGACTCGCGGTAGTTCACCGTGATCCAGTGCCCGTACACCTTCGCCACGCCGTAGGGCGAGCGCGGATAGAAGGGCGTGGTTTCGCGCTGGGGGACTTCGCGCACTTTGCCGAACATCTCGCTGCTGCTGGCCTGGTAGAAGCGGATGGTGGGATCGACGGTGCGGATGGCTTCCAGCACGCGGGTGACGCCCAACGCGGTGACCTCGCCGGTGAACACGGGCTGCTGCCACGACGCCGGCACGAACGACTGCGCCGCCAGGTTGTAGACCTCTTGCGGGCGATAGTCGCGCAGGGTGGCGATAAGCGACCCTTGATCCAGCAGGTCGCCGGAGACCAGGGTGAGTCTGTCCTGGATGTGGTGGATGCGGGTGAAGGTCACGGTGCTGGTGCGACGCACCAACCCGATCACGTCATAGCCTTTTTCGAGTAGAAACTCGGCCAGGTATGAGCCGTCCTGGCCGGTGATGCCGGTGATTAACGCACGGCGTTTCGTCATAAAATCAACCTCCCTTTATGATTGTCTGAGCGCAAAGATTCGCGCCTCGTTAGTCGAATAGTCTTGCCTGTCGTCGGACTGGGCGGCTTTAGGCGTAAAATATTGCGCCCGGTCAACTTTTAGAACGGAATTTCGTCGTCGTCGAATTCGCCGGTGAAGAAGAACTCGTCTAGATCGCAGTCGTCGGGATCGATGCCCGCGGCCTCCAAATCGCCCTGAATGATGGCGATCATGGCCTCACAGTAAGCGGCCTGTTTTTGCACTTTGCCCAGTTCGGCCTCCGTGTTTGCCATCGCCTTGTTGATCCTGGCGATTTGCTTCTGCCAGTGCTTACGTTCTTTGTCGTCTTCGGCGGCGTCGAGGAGGCGCTGGGTGACATCTATTTCGTACCGTTGATATTCGAGATCGTATTCGAATTCCTCGACCTCCCACTGGATGTCGCGCAGCGTGACCATCCAATGCCGGTAAACGCCGACCTTCGCCGATGTCATCCTGCTGATTTCGTCGTTCTCTGCTAATTCTGTCATTGCCTTACCCTCCTGTTGTGAATTGCCGCCATTCATCCAGGACATCCTGGATCGTTTGCTCGAAGGGGGTTTCCGGTTCCCAGCCGGTATCGTGTTGCAGTTTGGCCGCGCTGCCGTAGAAGACGGGGACGTCGGCGGGGCGGTAGCGTTCCGGGTCGATCTCCACCCGGATGGGGACGGCAGCCAGGGCGATCAGTTGGTCGACGAGGGATTGGATCGTGCGCGGCGTCCCAGCAGCGATGTTGTAGACCTCCCCCGGTTGCCCGTGCAGCAGCGCGAGGTGGTAGGCGCGCACGACGTCGCGCACGTCGGTGAAGTCGCGGGCGGGCGTGAGGTTGCCCACACGCATCACCGGTTCTTGCTTGCCCGCCTCGATCCCCGCAACCTGGCTGGCGAAGGCCGGCAGCACGAAGCGCGCCGACTGCCCCGGCCCCACGTGGTTGAAGGGCCGGATGCGGATAATGGGCAGTCCAAAACTGATGAAGTACTGGTAACCCATTACATCCTGCGCGACCTTGCTGACGCTGTAGGGATTCTCCGGGCGCAGAGGGTGATCTTCGGTCAGCGGGAGTTCATCGGCGCTGGCCCGCCCGTACTCTTCGCCGGAGCCGATGACGAGCGTGCGCGGCGCGAGGCCAAGCGCCTTGAAGGCTTCCAGCAGGATGAGCTGCCCGCGGATGTTGTTCTCCAGCGTGCCCCACGGGTCCTGGTAGGACGTGGGGACGTGCGATTGCGCCGCCAGGTGGATGACGTAATCCGGCGGGGCCTGGGCCAGCAGCGCGTGCGTGGCCTCGGCGTCGCGCAAGTCCAGATAGTGCAGCGTCTCGCGTTGGGGATCCATCGGCGGTGGCGGCGATTCGGGATAGCACGTGCCGGTGATAGTCCAGTTGGTCTGCGCGAGGAAATAACGTCGTAGATGTGTGCCGACGAATCCGGTCGCTCCGGTAATTAGAATACGCATAGTCTTTAGTCCGGTAGTCTTTGGTCTGGTCGTCATGAGTCCGGCAGTCTTTAGCCGGATAGTCTGATCGGGTGATGGGCATAATCTGCCAGGCCCTATATGCCTGGCATTATACGGGATTGGGGGTGAAAGTCAATGCCATGCGCTTGCGCCAGGCGCTGCACCTGGTCCAGGGTGATGCGCCAGCGGCGACTCCCCGTACCTCCCGGTCGTGGGACTTTCTCAAGACGCAGGCGACCCAAGGCCCGGCCAACCCGACTCTCGGTGATATTTTCGGCGTCGTTACCTTGACGCATCGAAATGGCAACTGCATATGCGAAGACGTCCTGTACCGTCACTGTGAAGCTGTGCAGGAGGGCCGAATCTGGGGCGAGACCGGCTGGATAGGGAGTATTCTCTACATTTGTGGCCCTAGTGGCACTCCTGGCACAAGCACACAGCGCCAACACCACGAGGTAGGTGATGTTGCCGGCCTCAAGATCGCGTTTTTCCTGCTGGTAGCGCGACGACAGGGCATGCAGGCGATCCCAGAGGCCGGTTGTGGACGGCATGCCGGGGATCGAAGGCCAGGCCGGGTCTAGCGGACGGTGGAGCGTTCCTGCCGTATCGAGGGTATCCAACCAGAGAGCAACGGCAAGCAGGGCACGCCACGGTTCGAGGTCGCGCCCGAAGAGGTGGGCTTTCTCGTTGACGGCCTTTTCGTAGCACCGGAGTTGGGGAAGGCAAGCTAAAGCCAAGGCCCAGAGGTCGTCGAGCAACTGGCGGCGATCATGGGGCCAGGCCTCGGGGTCCAACGGATCGGCGTTGGCGCAGTCGCGGTCTGGGGTGCGGACGAGGGGGATGACGATACTGCGGCTGGCGAGGACGTTATCGGGCACCTGGATGGCAGAGAAGAGACGCGGGCAAAAGGCATTGATGTGGCGTGTGCGCTGTCCGTTGCCGGGGTCACGCTCTTTGATGGTGACGGTGCTACCGCAGCGGTTTCCGGCTAACAGCAGGGCGCGTTTATCGGCATCGCTGCCGTGCAGTTTGGTGAGGTTTTCCGCGTCGTCGAAGGCCAGGGTAGCGCCATATTCCGTGAGGTCACGCAGGCTGGCATAGGAGCCGCCGGCCAGGAGGACGTGGCCGAGATAGGCCATTTCGGTGACGGTGTGCAGAAGGACGGTCTTGCCGGAACCGCGTTCACCGGTGACCCAGAGGTAACCGACGACGTCGAAGGCTGGCAGGAACCAGGTCGCCAGCACGTAACAGGCAACCAGTTCGGCCATGGTTTGTTGCCCGGCGAGCGAGCGGTCGAAATCGACGAAGCGATTGACGACGGCGGCGATCTGTTGGAAGACCTGAACGGGGTGGGGACGGGCGCCGGCGCGATAGGCTTTGACTCCGGCGGCGGACCAGGTACGGGATTGTTCCGGCGTTTCGGGCAGGGCGACGTCAATCTCTAGGTCCTGCAAGGGAGTATCGCCGCCTGCGCCAAAGAGGGCGCCATCGTCGCGGAGGATGAAGCGCTGCAGGTGGGTTGGTTCCAGGTGTGAGGACTGAGCCGGGTCGGAAACGCGGACATAGAGCCAGACGGCCGCATAGGTATGCCCGGCGATGAGGGCGAGGGGACGGCGCATGACCGGCGGGGCGGCGTCGAGGATTTCAATTTGGGACGATGGTGTTGGCGGGTCGGGTATGGTAGTGTTCATAAGTCGAAAGTTGTATGAAAATTCAGTTTTTGGCTTTTTCAGAGGCGTCAGACGAGTTGTATTCCCCATTCCTCGGACAGTTCGGCAAGCGCTTGGTCAATAAGCTCGTCGAGGTCCTTCGATTTATCGGGGGACAGAGCTTGCCTATCACGCAGTAGTCGTCCGAAACATATGGCTGTGCGGCCGTAGACGGAGAAAACAGGCACTAGTGCTTTGATGTCCTGGTCCTCCTTTTCAAACCAGGCGTCGATGTGGGCGGAGAGCGCTTTCCATTTGGCGAACAGGTCCTGGATGATTTCGTCGAGGAAGGCGAGGTGGTCGTCGACGCTGAGGGGGGCGTTTGGCGTAGTCAAGGGTTATCTCCTGGTGGATACAGGCTGGTTGAGCAGGGGCGCTTGAGGCGCCCGGGCTACAATATGTAGTGGTTCCGTATGTTTGTAACACTACAGGTATTATAGTGCATTTGTTCTATTTTGTCAAGAGGGGCCCCTACCAGGGGCCCCTGGTGATTACCCATATCTCACCGCAGAGCGCGCTGAGGCCGCAGAGAGATATAAAAGAGGATGTTTTGGTTTGCTTCTGGATTGTTGCGTTACCTGCAACACGCTTCCTTTATCCTGAAAGTATCTTTCACGATGGAGGTGCGGAAATGCCTTTCTGGAGCAAAAACCAAACAGCATTTGTGGAGATGGATCGTCTGATTCACCAACAGCCGGGAATTCGTCCGGTAGAGATTGCCGAGCAATTAGGTGTGGCTCGCTCGACCGTCACGCGCCGCTTACCGAGCCTGGAAGAGGCCGGATTTTTCTACAGCGAGGATAAGCGAGGCGGATTGTGGCCGTTTGAACGTGGAAAGTAGCAAAGGAGTCTATGGCGTCATCGAGCGCGAACTCAAACGCCTGGGCATCGGCTACGTCGGCGTCGACGGCGTCCAGGCCAAAAAGCGCAATCACCTGGCCCGCAAGTTCGAGGCTGACCCCACCGCCACCGTCCTCCTGGCCGGCACCGGTACGCTCAATCGCGGAGTCACGATCAACGGCGCAAACCACGTCATCATACTCAACACCGAATGGTCGCCCGAAACCACGCTCCAGGCCGAAGATCGCTGTCACCGCCCCGGTCAAACCAAGCCCGTCACCGTTCATTACATCCTCTCAATGAACACCGTCGATGAGCAAATGTGGGACATCATCAACCAGAAGCACGACGCCCAACGCGCCGTCTTCGACAAGGTCCCCCAAGACAAGTCCGTCGAGGAGATCATGGCCGAAGCCACCAGCGCACAGATCGCCGTCGCCCAAGCCCTCGTCAGCGTCAAACGCCAACCGAGCCAAAGCGAAGGCCCGATCGTCACCGCCGACGTCATTCCCACCATCGCCGCCATCGAGCAAGCCGCAAAACCGATTGAGACGAAAATGCCGGCAGATCAAACGAATACCGCACCCACCGCCAAACAACTCAACCTCCTCGACCTCTTCGAGCGTCACGGCGCCCAAGGCAAGCGCCCCGCCAAGCAGATCGTCGTCCCCGAACAACAGCTCTCCCTCTTCGATCTCGCCTCCGCGTAGCCGCGGTATCCCTACCGCGTCAAAAGGCCCCTGCTCTGGTTGAGCAGGGGCCTTTTTTTATTGCTGCCCATTTTTGCTACATATCAACATACTTCCAAACATACTTCCAATCACCCGGCCCGCAAGCGGGCCTAGCCTTCGTTGCGCTCCTGACCTACGACCAGCGCACCCCCATCTTGTCCACCCTGTCCACTCCCTCCATCCCCCAAACACTCTGCGCCGCCCCCTTGCATGTTTTGCAACAACACACAAAAAGCCCCTACCATAAACAGTAGAGGCTTCATCTTTTGACTTAATGCATTTTCTAACAAGGACTCCTTTCGGCCATCATACTTCTATCGAGTGTTGCATGGATCATGTTATCATGCCAATGAAGAAAGTAATGATCACAACGAATCCGACAAATGGAAGACCCCACCAAAATATCATACTTATTAGTGAGGTCGCAAGTATGGCAAGAACAATGCAAACAACTTTAGCAATGACGCTTTCTACAGACCACGCATCGACCAAAATGCCGCGAACAAAGGACGCAACCGCAATGAATCCAATCACCTCGAGCACAGCCACGATAACTATGATTATCCAAAAACCAACCTCAATCGACTTAAATAGATCCACAGTGCCCTCCTTTTCTTGAGTTTCAATGTTTTCTCTGGTGAACACACTCTCCGAAAAGTCTAATGAATCTACTGCAATAACACCAACTTGTCAATTTGTTAGCTGCATCATTTGTATGCCTTTGCTCGTTTTTCAAATCGAGGCTTTTCTCAGCAACCCCGTATCCCCCGCCTTCAACTACCCCCTTGCGCTGGCGCAAACACTCCGGGCCTCCAGCCCTCCGCGTGGCGTGCCGCCACACCCCCTTCGACATGGCGCAGCGCAAACGCGCTGCTCCTGGCTGCCCCGTCTTCCCCTCCACCACCGGCCTACGCCTTCACGCATCCTTAAACGGATCGGCGTGGATGAAATCCCTGGGCTTCGGGTTGTGGTCGACCAAGCGAAGTTTTCAGTATCCTCAAACGGATCGACCTGGTGCGGGGCAGTGTCGGCTCATTCTTGAGTACGACTTTCAGCATCCTCAAACGGATCGGAGTGGGTGAAACGGTGTGGGACTATCTCGCATCGCTGGCTACGACGGTCTTTCAGTATCCTCAAACGGATCGGAGTGGGTGAAACGCCGTACCGCGCGCCTATCCAGTCGCCCATTGGTCATACTTTCAGTATCCTCAAACGGATCGGAGTGGGTGAAACTTTACGCGGCTCCTAGAGGCTCCTAGACGCATCAGAGCTTTCAGTATCCTCAAACGGATCGGAGTGGGTGAAACTTGTGGAAGCGTCACCACGCCACTGTTCACCACGCTCACTTTCAGTATCCTCAAACGGATCGGAGTGGGTGAAACCCGGTGGGATGACTATTGAGGAGAACGATATTGCCGACTTTCAGTATCCTCAAACGGATCGGAGTGGGTGAAACTTAGTATAAAAAGACGTGAGATTCCCCTGATTCCACGGCCTTTCAGTATCCTCAAACGGATCGGAGTGGGTGAAACCATAACTGGCGATGTTCATCGCGCTGGGGACGGCGTTCGCCAGTTCTTTCAGTATCCTCAAACGGATCGGAGTGGGTGAAACTCTTCTTCGTGGAGAACGCGCAGCCTCTCGGCACGATCTTTAAGTATACTCAAACGGATCGGAGTGGGTGATACGGGGTATCGTTCGGT
>DAIUDK010000077.1:0-25721 GCA_036845725.1 Chloroflexota bacterium
TTGTCGAGGTTCAAGAGGATTTTGACGGCTTCTACAGCTTGTAGTGTGCCGATGACCCCTGCGGACGCGCCCAAGACGCCCAATTCGGTGGGGGTGGGATACGTCCCCGGTTGTGGCATCTGGGGAAACACGCAACTGCGGCAGGCATGACCGGGCATGTAAGCCCCCATCTGTCCCTCGAAACGCGACACCGCGCCCCACACCAGGGGCACACCGGCGTGCACACACAGTTCGTTCATCAAGGCCTTCGTTTCGAGATTGTCGCTCGCATCCACGACAAGGTCGTACTGCTGCACCAGCGCCAGGCCGTTCTCGCGCAAGACGAAAACTTCATGAGGAACGGCCTTAACATCCGGGTTCAGCGCGCGCACTCGCTGTACAGCCGTGAGCGCCTTACTGCGCCCGATATCGTGAGTGACGTAGAGAATCTGGCGATTGAGATTGGAAGCCGATACCTGATCGTTGTCGGCGATGCCCAGGGTTCCCACACCCGCGCCGGCCAGATAGAGCAACACGGGCGATCCTAACCCCCCCGCCCCGACGACAAGCACGCGCGATTGGCGCAGGCGCTCTTGTCCCGCCACGCCGATCTCCGGCATCACAACCTGACGCTGATAACGATCATCCATGGACCACCTCGCTGCTCAGTTCGGCCACCCCTGACGAAAGTGAGTAAACCTTTGATCTATTCCATTATAATCCTGCCTATGGCATAGGCAACAGGCCCAAAAACAAAGCGACCGAGATCGTCTCTCGGTCGCCTGTGAACTTGTCATACGCGCGGCATAGAAACCGCGACTATAGCATGACTAGGCTTCCTCACTGGAGCGTTCTGCCTCATCGAAAGGACTCACGCCTGCCGGAGCGGCTGGAATGACCACGTCGTGGTCATCCGCAGCGGATGTCTGAGGCGCTACCGACGGCATCGAAGGTGGCAGTGCTCCGGGCACAATAGGCCCCTGCGGACGCGGTTTCGGTGTGCGCGGTTGGCCGGAAATATTGCCCTGCGTCGCGTAAGGCATCGTGCCAAAGCGCGTCAGCAAGACCGCTCCGGTCGCCAACGGCACCAAAACGAACATCAAGATGCCGTGGATCGGCCAGAAGACACGCGTCATCGCCAGGACCAGCGACAACAACCCAGTACCGATCACCGCTGCGGCTACCGGCTGTGGCTGTGGCCGGTTGAAGATACTCGTGAGAACGCGCTTGCCCAGAATCGCCCCCAGGGCTACCCACCCCAACAGCAATCCCGCGCCGACGATCAGCCAGCCAAGCAGCGCGAACGGGCTAAGGCAGATGGTGATTGCCAGAAGCGTCAACCCAACGGCTGCGACGAGGTAAACCAACAGTCCCATCCCGAACGAGGTCAAGGCGGCCTCTTCAATGGCCCGGCTCACCCGCTCAGTCTGTTGCGGCCAGATGCTCACGATGACCAATGCCAGCATACTTAAAACCACCACCCCCACAATAGCCTTCACCGTCGCCCATAATCCACGAACCCACATAGGGCGCGTGTAAGCCGGAGTGCTTGGGTTGGTAAAAGGCCGGGGAACTTCAATGGGGAAATCACGGTTGAAATCGAAGTCTCGCTGAGTCATCGGCTCGACCTCGCCATCAACGACAGCGCCATCACGCTGATCGATCGCGCCCGTTGCAGAAACATCGCCGCTGATATAGGCCGTCTCACGCAGCACTAACGCGCCAGCCACAAACACATCTCCATCGATATTACCGGCGATATCAGCATCCCCAAAAACAACGAGAGTGCCGTTGAGATTGGCCGACTCCTGAATATCCACCGTCCCGAAAATGGCCAGGTCCCCGTTGAAGTTGGAATCGGGCTCGAGCGTTGCCGGCCCGCCAAACACCGTCATGTCACCAGTGGCGGTATTCCCGGAAGCCAGGGTGTAGGGACCAAAGATTACGTTGCCGTCGCCCTGCGGGCCTGGCGCGGCTAAAGCCGGCACAGGCTGAAGCACGGTGGCGGCAAGACACACACCCAAAATCAAGGTAAGCATCAAACGTTTCATCATCATCTATCTCCTTTTTTTCTTTATTCTTTTTCTTATATCAACATCCCGCAGCCCGGAGCCGCCAGGATGGATACACCTAACTATAGCGCGGTCGACGCGCGATGGAGAGCGTGGCGGAAACCGCTTAATCTACGCGGCGCTGCCGGCAGCACGCTTGCGATGTGTGTACCACACCACCATAACACTGGCGAGAATGCTGTTGGGCGTCAGAAACAGAAGGGCAGCCCCGGCCACCCCAAGCAACAAAGGCAGCAGCGCCTTCACCGTCACCGCCAACCCCACCAGGGTTCGCATCAGCGCATCAAAGAGGATCTGGCGGCCCGAAATCAGGACGTCAAGCGCGTGCACCACACCGGCCAACGTCGCGCCGAAGTATGCCCAGCCAATCCAAGCCACCAGCCCCAGGACCACCGTCCCCACCGCAAACCGCAACATATGACGCAGTTTCTGCTTATGTGTGATGCGCTCGACGGTGCGCGCGGTAAAATCGACCGCGAGCATAGGCGGGGACGCAGCTGTGCGCAAGAGCACATCCACTTGCGCCATCGCCGCCCACTCCTGCCGGCACGCCTCACACTGCGCAAGATGCGCTTGCCAGTGTGCCTCCTCTTGTGGCGAAAGCGCCCCTTCACACGCGCGCATCCACCACGCATCGCTATGCATGTCAGTGATCGGATCACGCAACATATTTTTCCTCCTCCAATGTGTTTGAACCAACAATAAGTTGTGCCATGACCCGGCGGGCACGGAAAAGCCGGGATTTAATCGCGGAAATACTCAGTCCAGTTACCTCACCGATTTCGGTGTACGCCAGGCCTTCCCAATAAAACAGTGTAATTACCGTACGATCCAGCGGTGGCAAACTCTCCAACATCCCCTGAATCTGGACCTGCTGCTCGTGATGCAACAGCTCCGACTCAGGATTGGGGCTGTGCCCGGCCTGCCACTCCCACGCACCGTCATCACCCATTCCATCCAAGGAGACGACGGGCTTGCGCCGCCGGATACGGTCGATACACTCGTTCGAGGCGATACGCAGCACCCACGGCTTGAAGGGTCGCTCCACATCATAGGCGTGCAAATTCATCACGGCCTTGAGCAATGTCTCTTGCGCGGCATCCTCGGCTTCCGTGTACTCGCCTAACATCCGATAACAAAGGTTAAAGACCGGCTGCTGATACGTCGCCACCAGACGGTTAACCGCCGTTTCGTCCCCACGTTGGGCTGATAACAACCATTCTTCCATATTTGCGATTCCTGACTCTTAATACGCACAAGCACGAAATGAGTTGCAGAAAAAAAGGGCGACTTAGTCAGTCGCCCTTTCTGAGATAGTGTGCATAGCCTAGATGCGAAACGGCTGCTGCAAATCCGAAAGCAGGAAGGATTCCGGCTCCACATCCTCGTCGCTGAGCAGAGTGCCCTTTGGCAGCTCCTTCTCCACCGCCACTCCTTCGTACTCCTCGATGGGACCATCAGACCCATCAATATCGCCGCGATAACCGGTGCCGGCGGGGATCAGCTTGCCGATGATGACGTTTTCCTTCAGGCCATAGAGCATATCCTCATCGGAGCGCACAGCAGCGTTGGAAAGCACTTTGATGGTGTGCTGGAACGACGCTGCCGACAGGAACGAATCGGTTGCCAGGGCCGCTTTGGTAAGGCCCAAGAGCACCTGACGCGCGCGCGCGGGCGCTTTTCCTTCGGCCGCCAACTGACGGTTCATGCGTTCGAACTGCACCCGATCGACCAGATCGCCGGGCAGGTACTCGGTGTCCCCGGACTCGGTGACCAGCACCCGGCTGAGCATCTTGCGGATGATGATCTCGAAGTGCTTGTCGCTGATATTCACACCCTGGGAGCGATAGACTTGCTGCACCTCACTGAGCAAGTGCACCTGGACCGCGTCGCGGCCCTGGACTTGCAGAATGCGGTGCGGATTGGGCACACCCTCGAACAACTGCGTGCCGGAGGTGATCTTCTGTCCCTCGGCGACAAGCAGTCGCGCCGAAGGCGGCACCGTGTACTCGTGCTCGTCCCGGATTTCGTAGACGAGAAGGAGATCGCGGCCATCGCGGGAGATGCGCCCGCCCGCCTTGGCGCGCAATTCCTTGGCGTCCTCAGCATTGCTGCGCGCCAGCAGGTCATTCTGTTTGACTGTGTCGGCATCCTCTACCAGGATTTCCCATCCTTCGGGAATGTCGTAGCTGGCCCGTTTGATCTGGCTATCAACGATGGAGACCATGACCACGTCTCCCTCACGGATGACGTGGACGACGCCGTCCAGGTCGGCGATCTCGGCCTCACCGCGCGGCGCGCGGCGCGCTTCGAGCAATTCCTCGACGCGCGGCAGACCGCTGGTGATGTCACCGCTGGATGAGGCCGTACCACCGGTGTGGAACGTGCGCAGGGTCAGCTGCGTGCCGGGTTCGCCGATGGACTGCGCCGCGATGATGCCCACAGCGGTGCCGATCTTCGCCAGGCCACCACGGCCCAGATCGCGCCCGTAACACATCGCGCAGATGCCATGCTCCAATTCGCACGTCATCGGCGAGCGCACGTAGATGTCTTCAACTTCCAAGCGGTTGATCAGGTCAGCCCGATCCTCGTCGATTTCTTCGCCCTTGTCGACGATTACTTCGCCGGTACGAGGGTTCAGGACCGGCGCAGCGGCAGTGCGTCCCAGCAAGCGTGCAGTGATCGGCTGTCCGCCAATATTCTCACTGCGGCGAATCCAGATACCGGTGCGCGTCCCGCAGTCGATGGCGTTGATGATAATGTCCTGCGCGGTGTCGACCAGGCGGCGAGTCAGATAACCGGCGTCCGCCGTGCGCAGCGCGGTATCGGCCAAACCCTTGCGCGAACCGTGCGTAGAGATGAAGTACTCCAACGCAGTCAACCCTTCACGCAGATTGGAGCGGATGGGCAGCGGGATGATGCGCCCCGACGGATCGGCCATCAGGCCACGCATCCCGGAGAGTTGCGCGATCGGCCCGAAACCACCTTTAGACGCGCCGGAGCGAGCCATCACGGCGATGGGGCCGTCAGGGTCCAAGTGGTTGTTTACAGCCTTGGAAATCGAATCACGTGCCTGCGACCAGATTTCGATCGTGCGGTTGTACTGCTCTTCTTCGGTGAGCAGGCCACGACGGTACTGGCGCTCGATCTCGCCCACCTCACGGGTAGCTTCGCCTAAGATCTCCTGCTTTTCATTGGGGACGGTCAGATCGTATACTGAAATCGTGACACCAGAGACGGTGGCATAGCGGAAACCCATGGTCTTGATGGCGTCGGCGAAATCGACGGCGGCTTCAGCGTCGATGCGCCGGTAACACAGCGCAATCAGGTCCTGAAGATCCCCCTTATCCAACGGTCTGTTGATGAAGCGCAACGGATCCGGCACAATGCGGTTGAAGAGCGCCCGTCCCACCGTCGTCTCGATCGGCTGGGCCGGCGCCGGGCGACCTTCGTAAACCTGAGCGATCTTGATACAGTCGTGGATGTGTACAGTTCCTAAGGCGTAAGCCATTTCCACTTCATCGAGATCGGCAAAAGCCTTCGGCTCGCCATTTTGCACCGACGTGTCCATCGTCATATAGTAAATGCCTATGCACATGTCTTTGGACGGGCCGATGATCGGCTGGCCGTCGGCGGGCTTGAGGAGGTTGCGCGACGCCAACATCAACCTGCGGGCTTCCTCGACCGCCTTGCGCGAAAGGGGGACGTGCACGGCCATCTGGTCACCGTCGAAGTCGGCGTTGAAGGCGGAACAGACCAGCGGGTGCAAGTGGATGGCCTTGCCCTCGACCAGGAGCGGTTCGAAGGCCTGGATGCCAAGGCGGTGCAACGTCGGCGCGCGGTTGAGCATCACGGGACGGTCCTGGATGACTTCCTCGAGGACTTCCCAGACTTCAGGCCGCTGGCGCTCGATAAGACGCTTGGCCGCTTTGACGTTCGTGGCGTAGTTGTATTCCACGAGCCGCTGAATAATGAAGGGACGATAGAGTTCCAAGGCCATCGTCTTGGGGAGGCCGCACTGGTGAATCTGCAGGTGCGGGCCAACGACAATGACGGAGCGCCCGGAGTAGTCCACGCGCTTACCAAGCAGGTTGCGGCGGAAGCGGCCTTTCTTCCCCTTGAGCATATCGCTCAGGGATTTGAGCTGGCGCCGCCCGCGGCGGCTCATGGCCTTGCCACGCTGGCTGTTGTCGATCAGACTGTCGACGGCCTCCTGCAACATGCGCTTTTCGTTGTTGATGATGACCTCGGGCGCGCCCAGTTCCAGGAGGCGCTTGAGGCGGTTGTTGCGATTAATCACCCGGCGATAGAGATCATTGAGGTCCGATGTGGCAAAACGTCCGCCATCCAACTGCACCATTGGGCGCAGTTCCGGTGGGAGCACAGGCAGCACGGTCAGGATCATCCATTCTGCTTTGTTCTTGCTCTTGCGCAGCGCCTCAACGACCCGCAACTGGCGGGTGGCTTTCTTGCGCCGCTGTGCCGAGCGCCCGTAGCGCACTTCGTGCCACAGTTCCTCGGCCATGGTGTCCAGTTCGAGTCCCTGGAGTAGTTCGTAGATCGCTTCAGCACCCATGCCAGCGCGGAACACCTGTCCCCACCGCTGGCGCAGTTCGCGATAACGCTGTTCATTGAAGAACTGGCTTTCGGCCAGGCTAAGCAGTTCTTCGCGCAGTTCGTCGTAGTGGTTGCGGATGATACTCGTCTTTTCCTGCAATTCATCGCGGACGTGTTGGATGTCACCCTGCAGGTCGAGCGGTCCGGCAACCGGCTCCGCAGAGGCGGGCCTGAGGGCCTCGGTCTCTCGCTGGTGAATCTCCTGCTCTAACGCGTCCAGCGCATCCTGCGCGACGGCGTTGAGCATCGCGTAGTGCTCGCGGCTCACCAGCTCATCGGCATCCACAATGACGGTGTCGGTGGCAGCAAAGACAATCGATTCGTGCGCCTGGCGCCCCATCATCCCATCGAGGCGGTCACGCAGCCGCTTGGCCTCGCCAAGGATCTTCTCGGTGCGGGTGTTGAGTTCTTCTTCGAATTCGGCACGAATCTCTTCCTGACCAGCCACGAACTGTTTCTTCTCTTGCACCAGACGCCCCTCAAGTTCGTCGATGCGGGAAGTAGCAGCGTCATCCATCGTGGACATGCGCATGCGCTCTTCTTCGTCAATGCGTTTCAGCGCGCGCTGGCGAGCTTCCTCGTCCACAAAGGTAACAACGTACTGCGCAAAGTAAAGCACCCGGTCAAGGTTGCGTTTGCTGATATCGAGCAAGATGCTCATGTGGCTGGGGATACGGCGAGTGTACCAGATATGGGCGACCGGCGCAGCCAGCGAGATATGACCTAAACGCTCGCGGCGCACCGAGTTGCGCGTCACTTCGACGCCGCACTTATCGCAGATGATGCCCCGGTAACGAATGCCCTTGTATTTACCACAATAACATTGATAATCACGCGTGGGGCCAAAAATGGCTTCACAGAATAGCCCGTCTTTTTCCGGGCGCAACCGGCGGTAGTTGATGGTTTCCGGTTTGGTGACTTCACCGTAAGACCATGACATAATGTCATCTGGTGAAGCCAGACTGATACGTAGGACTTTAAAGGTGCGTGCTTCCGTTATACGTTCGTCACGATTCATTCTCTACTCTCCCCTAACCCCTGGTTTCAGGCAACAAAAAATCAGCGACTAAGACTTCTTGCTCAGCGCTTTCGCAATATAGCAGGCCAGCCGTGACATAAGTCAAGCCATTATATTCAAATCTACGAAAAAGTCAAAGCGCATGCGCGTAAGCTGAATATGCTCCAGCTATCTTTTAAAGCGGATTCTGGTACAATTCGCGCAATAATCGGTGAACGAGATTTTTGAATGGAAGGCGGACCATATATGAAAACAAAAATTCTCGCCAGCGCCATGGATGATGCCCTTCAAGCGACATCGAGTGCAAGTGAGATGCCCCCGTTTCTCGAAAGCACCATGCTCGATATGCTAGAACGCAAACGCCAGGGAAAGCATATCGAGGCAGTCTATAAGTTAGGGTGGAATCAAGCGCTGTTGCACGACGAAACGACGATCATCCGCTACGCCCTGGAAGTCGCGGCGGAAGTGATCAATTTTGATTTTGCCAGTTTTAGCCTGATCGATAGCGCTGCCAACGCGCTGCGATTTCATTATTTTCTCGACCAGGGCACCATCAAAACTGTAGAGCGCCTGCTGCCGCTAGACAGTCCGCGCAGCATCTGTGTCGCGGTGGCGCAAGGTGGCATTGCTCTCAATATTCCCGATGTAACATGCGATCTCCGTTATCTGCCCCACGATGAGGCGACGATTTCTACTCGCTCCGAGTTATGCGTACCAATGAAGATTCACACCGATGTTATCGGTGTCTTTAACGTCGAGAGCCGCGAACAGAATCATTTCACTGCGACCGATCAATATTTGCTTCACGCTCTGGCAAATCAGACGGCTGTGGCCCTACAGAACGCACGCCTGTATGCCCAAACACAACGTAATACACGCGAATTGAGCGCGCTCATCAATGCCACCCATGCGCTGGCGGCCAATCTGGACCTCAACACTGTGTTGCAGCAGACACTGGTACAAATCAACACACTGCTCGACGCCGAAGATGCATCGGTGCTGCTCTACGATGACACAAGTGATGATCTGGTCTTCGCGGCGGTGGCAAGCAATAGCACTTCCGCCATCTTGTTCGGACAGCACATCTCCCTTAACGCCGGTGTTGTGGGTTGGGTGATACAACATAAGACCTCCGCCATCGTGGAAAACGCCCAACAGGACCCGCGCTTCTACCGCAAGATCGATCTCATCACCGACATAACGACCCGCTCCCTGTTGGTCGTGCCGCTTGTGGCCAAAGACCGCGCCATCGGCGTGATCGAGGTCATCAACAAAGTCGACGGTACCTTTAACGCCCACGACCGCGAGCTACTGGAAGCCCTGGCCAGCTCCGCTGCAATCGCCATCGACAACGCACGTTTGTATCAGGAGCTCGTCAATCAGCTTCAGGTGTTACAGGCCACACAGGTCAAGTTAGTTCACAGCGAGAAAATGGGGGCGTTAGGGCGCTTGATCGCATCCATTTCCCACGAAATCAACAATCCTTTGCAATCGATTCAGGGGTGTCTGACTCTGGCAAAAGAAGAATTGGAAGGACCAATGCGACCGGAGAAGATGAAGCGCTATCTGGACATCGCCGAAGATGAAATCGAGCGCATCGCCACGATTGTGCGCCGCGTGCGTGACTTTTACCGCCCCTCAGGCCGCGAACACGCGCCAACCGATATCCACCAGACACTGGAAAATGTATTGGAGTTGAGCGGGAAAGAATTGCAGCATAGTTATGTCAACGTCGATTGTACCTGGGACCCCGCCGTTCCGTTAATTGTCGTCAATGCCGATTACTTGAAGCAGGTCTTCTTGAACCTGGTGATCAACGCGATCGACGCCATGCCCAACGGCGGTACGCTTAGCATTCGCACCACTCTCGACAGCGAAAACGTCAGTATCGAATTCACGGACACGGGGACCGGTATGCCACAAGAAATTATGGCGCGGTTGTTCGAGCCGTTTTTCACCACGAAAGCTCACGGATCAGGATTGGGGCTTTCTATCAGTTACGGCATTATCCAAGAGCACGACGGGCAAATCCTCGTGCAAAGCGAAGTGGGCAAGGGCACCACCTTCACCATTGTCTTGCCGGTAACATGATTCTAGTCGCAGTATCTGAGCGTCGCCCTTCATTTATCGTCATGCAATTGTAACATACACGACTTTCCCAATCACATAAAATGCAGTAATATAGATAAGCAGGTAAATATCTACCTAATCTTTGCGAAGGATGTGGATATGAGCGGTGACACGTGTGCACTCACTGCGCAGTCGATGTAAAACCATCGCCAGGATTCCAGCAAAACATAGGGGAGTTATGGAAACCGAAACACATGCCAAAATTCTGGTCGTAGATGACGAAGAAAGCATCCGTTTCTTCCTGCGGGAACTGCTAGAACGTGACGGCTACACCGTCGTTGCAGTCGAAAGCGGCGAATTGGCACTCAGGCATATTGAAAGGGAAGAATTCGATCTGGCGTTGATTGACTTGAAGATGAGGGGAATCAGCGGAACCGATGTGCTCAGAGTGTTACACACGCAATCGCCCGATACAGTCGTCATCATGCTCACGGGACACGGCTCGCTCGAATCCGCGGTCGAGGCGCTGCGGCAGGGCGCGCACGATTATCTGTTCAAGCCGTGCAAAACCATCGAACTGCGCGAAAGCATCCGCGTGGGGTTGCTCAACCGGCGGCAGAAAAAGAGGCAACGCGCGTTGTTGTGGGAATTGGAGCAACACTTGAGTAACACATTGGACGGCGTGCGTGCCACAATTCAAGGGGTTGGCGCATCGCCGTCCCAGCCCTTGCCGCGCCCCCCAACGCAAGCTACTACAACCTTTGACCAGCAAGCTGCCGCGGAAAAGCGTTTTCTCCAATACGGCAGCTTGATTGTGGATTTGACACGTCACGTCATTACTATGAATGCCAGGCTACTGGAACTCAGTCCAACCGAGTTCGATGTGCTGGCTTATCTAATTAGCGAAGCCCCGCGGGTGATTTCTCCCCAGGAGTTGCTTCGTGAAGCGCAAGGGTATGCCGCCGAGGTGTGGGAGGCACGGGACATCATCCGCTATCACATCTATCGCATCCGCCAAAAAGTCAAAGAATCCACCGGGCATACCGACGTTATTCAGACTGTACGAGGCGTAGGATACACGGTCAGCAACACCTGACACCGCCGCTTTCACTAACACTTCTGCAACACTCCTACCACAGAACGCTAACGTTACCGCTACCGATTTGTGATATTGTATCCTCAGCTAACCTTGTCAAAGTTGCTAGAAGAGTTATCTGCGCCAGTTTTTTTGCCTGACGGGCAAGAAGGCGATGGTTAGTCCTGATTAACGTGATGCCATAACGACTGCGACATATTGGGAGACGATAATGACCCGATCTGGACAAACTGGGATCAAGCTGCGCGCAGAAAAGGAACTAGAGGAAACGCTCAGGCTGGACGAAATACATAATACCTTCATTCGCAACGTGTCACATGAGTTGCGAACACCGTTGGCAGTATTGATGGGCTATGCCGATCTACTACATAACGGCGAGCTTGGTGCGCTTTCGTCCGAACAACGACAGGCGGTCAGCATCATTGCCAACCGCGCTGAGGAACTCAGAAAGACAGTCACTCGAATCGACACGCTGCTCGCCGTGCAGGCGAACAAATACCTCCAACAGCCACTCACGCTGCCGGGTCTGGTCACCCAGACAGTCGAAGCGCAGCGCAGACGCGCGGAGGCGGCTGGCCTTACCCTTGAACTGCACCTATCAACGGATCTACCCCGCATCATCGGCGATGGGGAACAATTGCAGTTGGCGTTCGAGTGTGTTATCGAAAACGCCATCAAATTCACGCCGCGTGGGGGGCGCGTTATTGCGCAGTTGTGGGCCGATCCACAGGGGATAAATCTATCGGTGGTCGATACCGGCATCGGCATTACGCAGGAAGATATAGCCCGCCTGTCTACACCGTTTGCACAACTCGATGATTCCCCGTCCCGCTCGTACGGAGGTCTGGGATTAGGGCTGACGCTGGCGCACAGCATCGTGGCCGCGCACAAAGGCGCAATCGTCGTCGAGAGTGAACCAGGCCAGGGAAGCCGCTTCACGATCAAACTGCCGCCCTGCCCCAGCCTCGAAAAGCCACCCGCCACGGTCAAAGGCACAGGTCCACGCCGCATCCTGATCGTCGATGATGAGGAATGTGTGGCTTTCACACTGCGTGAGGGCTTGAGAAAACTGCCTCGCTGCGAAATCGTGGTCAGCTTGAGCGGGCTACAAGCGCTCAAGCTCTTCGAAGAACAACCTTTCGATTTGCTGATTACCGACTACAAGATGCCGGATCTGAACGGCGTGGCTTTGGCTTCCCACATCAACCAAATCTACCCTGGCACCGGCATCATTATGATTACCGCCTACGGTCACGATCTGGTGCAGGACCCTGTCGCAGCGCGGGCGATCCAGAAGGTGTTACACAAACCGATCCGGCTCAAGGAGATTCGTGATGTAGCGCTGGAAACGTTGGCCCTTCACGAAAAATCGGAAATGCGCCAACGGTGGTCGCTGTCGCCTCCCCAGGAGAAAGGGTGAAAGTCATGTCAACTCAACGCATATTGATTGTAGACGACGATCCGGCAGTCCTCTTGACGCTGGCCGCCAGCATCGAAAAACTCAACCCGGCGTATGTAGTAGATACCTGCGAAAACGGTGTAGAGGCACTGACCTATTTGGAAAACCACCAATACACCCTGATGCTCACCGACTACAACATGCCAGGCATGAGCGGCTTTGATCTGGCGCGTGCGGTGCGAGAGCATTCGGCGGGAACCCGCATCATTATGATGACGGCCTACGGCAGCGACGCCCTGCGCGACCAGGTGGCGGGCCTGCACCTCGACGCCTTTGTGGACAAGCCCTTCACTGTCAAACAGATCCGTGAGATTATCAGTCGCATTATGAGCGATATCGCAGGCGCGCCGCGTATCCTCGTCATCGAGGATAACACCGATTTGCGCCGTCTCTATAGCAACGCACTCGCCCGTGCAGGCTACCATGTCACCGAGACCGGTGTCCTCGATGAAGCCGATGGTCTCGTCGACCAAAACCGATTCGATGTGCTGTTGTGCGATATTTATATGGGTTCTCGGAAAAGTACCGATATGGTGCGCCAAAAGAAAGCCAAGTTGGGCACAGACGGGACCCTCGTGGTTTTGATCACCGGTGAGACCTGGTACGGTGACATCGTCAAAGAGACCGGCGCCGACTTTCTGTTGGAGAAACCGGTAGCGCTCGACACATTGGTCGGGTTGATCGGACGCTTGACACAAAGCCAATAAAGCCGTTACAGAATTAGGAGATCATTATAAAAATTCGTTTTTCTATTCTTATAACTCTCGTTCTTCTCACGACAACGTTCTTGACGGCTTGCAAGACGCCAACAGTGGAACCGCCGCCTCCCTCAACACCCATCCCGGCGATAACACTGACGGCCTCTGGTTCAGGCACTACAACGGCTATCCTGGCCGGCATCAAACCGGCGTTCGAGGCTGGTGAGATCACGAATTGGTCTAAAGTCGGCGGGCAGGATCAGCCCTTGATTCTATATCCTCTCCAAATAGGCACCCGCAAACACCTGCGCCTGCACCAGATTCTCGGTACAGACACAGGAAACAGGAGCACAGTATGAATTTGTTGAGCTTTCTCAAAAATCTACGACTTGGTATCAAGCTGAATCTCGTAGCGCTTCTTGGTCTAACCGTTCTGTTGACTGTGATTGTACGTGTCGCAGGCAACACCACGCGAAGGTTGATCCTCGAATCCGGCCAACGCAGCGTCGCACAGGAAGCCGAAGTAGTGCAGAAGCGTTTTGATGAGGCTGAGCGCGCGCTATTGGCAAATACGAAACTCCTGGCAGGCACGCCCGGCCTGGTCGAAGCACTCACAGATAGAAATGCAGATGGCGTCAGAACAGCTATTTTGACTGGTGGCGCTACACTAAACATCGATGAAGTCACCGTAGTAGATGAGAATGGAATGCTGCTTGTAGGAACGGGGGCCAGACAGACGATTAACACGCAGGAGGACGCCTTGCTGCGTCTGGCCTTAATCGGCAGCCAGACCACCGGAGCCATCATTGAGGAAGAGGGGCAACCGGAATTCAGAATAGCGGCAGTTGTTCCGCTGTATAACCGGTCGGCCCGGCTCGTCGGCGGGTTGCTCGCCAATCGTTTGGTGAATAACGCGTTCCTAAAAGAGATCAACCTCTCACGTACAGACAACATCTACCTTACACTCATCCATGGGGGACAGATTATGGCCCAAGATTTCCCAGAACAGGAAGAGTCGGGGGATTTTGCCGCTCACCTGCTTGAGCCATTCACTGTCGGGCAGGCGTTAAAGGGGCAGACCGTCATCGCGGAACAGCTTGTGCTTATCGACGAAGATATGCCATATGCTTTGGCCCACGCCCCACTCACGGTGGGTGGCGATACAGATGCTGTCATCGCGATTTTGGCCAACTACCGTGACCTTTCCACCTTTCGAGACGATCTGGCGCGAATTATGAGATACATATTCTCTATCGCGGGTTTCATAATCCTGGCGGGCATTGCGTGGTTTAGCTGGGAACAAATCACAACACCCCTCGGCAAACTCACGTCTGTAACCCAAAAAATGACGGCTGGCGACTATGAACAGCGCGCAGAAGTCAAAGCTAAGGACGAGATAGGGCAGTTGAGCCAGGCCTTCAACGATATGGCCACCGAGTTGCAGCAGACGTTGGCGGGCCTGGAGCAGCGCGTGGCCGACCGCACCCGCGCGATCGAAACCAGCACGCAAGTCAGCCGCCGTCTGTCTACCATCCTCGACCAGGAGCAACTGGTATCTGAGGTGGTGCAGCAAGTGCAAGAGGCTTTCGACTACTACCATGTCCATATCTACTTGCTCGACGAGGCTACTCAGGACATGGTGATGGCCGGCGGCACCGGTGTTGCCGGGCGCGCGCTGTTGGCCGGTGGCCACCGCATCGCCTGGGGACGCGGTCTGATCGGTCAAGCAGCAACAGCGAATAGCATCGTATGGGTACCGAATGTAAGGCAGGATCAAAACTGGCTGCCCAACCCCCTGCTGCCCGAAACTCGCGCGGAGATCGCGGCCCCCATCTCCATCGGTGAGCGTCTGCTGGGCGTGTTGGATGTCCAACACAATGTAACGAACGGCTTAAGCAGTGACGATGTGGATGTGCTCACCTCTATCGCCAACCAGGTCGCAGTCGCGCTGCAGAACACACGCCTGTTCGTCGAAGCGCAGAAACGCGCGCGCTATGAGGAACGGGTCAACCTGATTTCCCAACGCATTCAAAACACGACCACCGTCGAAGAGGCGCTCCAAGTCTCCATCCGTGAATTGGGACGGATGCTCCAAACAGAGACCTCGGTGTACTTAAGCGTAGCCACAGAGCCAGACGACGACCAGGATAAGCTGGCCTTTCAAGAATGATAATTTAATCCGTGGAGGAAAAAGACATGATAAAAGAAGACAAATCTCAGCGCAGGATCAGATATACTCGGAGGCTAATCGCTCTGGTCGTGGTCCTGAGTCTACTGTTGAGCGGCTGCAAGAAACCAGAACCTAAGGTTTATCGGGTGGGAGTGCTGTCCGGCCTGAGCTACATCGCTATCATCACCGATGGTTTCAAGGCAGGCATGGCCGAGTTGGGCTACACCGAAGGCGAAAACATCATCTATGATGTCCAGCAGACGGAATTCGATATGGAAACATACCAACGCATTCTCCAAAAATTTATAGCCGATAAGGTTGATCTCATTCTGACTTTCCCCACCGAAGCAACCATGGAGGCCAAAATCGCCACAGAAGGAACCGGCATCCCGGTCGTTTTCGATTACGTGATGATCGAGGGGACGAATCTGGTCGACAGTTTGCGTGAACCCGGAGGGAACATCACCGGGGTACGTTATCCGGTGCTGGATATTGCGGTCAAACGCTTCGAGATTATGCGCGCCATTGCGCCAGACGCCAAACGGATGTGGGTGCCCTACCTAAAGGACTACCCGATTGCAGAAAGTCAGTTCGAGGCCCTGCGCCCGATTGCAGCGGCTGAGGGCGTGACCCTGATTGAGTTCCCTGCCGTAACCGCAGAAGAACTGGAAGCGGAACTGAGCGCGCGTGCGCAACAGGACGACCTGGGCATCGATGCAATTTTCTTCCTCTCAGAACCCCTCGCCGTAACACCGGCCCCCTTTGCGGTAATGGGCCGGTTCGCACACGAACACAAACTCCCCATAGGCGGCGCCTACATCGTCGTAGAAGGCTATTCGTCCCTTTTCGGCGTGGTGCCGAATTCATTCGATTCGGGCAAACTGACAGCGAACGTCGCCGATATGATTCTCAAGGGTACGCCGGCCGGCACCATCCCTGTGGTCTCGCCGGAGCATTTTATCCAGATCAGCTACAAAGAGGTACAAAGACTAGGGCTGACAGTGCCCGACAACCTGTTAATCCAGGCCAATGAGGTCATTCATTAAGATAGGGAATACACGCAGAGAACTCCAGACCGCAACAAGACTCGATCTCTTCACCGCGTGCAAAAAAGAGGTGGATGAATGATAAAATTTAGCAATATCGTACAAGGGCGCAAGGCAGCAACTCTGCTGTCCACCGCTTTTTTGATCTTGAGTCTGGTTTTACTGGCGATTTCCAGCAGCCTGACGCTCCTTTATATCTATCAAGAACAACGGCAGTTTGCGGCCACTCGACAACAACTCATCGCTCGTGACGCTGCCAACACGGTTGCGAACTTCGTCGAAAAGAAGTTCAGTGAGCTAGAAGCAGTCGTGGGATTGGGCATCCGGATTTCTGCTTCGCCAGAAGAGCAACAGGCCAGTTTGAACAGCCTCCTGGTGCTTGACCCCGCTTTCCGCCATGTGGCATTGTTGGATCCACAGGGTCAGGAAATAGCATGGGCCTCACGGCTATCGCAACTGACCGCAGGACGGCTGACCGATCGCACCAGCAGCGATATGCTGGCGCAGGTCCGGCAAGGTAATCGACAGATCAGTCCGGTGCACATCGATGATGAAAGTAGTGAGCCGCTAATCGTTATGGCCGTTCCTGTCACCACACTCTTAGGCGACCTGCAGGGAATACTGTTAGCGGAAGTCAATCTGAAGTTTATGTGGGAGTTGGTGAGCCGACTGGAAGTAGGCGAAACTGGCGTAGCCTACGTGGTCGACCGGCAGGGAAACCTGCTGGCCTTCGGCAATACCTCCCGGGTTCTGCGTGGCGAGAACGTCAAGCACTTAAATCCGGTCAACGAATTCGTCAACAATCCAGCCGTCACCGAGACCTTTGCAGGTATATCCAAAGGGATTTCCGGTGTCAATGCGATTGGAGCATATGCCCCCCTAGGCACACCGGAGTGGGCTGTGGTGACCGAACTTCCTGTCAGGGAAGCATATCGCCCGGTCTTTCAAATTGGCGTAATCGCCCTAATCGGAAACCTGGTTATGGCGATCATGGCCAGTTTGATAGGCTCCTTTGCTGCCAGCCGGTTAGCTAAACCTATCCTTATACTGGCCCAATCAGCCACACGGATTGCTGCGGGCGAAATGGATTTACAGGTCACTGAGGTAGGCCCCGCCGAGATGATTGCGCTGGCGAAGGCGTTCAACAGCATGACAACACAGCTTCGCCAGGTCATCGGCGGCCTGCAAGCCCGCACTCGCGCGCTCGAGACCAGCACCCGTGTCAGTAGCCGTCTGTCCACCATCCTCGACCGCGAACAATTGGTGGCCGAGGTGGTCAAACAGGTGCAAGACGCGTTCGACTACTACTACACCCAAATCTACATCATCGACGAAGTAACGCAAGACCTGGTGATGACCGGAGGCACCGGCCCAGCGGGGCAAATCATGCTGGCTGCCGGTCACAGAATCCCATGGGGTACCGGGTTGACCGGTCGCGCCGCCACCACCAACACCGTCGTCCTGATCTCGGATGTTTCCCGTGAAGAGGGATGGCTCCCCAACCCACTGCTGCCCGATACCAGGGCCGAGGTTGTAGTGCCGATCAGCATAGGCGAACGTGTCATGGGCGTATTGGACGTGCAGCACAATGTCGTCGGCGGTCTGGACACAGCCGATGCTACCATGCTGCAATCGATCGCCAACCAGATGGCTATCGCCATGCAAAATGCCAACCTGTTTACCGAAACTCAGCAAAGGGCAAAGCATGAGGCGCTGATCAACATCATCAACCAACAGATTCAGAGCACGGCTACCGTCGAAAATGCTCTGCAGGTTGCCGTCACCGAACTGGGACGGGCACTAGGAACGCAACGCACCAGCGTGCAATTGGCGTCTACCTCTGGCACAGAGCGCAACTAGCAGCCGAGATTTCGAGACCCTGACCATACGGCAGAGTTTTTCCACAGGAGTTAATGGACTATGAGCGACAAGGATAGCGGACCCAGGGCCACCGAGGTCAAGACCCATGCGGGCGAGTCGACGATCACAAAAGCGCCGCCACAACCCATGGCAATACAGATCGAGAGACCACGAGTAGAATCGAATGGAATGCAACCTAAAATCAATCCCGTCGTCCAATACACGCTGTACGGCGCACTGTTCGGAGTTTTTTTTCCTGTGTTCGCCACTTTTTTGGACTTGTTGGTGCATCAGTTACCGCTGACATTCGAGAATATCCTCCACATCCAGAGCAATTCACCCCTGCACTGGGTGATTGACACGGCGCCCATTTTCCTTGGCTTATTTGCAAGCTTTGTCGGTATGCGCCAGGCCCGGTTGGAACAAGAAGGCCGAGAGCGCAATCAGGCACTCCGCCAACTCAAAACCCTGCAAGGCGGACTGGAGCAGCGTGTCGTCGAGCGCACACACATCCTGGAATTGGCCGCAAGCATTGGCCGAAACCTCTCAACCGTACGTGACCTGGACGCGTTGCTAGGCAAGGGGGTCGAACTGATCAGGTCAAGCTATGACCTGTATTACGTCCAGATCTACATGACAGATTCCGCCGAGCGCAATCTGGTGCTACGCGCTGGAACAGGAGAAGCCGGCGTAGAGCTGATCCGTCGTGGCCACACACTGCCCGTGGGTCCAGGCTCGATCAACGGCACAGCCGCCGCCACAAAACAGGCCGTCATTGTGTCCGACACAGCCCGAAACACCCTTTTCAAAGCCAGCCCGCTGTTGCCCGATACACGTTCCGAGATGGCCGTGCCCCTGATGATAGGAGAGCAGGTCGTCGGTGTGCTCAATCTCCAACACAATCAACCCGGCTTCCTGACCCAGGAAAACCTGCCCATTTTCGAGACCCTGGCCGGACAGTTCGCCATCGCCGTCGACAACGCCAAACTGTTCGCCGATGCTGCGCAGGCCCGGGCCGCCGTGGAAGACCAACTCAACCACCTCGCCCGCGCGGGCTGGCAAGATTACTGGAATAACGTCCAGCGCAACGAGAGCATCGGCTACACCTACACCGGAGACACTCTCGAGCCAATAGCCGAACCCCTGGAAGTCCCAGAGGCGCGGCACGTTCTGACAGCGCCGATCCAGGTGCAAGAAACCCCCATCGGGATTCTGCAAATCGAAGGCGAGGCCAACCGGATCTGGACGGCAGCCGAGGCTCAGTTGGTGACGTCCGTCGCCCGCCAGGTGGCACAGCACGTAGAGAATCTGCGCCTCCTAGCACAAACCGATCAGTATCGCGCCTCAGCCGAACAGGCCACCAGCCGCCTGACCCGCGAGGGCTGGCAAGCTTACCTCGCCGCCAGGATTGAGTCAAGCACTGGCTTTGTCTACAACCGCTACGAGGTCAAGCCCCTCACAGATGGAAATCCGGTAACGAACGAAACGCATCAGCCCACCTTGATCCACCCCTTGCAAGTGCGCGGTGAGGCCATCGGACAGTTGGCGCTTGGCAAGATCGAGACACTGGACGGCGAGGCCATCGAGTTGTTGGACACCGTTGCCCAACGTTTGAGCGCCCATATCGAGAACCTGCGCCTGTTCGAGGAAACCCGCTCACGTGAGTATGAACTCGAAGAGCGCAGTCAGGAACTGGAAGCCAGCCAGCGCGTGACCTTCGCTGCTGCCGAGACCGCCGACCCCGATGCACTGCTCGATCTGATTGTAAACCTGATCCGCGACCAATTCGACCTCTATCACGTTCAAGTCTATCTGACGGACAGAGAACGGAACGCGGCTGTGCTCCGCAAGAGTACAGGGTATGCGGGACAGCAATTGCTCGAACGGGGACACCAGATTCCGTTGGGCCGCCCTTCGCTGGTGACACGCGCCATCAATACGGGCGCGCTTGTCGTGGTGAACGACGTGAAAGCGGACGAGAACTGGCTCCCCAATCCGCTATTGCCGAATACCCAATCCGAGTTGGTGCTGCCGCTGCGAACCGGCGACGACGTGATCGGTGCCCTGGACGTGCAAGCACGCACGCCCAATCGCTTTACCTCGGCGCTTGCCGCGCTCTTTCAGGCCATGGCCGAGCAGGTGGCCATGACCTTCACCAAAGCCGAACTCCTCAGCCGCACGCAGCAACAGACGGAAGTCCTGACGCAGCTCACCAGCCAGTTACAGACAGCCAGCAATGTTGCTGAACGTGTGTCCTCCATCCTCGACCCTGGCGAACTACTGAGTGAAGTCGTCGCGCTCCTGCAACAGCGATTTGGACTGTACCACGCCCACATTTACTTGCTGGAAGATGATGCCCTCAAGCTGCGGGCCGGCTCCGGCGAAATCGGCCAGATCTTGCTCGAACGCGGCCACGCCATCCCGCTCGACCGCGAACGCAGTCTGGTCGCGCAGTCAGCGCGTAACCGGCAAGTCATCACCGTCAACGACACAGCTCTCGAACTCGACTTTATGCCCAACCCACTCCTCCCACAGACGCGTTCCGAGCTGGCCGTCCCCCTTATCGCCAGCGGGCAAGTCCTGGGTGTTCTTGACGTGCAAGACAACGAACCCGACCGCTTCGGTCCCACGGACCAGGACACGTTCACCACGTTGGCCGGGCATATCGCCACGGCGCTGGACAACGCCAGCCTCTTTGCCAAGCGCGAGGCGGCGGAGAAATTGGTGCGCGAAAATGAGGAAAGACTGCAACTGATCCTGGACTCAGTGTTGGCCGGTGTTGTGGTTATCGATCCGCTTACACACACCATCACCGATATCAACCAGGCCGCTGCGGCGATGATCGGTGCACCACGGGATAAGATTGTTGGCTCCATCTGCCACCGGTACATCTGCCCTGCCGAACAAGGCGCATGCCCGATGACCGATCTGGGGAAGGATATCGACAACTCGGAGAGTGTTTTATTGAGGCCCGATGGCGAAACGGTCCCGATCCTCAAAACCGTTGTCAAAATGTCCATGAACGGACGACCCTATCTGCTTGAGAGTTTCGTTGACATTACCGAACGCAAACGCGCAGAGGAGGAAATTCGCAAAACAGCGGAACAACTGCGCGAGATGGACAAGCTCAAGAGCGAGTTCCTGGCGAACATGAGCCACGAACTGCGCACGCCGTTGAATTCCATCATCGGTTACGTCCAACTTCTCTTGATGGACCTCGAAGGCGAAATTTCAGAGGAAAGCTACGAGGACATGAAGTCCGTCGAAACCAACAGCAAACATCTGCTCAACCTGATCAATGACGTGCTCGATCTGGCGCGGATCGAGGCTGGGCGTATGGAACTCCATCCGGAAAACATGGATGTACCGAGCCTGCTCGACATCATCAAGAACAACAACGCGGGCCTGTTTATCGACAGCGCATTGACGTTCACCGTCGAAACGGAACACGATCTCCCACAAATCCACGTCGATCCAATCCGCATCACCCAGGTACTGAACAACCTAATTTCCAATGCCTATAAGTTCACCGAAGCCGGCGGCGTCACCGTGCGCGCTTACCGCGAAGACAGCGACGTCTGTATCGCCGTCAAGGACACCGGGATTGGCATTGCAGAAAAAGACCTAGCGACCATCTTCGAACGCTTCCGCCAGGTTGATGGCTCATTCACCCGCCGCGCGGAAGGGACTGGCCTGGGTTTATCTATTACCAGCCGGCTGGTCGAGATGCATGGCGGACATCTCACAGTGAGCAGCAAGTTTGGAGAAGGCAGCACCTTTACCATTCACTTGCCGGCTGCCGCGTCAGCATAACACATGCATAACCTGCACCAGAATGTCGGTTAAACACAGAAAATAGGGTATGAAAACTTTATTCGATACAGTGAAATGTCTGGAGTGCGGGCATACAATGCCGGCGGACTTGTTCGCTGGCACATGTACAGCCTGTGGCGGAAGCTGGCTGGATGCCCGGTACGACATCGAGGCACTGCCACAGAACTGGCCCACCCTGTTGGAGAAACGCCCGCACGATCTGTGGCGCTACCGCGAACTATTGCCCTTTCCCGAGGATTTCACCTTCAACGCGATGGGCGGCGAAGGCTGGACACCGCTGACGCGCGCCTGGGGTCTGGAACGCGAGCTAGAACATCACCAGGGACAAATTTGGATCAAAGACGAGCGTCGCCAGCCCACCGGCTCCTTCAAGGACCGGCAAGCGGCCTTTACCACAAGCGTCCTCAAGGCACAGGGCATTCATGAGCTGGTGCTCGCCTCCACCGGAAACGCTGCCGCTGCCTACGCCGCTTACTGCGCCCGCGCGGGCATCAAATTCTGGGTCTTTCTACCGAGCAGCGTTCCAGCGGAGAAAATGCGCGAACTCGCATTGTACGGCGCAGAAGTCATCAAAATCACCGGCACGTACGACCAGGCCAAAACGATCGCCGCCGACTTCGCCGTGCGCCGCGGCATTTACCGCGATGGCGGCGCAAAGTCGATCTCTGGCAAGGAAAGCATGAAGACCATTGCGTTGGAAATCGTGGAGCAGTTGGGATGGCGCGCTCCGGATTGGTACGTGCAGGCTGTCTCCGGCGGCATCGGGCCGCTGGGCGTGCTGAAGGGCTTCGTCGAACTGCACGCCGCGCGTTTGATCGATCGTATCCCCAAACTCGCCATCGTGCAAGTCGAAGGCTGCGCGCCGATGGTCAAAGCATGGCAACAGGGACTGGCGAAAGCCGAAGCTGTGCTGCCGGACACACTAATCACTATACTCTCGACCGGCGATCCGGGTATGGCCTACGCCATTCTCAAAGCTGCAACCGATACCTACGGCGGCGCAATGACGGCGGTTAGCGACGGCGAGGCGTTCCGCATGATGCGGCGCGTCGCCCGCATCGAGGGCTATTCGATGGAGCCGGCAGCCAGTGTCGCCTTCGCTGGGCTGGAAAAGCTCGTCGCCGAAGGCATCATCCGCTCCGATGAATGCGTGGTCGTTAACTGTTCCGGGCACACTTTCAGCGCCGAGAAGCACGCGCTCGAGGACCGTTACGCCTTCCAACTACAGATGGCGGTCTCGCCGGAAAACGGCACACCAGGAAACGGCGACGGCGACACAGCCAGCAACTACTCCAAGGACGGCCTCATCTCGGCGCTGGAACAGTTGGATGAACAAATCACCACCATTGCCGTCATCGACGACAACCCTCACGACAGCCGCCTCATCCGCCGGCTATTGCTGCGCTACAAGAACTATCGCATTTTCGAGGCGCACAACGGCACGGACGGACTGGACCTGGTACGCCAGCGTCAGCCGGATCTGGTGGTACTCGATCTAACCATTCCCGGTATCGACGGGTTCGCCATTCTGGAAAAGCTCAAGGCCGACCAGCGCACCAGCGAAATCCCGGTAGTCATTGTCTCGGCAAAAACCCTGACCACCGAGGAATGGACGCGCCTGCGGCGGCACACCCAATCCATCTGGCAGAAGGGCACCTTTGGCAGCCAGGAACTCGTGAACCACGTGGTAGAATTGCTGGGGGACAAAGTCGAGTTGGAGCATAAGCCGGAGAAGCGCGCCAAACATGCCGAGTCCACCATACAGTCGTGGGAAACCGCTCAAGACCAGGAGCAGCCGCGCATCCTTGTGGTTGACGATAATATCGCGGATGCGCGATTGCTGCGGCGGCTGTTCCAGGCACGCCACCGTTTCACCATCGACGAGGCACATTCCGGCGCGGAGGCGCTACAGGCTATCAAGAACGCGACACCCAATCTCATTATTCTCGATCTGATGCTGCCCGACGTTCCCGGAGAAGAACTCCTGGAAACGCTACGCGACATGCCGCACACGCGCGACGTCCCAGTCATTGTGCTGTCGGCGAAAGATCTTATGCCGACTACGCGCGCCAAACTTTCAGCGCTGGCCGATTCGCTTTGGACCAAGGGTACAATGGATCGCAGCAGTTTCCTGGCACATGTCGAGATGATCCTGCCAGATTAACGCAACGCCGCTCACAAACACAATCGCAACATAATTGCCACATAACGCAAACGTTATATCGAGGAAACAGTGATATTCTATATACAGTTATAGCGTGGGACCCAATAATGGCGAATAGTGGGGTTGGGATAGGCAAGCTGTTAGTCTGTCGCAAGTGGACAAACTAGCAGCTTGTCCTATAATAGGGACTGAACAAATCCTTGTATACGCCAAAAGAGACCCGATGATGATTGAGCAAAAAATAGTTTTGTACATCGAGGATAATCCCCATAACCGGCGTCTGGTCCGCAGAACGCTGGAACGGCGCGGTTACGCTATGATCGAAGCAGAGGATGGCGAGAGTGGGTTGGAAATGGTACGGGAATTGAAGCCGCCGTTGATTCTGCTCGACATTGGGCTACCCAAGATGGACGGAATGGAAGTTGTCGGTCACATCAAGGCTGACCCGGAACTCCGCGATATTCCCGTCATCGCCATTACCGCTTCCGCGATGCAGGGCGACCGCGAGCGTTTTCTAGCCGCGGGCTGCGACGATTATCTCTCGAAACCCATCCAGGTTTTGGAACTGATCGACAAAGTAAATCTTTACTATCCATCGGCTAACAACATCTACCAACAAAGAAAGGCCGAGTCACAAGTTCCTTATTCAGCCTGATTCGGACAAACGAGCGCCCCCGCTAAATCGCGGGGGCGCTTTTTTACCCGCCACCTCTCAATGCCGCACATAAGCGTTGCAATACGGCCCTTCAGGCATGACACAGATGCGCGCCTGGGGGCCGTAGTGCTTCTGTAGCGCCGCCACCGTCTCCGCGATATCCCGGCACGGTTCGAACAGCGCGGCGCGGATTTGCGCTTCGGTCAGACCGTCGCTGTAGACGTAGACCGCGGCCCGCTGCTGGATTTGCGCCTGCACCTGCACCTGCCACTGATCCGGCGCGGAGAATCCCGGACGCGCCAGCATGTCCAGCACACCCTGCGGCGAACCACCTTCCGCCAGCAGCGCGGCGTAACGCCCGTGGTCGGGGATGCCGTCCTCGCATGCTGCCGCCACAACGATCGCCCCACCCTCCCGCACAATCTCGTTGGCGACGCTGATGCCTTTCACCGTCTGGTAAAGGTTCTGGTCGAGTGGGTAGCCGCCGTTGGTCGTCACGACGACGTCGTAGAGCGCGTCCACGGGAACCATCGCGTGCTCGCGTACGAAGGCGCATCCCGCCGCGTGAGCCGCCAGCATTTCCCCGGCGAAGACGCCCGTCATTTGCCCGGCGGCGTTGATCGTCACGTTGAGCAGGAACGTGGGATTCGTCATCAGCGCTACCTCGCGCATCTCTTCCCATATCGGATTGCCCTCGGTGTAGCCCCACGTCGCTTTGGGATGGGCGATCATCGCGCGCCCGTGATTGGTGACGACGCTCTCCGCGCCCGCGAGCGCGGGCAGCACGCCCTTCGGTCCACCGCTGAACCCGGCGAAGAAGTGCGGCTCGATCAAGCCCGTGAGAATGCGCACGTCGGCTTCCATAAAGTGGCGGTTCACGCGCACGGGATGCCCAAAGCTGGTATGGCCCAGTGAGACCAACCCGTTGTCATCGTTCCCGTCATGTTGCAGGCAGCGGTAACGCTTCACAATGGCGTCGCCCA
>DAIUDK010000078.1:0-25539 GCA_036845725.1 Chloroflexota bacterium
TAAGGTTCACGCTAATAACGAAAAGTTTAAAGAAACTTAATTTACGATGTAATAGTCATTTTTGTCTTCAAAGGAAATAGCAGTGTATAAATTTACTTGCGTAGCTATGACTACGCGAAATGATTGCCCTCGGCATCGAATCTGAATCCGTGACCGCGAACCGTAGTGAGGTAATTGCGGTCAGGGTCCAGTTCGGTCAAACGCTCGCGCAAGCGATAGACCAACGCATCGACGGCCTGGTCGGTGACGCCGCCTACTGCATCAGGCCAGACCGCGTGGATTACGTCCTCACGGGTGACGACTGCACCCTTGGATTTCACCAACATCGCCAGAAGCGTAAACTGAGCAGGCGACAGAGGTGGATTCAATTCCTCACGTCCCAACCGCACACGCCGGGATTCTTCATCGACCACTAGCCGGCCGGGCAAGAAAACGTCCTCCAGGGGCAGTGTAGCTTCGCCAGCCACAAAACCAACTTGCAACGTCGTTGCCAATGATATTTCGTCGCCGTCGTGCAGACGATAAAGCTGCCCACGCACGCGCTCCCCATTAACAAACGTGCCGTTCTTGCTGCCCAAATCGCGCAGCACATAACCGTCTACATCCCATTCGATACGCACGTGGTAGCGGGAAATCTGCCGCTCCGGCAAAACGATATCGCAATCCGCCGCCCGTCCCAGTGTAACCGCTTCCCGTCCCAGTGGCCAACGCATTCCTGCCAGCGCGCCCTTGTAGATGACCAATAACGGTTGATTTTGCTCGTTCATATTACATTCTCCATGTCTCGACTTGACAACCTGCCCTCAAGCGATTATTATCAGCAATATGGTAAAGTTGCTAGAGCCACAAACGATGTTGAAGGATCGATATAAGATTGCCGGACCGATCGGGCAAGGCGGCATGGGCGCAGTGTATCGCGCTGAGGACATCCTGCTCCCGGGTCGTACCTGCGCCGTCAAGGAGATTTCACCCGATCCCGACATCGAACCCGAGATGCTAACACAACTGCAAGAGCAATTCCGTCAGGAAGCCTCCGTGCTGGCCCGATTGGATCATCCCAATCTACCCAAGGTGTCTGACTATTTTACCCAAAACGGGCGCGAATACCTGGTTATGGACTTTGTACCCGGCCACGATTTACGTGAACTCATCGATAAAGCACAGCAGGAAAATCGCTTCATCGAAGAAGCCCAGGTGCTCGACTGGGCCAATCAACTATGCAGCGCGCTGGCGTACTTACACGCGCAAGACCCGCCCATTTTACACCGAGATATCAAACCGTCCAACATCAAGTTAACACCCACGGGGTTAATCAAGCTCGTTGACTTTGGACTGGTGAAACTCCTTACGAGTGACGAGGCCCGTACCGTCACAGTCGTGCAGGGACAGGGGACCGCCGCGTACACACCACTCGAACAGTATGGTGGAGACGATTCCCACACCGATATTCGCAGCGATGTGTATTCACTGGGTGCGACAATCTATCACCTGCTCACCAGACGCTCCCCGATGACGGCACGGGAACGCTTTCTGCGGCCCGAAGCCCTGGTATTCCCCCGCAGCATCAATCCTGCTATCTCACCCGGCGTCGAACATGCAATTTTGCTCGCCCTTTCGCTGCACCCCGACAAGCGCCCGGCGACAATGACGGATTTTCAAACGATGTTACACCAGGCTGGTGTCCCCGCACAAATCGCACCGTTACTGCTCACAATGCGTGAGTGGCAGGTAGCACTGGGGGCGAACCTCCCACTTCTCGCCATTGCCGGGATATTGGTGCTCCTCGCGCTGATCTTAACGCCTTAGGACTCTTCCTCGACATACTGACGCCGTCGTCTTTGTGCTAAATAGAACAGTGTCGCCGGGATAAGCGCAGTCGTCCCCACCAACAGAGCTACAGTCACAGCCATATACTCATGTCCCACGATTGTGTATAGCCAACCCGACAACCAAAAACGTCCTAAAGCGATCACAGCCACATAGCCAGACGCCCCGCCGACCAATCCCACCAAAGCAAGGCGTACAGCAATAACAATGTCGAGTTCGCGCTGTCTAGCCCAGAAAAAACCAGCAAGCGCGACAAAGAGCGCGCCACCGAGCCCCCATCGCAACAGCATTGGACCTTCCAGCGCTGGCAAGGAGAGCGGATCGGGAAGCTGCTGGGTTCTTTCCGGCAATGGTGTCGGGGTCGGTGTGGAAGTTGGGGTCGGCGTCGGGGTCAGCGTCGGAGTCGGCGTCGGGGTCGGTTCGATCGCTGTAATCTCAATCGGCCCTTCAGCGCGGATCGTCAACTGCAACCGCACCGAAGAAAGTGCCGGTTCGGACTGCACCGTGATATCCAACTGCCCCTCGCGGTCCAACACGATGGATGTGGTCGCCACGCCGCCATGCGCCTCAGCAACAACGATGCGCTCGATGTCCTCTTGTGGGTACGTAAGTACAAATTGCACAGGCGTGCGATCAGGGATTGGACGCCCGTTATAATCGACAATCGTCCCTGTGCGCAGGTTAAGCACGCCTCCCTTGAGAATTTCGGAGCGTTCCGTTTCCGTGAGCACCTCGCCGGTCATCCCAACCACATCCAATGAGATCAACTGGTTGGGAGAAGGCATCGTCTGTCGCGCGACGGAATAGTTAAGCGCCGACACGTCCACCGGCGAGGCTCCAGAAGCCACCAAATCGCCAAACAACGCGCGCGCCCCTACATTCACAAAAGCCATCCCAGGCGAATACAACGCATAGAAAAAGTCCAATTTGCTGATTTCGGTACTGTCCAGCTCGTAGGGCGGGCCAAAGGCCAAAACCACAATGTTCCCGGTCACTGTGTGAGCGTATTTAGATAGGAAACCTTTAAGAGCATAACTGCTCGGGTCGTTGGACTGCAATCCCGTTGTCGCAAAAACAACCCAGCGCGCATCCTTGACTGCGTTCAAGATCACTGTGGCGATTGAAGGTGGACCTTCAGTCAATGTCACCGCCGGTTCCGTGGTAAGCGCGGTCTGCAACTGCTCGAACGTGAAATACTGCACAGCACCCGCAGAGACAATGCCCGTTCCGTTGGGGCCATAGAGTCGCAGGATAGCCTCGCGCAACGCGTTGGACTGCAACAGTGGAAACGGCCTGTAATCGGCATAAGGCTGAGCGAAACGCTCTTGTGTAAAAATAACAATTGAATCCCCCTCTTGAAATGCCGGTGCAGCCACGTCGGTCGGAAGCGGCACAATACGCGTCAACGCATTGACGGCCACTTCAGCATCAACAACCCGCTCCTCATCAAACACAGCAAGCCGGTCAGCATTAAGTTGCACCGTCTCCCAAGAAAAATCGTTTCGGTAAGCGCGCAGTTTCATACTAAGGATTCGATAAACCGCGCTATCCACAATCGCGCGGAAAGTTGCTTCAGTCTTGTAACGAGAGGCGAGATAGGTCAGGGTGTCGCGCACATTCGTGAAATGCGCACGCCAATTTTCGTTATCCGCAGCAAAACGGTCGAGCAACAACAAATCGTTGCCGGCGGTCAACGCGTCCTGCGTCACCCGCCGTGCATTGAACGACAATCCACGCGGATCGTACGAGTAATGGATGGACCCCAGGCCCAGATTGTCAGAGACCAGGACTCCCCCGCTCTGACGCCACGGGGCAAATTCCGGCAAGCTCATCACTGACTGCAATGCCTGAGCATCCAAACTGATGGGGCGCGTGGCCTGGCGAATATTGCCCTGGAAACCGCGATAACGGATATGAGTAACGAGGAAACCATCAGCCACACCGGTGTCACTCACCACACTCCGCGCAGCCGTAAAGAAAGGTGCCAGCTCAATCTGCCGGAGTTGCTCCAGAGTTTTCTGTACCGTAGGAACCTCGTCTTCGAGCGAGCGATCCGCACCACCAAGCCCTGGCAAATGGCGCGGCACAACCAACAAACGCCCCCCACTCCCACGGTGCAGTCCCAGCACATAAGCCTTACCCAACTCACCGACCCAGAAAGGGTCGCCGCCAAAAGCACCGACACCCAAATCGGAGGCATCGCCGGGGCGTGGCGTATATGACACATCCAGATTGGGACCAAGGAACAGATTGATACCAAGCGCTGCCAGTTCCTCGCCCAAAACCGTACCCGCCATCTCGACCAGGGCTGGATTCCACGTGGCCCCAAGCGCCAACGACGAGGGCAAAGAGGTCGTATCGGAGATAAATGCAGTGACAGGAATACCGTCAAGGCTGGCACTGATTGCCACGAAGAGCGGGACGTAAGTCGATGCCGGCGGAACCTCAATCTCGCCCGGCAGTACAGCTGGCTCAACATGCGCAACGTCCCAGGCAATACGTTGCAGGCGATTGGTAATCGAAACAACCGTAGCAGGGGCGATCAACGAGGTTCCGAAATTGCCATTTCGTGGACGCAAAAACACTCCACCGATGCCATAATCGCGGACTAAAGTGGCGATCTCGGTGTCGTCACCGACCTCGGTGTCCGGAAACGACACTAGGACCAACTGTCCGACTTTGGCCTCTGCGGACATTTGGTCCATCAGTTCTAGAACAGGGTCAGGCGATGTACCCTGCGCCTGTATCGTTGGGACGAACGACAGTAGCAGGAACAACACCAAAGCCCCGTGACACAACAGACGGGTGCGCATTTTCTCCTCCATCGCTATTGTAACCCAGAGAGGCAGTTAGGCAAGCACACAACTTGACTACCGTCCAAGCCCTGGTACACTTTCCGTTTGTCAGGAGGGAGTTAACTATGAAAATGACACAGCGCATGTGGACACAGCTCACGTGGGTGGCTCTGCTCACCCTATTTCTGCTCAGCGCCTGCGGGCAAAAACCACTGTTAGAGGATGTCTCTGTCACGCCGGACATCATCACCCCCAACGCCGATGGCCAGACAGATCTGACCAAAATCGCGTTTACGCTCAATCGAAACGCGACAGTCAGCATTATCCTGCGAGACGTGAGCGCGCAGACGTATACCTTCCGTCCCCCACGGCCTCTGAGCTTGAACGACAAGCCATATACCGTCTATTTCGGCGGCGTGGTAGACGGCTACACGCTTCCCGAAGAAACCTATGACTTCACCATCGTTAAACGCATGCTGCCCGATGGTGTGTACACCTGGGAAATCCGCGCGGAAACGGATGACGGCGAAATCGCGACAGCTACAGGGACACTGACCATCCAGGATGCCGATACAGTGCTGCCGGGCATACGCGGCTTCAGTATCTCCCCCAAGACTTTCTCCCCCAACCAGGATGGCATCGACGACCGTGTGCGTATGAATCTGACGCTCGAGAAAGATGTGGAAAGCTTGCGCGTCTACCTCGAAGGGCTGGACGGCACACCTCACGCCATCCCAGAGGACGAAAAGGTCACTCCTGCAAATGCCAAAGGCTGGCATACCTACGACTATGACGGCGGCATCGACGCGGGAGCCGATCCGCCGCCTGACGGCATCTACACCGTCTTCGCCGAAGCGCAGGACAAGATGGGACAGCGCGTCACCGTCAAGGACACGCTCGAAATCGTCAACGCAGGTATGCCACGGGCGTATATCTTTAACGGCGAGGTCGAATACTCGGCAACTTCAATCATTATTTCAGAAACGCTGTGCTTCACCCTCACCGTCGAGAACGACAGCACCACCTACCTGCGCACAACCGGACCATGGTCCGGCAGCACCTATCGCAGTGACCAGAATTTCAACGTATTTGGACGAGCCGAGGAATCAGGCGTCTTCCGCGTTGCCATGGACTTCGACACGAGCCTTCGCAACTACCCCTTCCGTTGGGGCATCGGGCAGCCCGGCGTCGACCTGGTGCAGATCGGCGAGCACTGGTATCTACCACCCAGCGCACGCTCGCTCGTGACCGGGTGTGTGCAAATTGTCGATGTCCCCGTGCGCAATCCACTCGATTACTGGATGGGGCTGATCCACGAGGATGTGGGCATCGCGGCGGTAAACAACCGCGTCGATCCAAATAACGTGACCATCTGGGAACCGTAGCATAACCATGCCGCAGTCGACATACCCCACCCTGACCACTATTATCGTTTCATGGAACGTTAAAAACCTGCTGGACGATTGCCTGCTATCACTACGCGAAGAGTTAAAGCAGGTAAACGTCCCTGCGAAGGTGGTAGTGGTGGACAATGCCTCGTCGGACGGCTCGGCAGAGCTGGTGCGCGAACGCCACCCCTGGGTGCGTTTGCATTCCAGCACGGAGAACCTGGGGTTCGTGCGCGGCAACAACCTGATTCTCGAGCACTTACAGGAGAACGGACTGCCCAACTATGTATGGCTGCTCAATCCCGACACAACAATCCAGCCCGGCGCCCTGACTGCCCTGCTGAAGTTCTTCGAGAAAAACCCACGCGCAGGACTTATCGGACCGCAGTTGCTCAACCCGGATGGGTCGGTGCAGACCAGCGCCTTCCGCTTCCCAGACCTGCTGCAACCGCTCTTCGATCTGGGATGGCTACCGCAGCGCTTTTACTACACACGTTTCAACGGGCGTTATCCGAACACGGACGGGCATCCGTATCGCGTCGATCATCCACTCGGCGCAGCAATGATGGCACGCAGCGCGGCAATACAGCAGGTAGGCGTGCTAGATCCACAATTCTTTATGTACTGCGAGGAAATCGACTGGGCCTGGCGGATGCAGAAGGCCGGATGGGAAACATGGCTGGTTCCCGAGGCTAAAGTCATCCACTACGGTGGGGCAAGCACCAACCAGGCTCGCCCGGCAACGACGGCCTATCTCTGGGAAAGCCGCGCCAAACTCTACCGCAAACACCGCGACTGGCTCACACGCGCGCTGGTGAGCGCCATTGTGCGGCGCGCCTTTTGGAAGAAGGCGGCCAGCGCCCCAACGGAAGAATGGCGCGCCGCCTACGCCAGAATTGTCTCCGCCTGGAGCTAATTGGGAAATTAAGGACTGGGTTTGCCGATATGCTCAAAGCCGTCATTTTGACACTCAACGAAGAACGCCACATCGCCGCCTGCATCGACAGCCTGCGCTGGGCGGACGGCGTCGTCGTCCTGGACAGCTTCAGCAGCGACACCACAGTCACACTCGCGCGGCAAGCCGGTGCGGAAATCATCCAACACCGCTTCGAGAACTATTCGCAGCAGCGCAACGTGGCGTTGGACAAGGTCGAAGCGGAGTGGATCTTTTTCGTGGATGCAGACGAACGCGCCACGCCGGCTCTCGGGGCAGAAATCCGCGATGCCGTCACCAATCAGGACAAGGCCGGCTGGTGGGTGCCGCGCCACAATTACATCTTCGGCCACCGGATGCGTGGTGCCGGTTGGTGGCCCGATCACCAACTGCGTCTGCTACGCCGCGGCCGCGCGCGCTACGATTCCAACCGTGCCGTCCACGAAGAAGCCATTCTCGATGGCGAGGCCGGATACCTGACACAGCCTTTCATCCACTACAACTACGAGACGCTGCAGCAATTCATCGCCAAGCAGCGCAAATACACCGATTTCGACGCCGGGATTCTACTGCAAAAAGGCGTGCAGCCCAAGTTCTACACACCCTACACGCAAATCCCGCGCCATTTCTGGTGGCGTTTCGTCACCCTTGGCGGTTGGCGTGATGGGCTGCACGGCGTTCTGCTCTCGGGCTTGATGAGTTACTACGAGATGCGCAAATACCAGCATGTGCGAAAAGTACAGCGGTCAGCTTTCAGCAGTTAGCAATCAACTCTCAGCAATCAAGGATCACACTCAAAATGGCTTACGTATCACGTATCACACGTCACGCGTCACGTATCGCGGTTCACGTCCTATGCCTGCTTGCACTCGCCATGCCGCGCCCAGGCACTGCTGCCGGTATTCCTGACCGGCGCTTTGGTGTGGTGGAAAGCTATACTGCGCCTCAGGCCGCCAATGCACTCGGCGCCGGCTGGACACGCGTGACCTTCGAATGGAACCAGATCCAACCCAATCACGTGGGAGAATGGAACGAACATCCGGTCGCCGACGCTACACTCAACGCCGAAGTCGCGGCGGGGCGTGAAATCGTCGGGCTGATTTCAGCCACGCCGGGATGGGCCATCGACCACAGTAAGGGCATGGGCGTGCCGGCCGGCCTATACCTGCCCAGCGACCAGCCCGAAAACACATGGGCGACCTTCGTCCGCGCACTGATGACGCGCCATGCCGGACGCATCCGACACTGGATCATCTGGAACGAACCTGACATCTGGGATACAAACTATCAGTCGTGGGGCGGCACGGTCGATGATTTCGTCCAATTGATGAGGGTGACGTACACCGTCGCACACGAGATCGATCCCAACATGGTCATTCACTTACCCGCCGTCACCCACTGGTGGGACGCCAACTACGGGCGTGAATTGTTCCTCCGCCGCTTTCTGCAGGCCCTGACCGCCGATTCGATGGCCGGTCAGAACAACTACTACTTCGATGCTCTCACGCTGCACATCTACTTTAATCCAGATTCGGTGTACGATCTCAGCCGCTTCTATTTGAATCTACTGGGTGAATTCGGGATTTACAAGCCCCTATGGATCGCCGAGACGAATGCCCCCCCATCCAACGACCCGGCCTGGCCCGTGCCAAACCCACAGTTCAACATCACTCAAGAGGATCAGGCCGCATACATCATCCAAGGATTGGCGATGGCATTGGCAGCCGGAGCACAGCGTGTTGCCGTTTACAAACTGGCAGACGTGGCAAGTGACTCAGTCAACCCGGAACCGTTCGGGCTGGTGCGGCAAGATGGCAGCCGCCGCCCGGCGTTCACCGCATACCAGGTCGCCACACGCTATCTCGCCGGATTCACGCGCGCCAGCCTCGACCGGCGCGATGACGCCGCCGTTATCACCGTAGAACGCGACAGCGGGTGGACGACCGTCGCCTGGGCGCGCGGCTCCGCCGACGTGACCGTACAGGTGACAGCGCACGCGGGATCGGCACAACTCGTCGATTGGCGCGGGAACAGTCGCAGTCTGCCAGCACGCGACGGTGTCTTCACGGTGACACTGCCCGCCAGCCCATGCCATCACGCGGGCAATCCCTGTCTCATCGGCGGCAACCCCTACCTGATCGTAGAAGGCGCCGTTACCGGTGGAGCGCCGCCACTCAGCCAGCCCACACAGGGGCAAGCCGCTACAGCAACGCCACAGCCAACCAGCGAGCAAGACGCTGGCGGCGAGACAACGGTTGTCCCCACTGTCCCCACCACGGCAGCCACGCTCAAACCTACCGCCACGGCAACCCTCACGCCAACCGCGACGCCGACGGCAACACTAACCCGCACCCCACGCCCCACCGCGACGCCCACCAAACGCCCCACCGCCACGGCGACATCGACATCAACTGCTACACCGCCACCGACAACAGCGCCAACCCACACTCCGTATCCCACGGCGACGCCTGTGCCTGAGTCCTCATCACCGCCCAGCACGACGCCACTCACTGTTGGTGCCACCCTCGTAGGTGCGATTAGCGTCCTTTGGTTTGTCGTCCGTAAAAGCAGGCGAACGTGAGCGAAAACCGCCGCACAGACGCGGTTCCCCGCGCGGGTGCGGTCCTCCGCGCACCACGTCTGCTGCTCGGCAGTCTTGCGCTGCTAGGCGTTGCTATCATACTCCTGATTCTCTCGACGATACTCAAGGTGCATCCCGCCGCGCCAGAGGAATCGATTGCAGGACAAATCTCGCCACTGCTGGCACAACCTTCGCCACCGTGGGACTTCTTGCCCACGCGCGCCCCCATCCCAACGGAAACCCCCGTCCCCACCACCACACCTGAAGCGGCCAACGAGTTGCGGATGATGCAGCTCGCCCTTGTTCGCGATGCGTTCGAGTTGGCGGAAGCAGCCTGGACTGAGGCGAAACGTGTCACGCCGGAGGATAGCCCACATCTCGGGCGCGTGATGCGGGAAGGCGTACGACTGGCGCTTCTGCAGAACGACATCGACACCGCCGAAACGCGCGTTTGGGACGCCGTTCGCGTTTCAGCACAAGAGGCTGAAACCTGGGCGCTCGTAGGTGTTATCCTGGCGCGACAGGGAGAGCCACAAGTTGCCGAGGCAGCACTGCGCATCGCCGAAACCCTCGATCCCGGACTGGCGTCTGATGTGTTCGCCGACCGCTGGCGCGCGGCACGCCAAGCCGGAGACGGTGACATGATGACGGCGCTCGCGCAAACGTATAGCAGTCGCGAACCGGAGAACCCGCTCGGCTTCTACTATCGCGCCGCTGCGATGCTCGCCCACCGAGAAAACGACGCTGCCCTGCAACATCTGTCGATCCAACTATACGCCGAACCGAACAGCCCCGTCATCCTCTGGTACACACTCGGAGAGGCCTACCTCGCACGGCGCGCCTACAATGAGGCGCTGATCGTTTTCAATGTGGCGCGAGAGCGCTTCAACGCCGGCGACCACAGCCTCTATCTCGCCAGCGATGATCCGCCGCGCGATCTCAACCTCAATCTCCGGCGCGCCCTGGTGGGCCTCAGCGATCCCGAACAGTGCGCCCAGGCCGAGACGCTACTGAACCGTTGGGACGCGCCCGCCGACCTCATCGAACGCGCGCGTCTCTGCCAGACCCCCACCCCCACCCTGACGCCCTGGATTCCCGAACAGATAAAGACAGTCCCGCCGGGATCATAAGAAGCGATTGCGCTCCAGACAAGACGCGCTCCAATAAAAAGTCCAAAACCAGGCTGGTTTTGGACTTTCGACTTTAACACACAACCACGCAACGAAACGACTAGATGACAAACTCCCCGCCCTTATACAACAACTCACCATCGGCCCAGATTTCACCACCATCGCGCATGTCGCAAATCATATCCCAGTGAATGGCGGATTGGTTGTGGCTGCCGGTATCCGGGTAGCCTGCTCCCAGTGCCATGTGGAAACTGCCGCCGATCTTCTCATCGAAGAGGATATTCTTGGTGAATTTCTGGATGCCGAAGTTGGTGCCAATGGCAAACTCGCCCAAGTAGCGCGAGCCTTCGTCGGTATCGAGCATCTGCAGCAGGTACGTTTCGTTCTTCTTTGCCGTCGCCTTAACAACCTTACCGGCCTCGAAGTGTAATTCCACGCCCTCGACCTCGCGCCCACCGTGGACCGCCGGATAGGTAAAACGCACCCACCCATTCGCACTGTCCTCGACAGGGCCGGTGAACACCTCACCGCTCGGCATGTTGTGATGTCCGTCGGAGTTGATGAAGATACGATCCTTCACAGACAGCGTCAAATCGGCGTTAGGCCCGATGACCTTGACCTGATCTCGCCCCTTAAACCACTGCACGACACGCTCCTGCTCATCGTGAACGCGTCGCCACTCGGCAACCGGGTCTTCCCGGTCACAGAAACATGCGCCGTAGACGAAATCCTCATAATCGCGCGTGCTCATATCCGCATCCTGCGCCGACGCTGGCGTGGGGAACAGCGTGCCATTCCACTTCAGCTCGCCGGACGCACCGCGCTCCATATAACGTTGCATCGTCGGGCGCATGGCCTGATTGCGCAGGCGCTGACGGCCAGGATCGATACCGCTCAACTCGCGGGTGTTCTCCAAAGCACGGATGTTGATCAGCGCCTCGTACTCTTCGAAGATCAGTTTGCTGACAGGGTCGACAAAGGCCAACTGGTCATCGTTCGCCGTGCGGAAGAAGATCTCATCCAATCCCGGCAGACGTACAAAGGCCAGTGGATGCCCGCCCCGTTCCAAAACACGCGCATACACCTCGCGTACCAAATCCGCCGCTGGCGGCGATGACAAGATTCCCACGCGATCCCCCGGCTGCACATCCACCGAATACTCCACCAACAACCGTGCCATACGCATTAAGCGAACATCCATGATCGACTCCTAGAACTCAAGAATTTGCAAGCCGCGATAAGCTTCTCTCTGTCTGTAACCTAATGATACGTCACAAAATCCTATCGTCAAGAAAAACCCCTAAAGGTTGTGTAGGCCAAGAGCCTGCACAACTTTTAGGGGACACTTTAGAAGCCAGCGATTACCTACGCCGCTGCCGCCACAAACTCACCCACACCGTAGACCTGCTCGCGCTCGCGGCGGAACTGGCGGGTGTAGAGGTCGTAGTAATGGCCGCGCGCGCGGATCAGCTCGCTGTGCGCGCCCACCTCGACGATGCGCCCTGCCTTGATGACCAGGATGCGGTCGGAGCGCTTGATCGTCGAGAGTCGGTGTGCGATGACGAAGCTCGTGCGCCCGGCCATCAGCGCCTCCATGCCCCGCTGGACGCTCACCTCGGTCAGTGTATCCACCGAGCTGGTTGCCTCATCGAGGATGAGGATCGCGGGATTGGCGAGCACGGCCCGGGCGATGCTCACGAGCTGCTTCTGCCCTACGGAGAGCAGATTGCCACCCTCCCCCACATCCTCGTCGTAGCCCTTCTCCATCCCCGCGATAAAGTCGTGCGCGTGCGCCACCTTCGCGGCCTGTTCCACTTCCTCGTCGGTGGCATCCAGTTTGCCGTAGCGGATATTGTCGCGGATCGTGCCGGAGAACAGGTGCGGCTGCTGCAACACCACGCCGATGCGCGACTGGATTGCGTGCTGCGTCAGGGTGGTGTAGTCACGCCCGTCGATGCGAACCACGCCCTCCGTCGGTTCGTAGAAGCGGCACAGCAGGTTGACGATCGTCGTCTTGCCGCCGCCCGTCGGCCCAACGATAGCGATGTGCTCGCCCGGCTCGACGTGCAAGTTGAAGTCAGCCAGCACATCCTTGCCCTCCTCGTAACGGAAAGTCACGTCCTCGAACGCCACTTCACCGCGCACGATTCCGGGATCGAACGCGCCTTCGCGGTCGACCACGTCAGGCTTGGCGTCGATCAGCGAGAACACTCGCTCCGCCGAAGCCACCGAACGCTGCATCTCCGCGTAGACCCGCGCCAGGTCCTGAATCGGCCACATGATGAACGTCAGGTACGACAGGAAGGCCTGGATGCCGCCCACAGTAATCGTCCCTCCAGTACGCGCCTGGATGCCACCGTAATACACCACCGCCCCGATCCCAAACGCGCCAACAACTTGCACAATAGGCAGGAACAACGCCGAGAGCCACGCGGCGCGGTAAGCCGCGTGATACATCGCCCGCGACGTGTCGCTGAACTCCTCCAGGTTTTTCTTCTCGCGCACAAGCGCCTTGACCACACGCACACCGGCAATGCTTTCGTTATACGCACCCGTGATCATCGAGTTGAGCTTGCGCACATCGCGGTATTGCACCAGGATGCGCTGTCGGAAGTAGAACGAGACCACAAGCATCATCGGAATGATCAGCACTACGATCAATGTCAGTTGCCAGTTAATCATCATCATGAACACAAGCGACGTGATGATGTTAAGTATAGCCCACGTCACATCGATGAAACCCCACGTCACCAGATCGGCGATACGACCGGAATCTGACGTGACACGCGACATGATCCAGCCCACCGGCGTCTTGTCGAAATACGAGAACGAGAGCGCCTGCAAGTGGTTGAAGAGTTGCTTGCGCATGTCGTACTGCACGCGTTCGCCCAAGACGCCTGCCAGATAAACGAAACAGAACACCGTAATGGCCTGGAAGGCAGCCAATCCGCCATAACGCACCAGCAGTTGTGTGAGCCGCGCCGTATTTCTGGCGACGATGCCTTCATCGATGAGCTGCTTGCTCAAGTAGGTGAAGTACGAATCGGCCACCGACGTGAGCGCGATCATCACCACAAATCCCAGAATCCAGCGCCAATACGGCGTCACCTGGCGCATGATCCGCATGACCACACGCCCGTTAACCTTCGTTGTGAATTCTTCTTCTTCAAATCCGTATGATTGTGCCATTGTTATTACCTCAAATGAGAAGAATCATGAATCATGCCAGTACGCCTTCCGGCTCGATAGCGAACGCGGGCGACACCGATTCGGTTTCGCGCGCCACTTCGTCAGCGACTTCCTCTTCGATGCGCGACTGGATTTCGTAGATGTCGTGGTAGAGACCGGGTTGCTGAACCAGCTTGGCGTGCGTACCAAACTGAACGATGCGCCCCTTGTCGAGCACCAGGATCAGATCGGCGTTCATCACCGTCTGGATGCGGTGCGCGACGATAAACGTCGTGCGTCCAGGAATCAGCACGTCCAACGCCTGCTGGATCTGCTCCTCGGTTTCGGTGTCCACCGATGAAGTCGCGTCGTCCAACACCAGGATGCGCGGGTCCTTGAGCAGCGCGCGCGCAATCGCCACGCGCTGGCGCTGCCCGCCGGAGAGGGTCACCCCCTTCTCGCCGACGATCGTATCGTACCCAGACGGGAACGTCAGGATGATGTCGTGAATCGCCGCCGCCTGCGCCGCGCGCTCCACCTCTTCTTGCGTCACCTCGCGGTCCACACCATAGGCGATATTGTCCCGAATGCTGCGCGAGAAGAGGAACGGCTCCTGTTCCACGATGCCGACGTTGCGCCGCAGCAGGCTGCGCGGGTAGTCCTTCAACTCGACGCCGTCCAGCGTGAGGCTGCCCTCCTGGTAATCGTAGAAGCGCAGCAGCAGGTTGATGATGCTGGTCTTCCCTGATCCTGTCGAACCGAGCAGCGCAACGACGTCGCCCGGCTCGCAGTGGAAGGAGATATCGTGCAGCACCTCGACGGGCTTCAACTCCTCTTTCTTTTCCGGCTCTGTATCCGCTTGCTTCTCCTTCTTCTTGCCCTTCTTTTTCTCATCCTCATCCTGCAAGACCGCCTTCGGTTCGTAGGAGAAGCTGACATTCTCGAAGGCAAGCGCGCCACGGATTTGCGCGTTCAACGGCACGGAGCCTGCCACGATGTCCTCGCGATCCTGCTCGATCACATCCGCGACGCGGCGGTAGGACACCAGTCCGGTGGAGACCTGTACGATCAGCCGACCCAGGTTGCGCATCGGCCAGATGATCCAGGTAAGCATCCCCATCACGGCGATGTACGTGCCCACGGTAATCTCGCCGCGCACGGCCATCAACGCACTCACCGCCTGCACCAGGATCGTCTGCGCCCCGCAGAGGACGTCCGAGATCGGCCAGAAGAGCGAATGCATCATGGTCAGCTTCTTGCCCAGGCGATAGCGCTCCCAGTTCTCGTGGTCGAACTTATCGATCTCGTAGGGCTGCCGGGCAAACGCCTTGACCACTCGCACGCCGGTCAGGTTCTCCTGAAGCACCGTCGAAAGTTTAGCTTCCTGGTCCTGATAACGATCGTACGCTTTCGAGACGCGCCCGAAGAACCAGTACGACACAAAGACAATCAGCGGCATCACCACGATGGACAGCAAGCCGATCTTCGTATTCGTCCGCAGCAACATCGTAAAGTTGACGACGAACAGCGCCACGATCCGCCCAATGCCCAACGCCTGATCCGCGTAGAAGCGACGCATCGCGTCCACATCGGAGGTAGAACGCTGGATCAACTCGCCGGTCTTGGCATAGTCGTGAAAAGCGAACGGCAGCCGCTGCATGTGATCGTAGAGATAGTCGCGCAACCGCAGGGTAATGCCCTCCGCCGTCTTCGCCGACCATATGCCGCGCAGATAGGCAAATGTTCCCTCCAGCGCGGCCAATCCTACGAAAGACAGCGCGAGCCAGGGCAGGTGCTGCGAGTTTCGTCCTTCCCCCACCACCGTATCGATCACGTACTGCACGACGCGGTAATAGTAGACGCGCATAAACGCGCCCAGGACAATGGCGACCATCGCGCCGAGATACAGCAGGCGGAAGCCGGCCAGCACACGCCACAGCCCCACCAGGCGGTTTTTGTGCACCGCGGATTTCAAATCGAATGTAAGCTTCTGTAAGAGTTTTGGATCTAAATTTTGGGACATTTCAGCCACCTACACACAACCTTCTGACGAAAAATTAAACAGATGCCAGAGACGCAAAAAGCGAGCGGGTGCTCTCTGCGCACATTGGGCCATATAAAAACTAGCCCTCCCCAACTTCGTTGAGGCCCGCTCGCCGGTATTACCGTATTGACCGCGATTTCGCCTGGCGATTCCTCGCCAGTGGTAAATCACGAGAATGTCGTTTACCTGTGAGAAAAAACGGTCAAAGGGTCATCCCGGCGGCTCGGGGCCTCCTGGTACGGAAGCGATACGGGTCATGAGAACAACCTCCACTTTTGTGATGAGCTTATAGAACAAGTTAGCCATCGCCAAACCTCCATAAAACATCAACCTGAGTAAAACAACACGTGGACAAAACCGAACCGTCGCGTGGACGGGCTGTACAGCATCCAATATCTTACCACGGTTACAAAAACTTGCAAGAGTGCGCTTGAATTTTGAAACGCAGACAACGTGCAAATACACATTGTCAGAAATCCTTGTGTCCGATATAATACCAAATATTCCTGTACTGGAGATTAACTATTCCCCGTTTAGGATTATACTGTAGCCTGATAACTCAGGAGAAACGATATGACAAGGGAACCGAAAACTGCCACTCTCAAACCGCGCACCACGCGCCGGACACAGCTCTGGATCAGTCTAGGGATGATGCTCATCCTTCTGCTGTGCGTCACCTCCTCGACCTTCGCCACGTTCTACACTGATTTTCTCTGGTTCAAGAGCCTGGACTACACGCAAATCTTCACCACACGCGTGGCGACTTCCGTCCTGCTGGCCCTCATCGCCGCCCTCATCGCCGCAGTCTTCCTGCTATTGAACTGGAGTTTTATCCCCCATCTGATCGCGCCGAAGGAGCACTTTACGACAAAATCCCCCAGGTTCACCGGGCGCACACGGTACTCCGACGCGGCCCCGGTTACAATTTCCACCCGTCCGGTGCGCATGCTGTTCACGGGCGCGGCCGTTATTGCGGGCATCGTCATCGGCCTGATCTTTAGCAACCTGTGGCGCGTCTATCTTTTGGCAAACAACGGCATCCCCTTCAACGTTGCCGACCCGATTTTCCGCCAGGACATCGGATTCTACATCTTTACACTGCCGTGGTTGGAAGCGCTGCTGACCCGGGCGAAGATACTGGTGGCGCTGGCGTTCCTCGGCGTGCTCGGACGCTACGCGATCTTCGGGCAGACGAAGTCCCGTGCGACAACCGCCCACATGTCGATCCTGGGCGCGCTGTGGATGCTGCTCGCCGGTTTTGGCTGGCTACTCAACCGCTACGGACTCCTGCAAACCACAACGGGCGTCGTCTTCGGCGCCGGTTACACCGACATCAACGCACGTCTGCCCCTGTACACCATTCAGGCCGTGCTCTTTTTCGCCGCTTCTGCCGTCCTGATCCTCAACGCCTTCATCCGCAAATGGAAGCTGCTGCTCATCATCGCTGGCTTTTGGCTGGCGGTCACAGTGCTCGGGCCAGGCTATCCCGCCGCCATCCAGCAGTTTACCGTCGAACCAAATGAGTTCATGCTCGAAAAACCCTATATCGAGCACAACATCCGCTACACGCGCTACGCTTACGACCTGAATGACATCACAGAGCAGACCTACTCGGGCACGGGCGTCCTCACCGCCGGCGAGCTTGAGACCAACGCCGACGTGCTGAACAACGTGCGTCTATGGGACTACCGCCCCTTGCTGCGCACCTACAGCCAGCTTCAAGAAATCCGCCTTTACTACAGCTTCAACGAGGTGGACATCGACCGCTACACCATCGACGGGCACATGCGCCAGGTGATGCTCGCCGCGCGGGAAATCGACGTGGAGGAGCTGGCGGAACAGGCCAAGACGTGGATCAACCAACATCTGATCTTCACCCATGGCTACGGACTCGCGCTGAACTACGCCAACGAAGTGAGCCGCGAGGGTCTGCCCAACCTGATCGTGCGTGACATCCCGCCGGTGAGCGAAGCGCCGGAACTCCAGATTGAGCGCCCGCAGATTTACTTCGGCGAACTGACCAAAAACTACGTCGTCATCAACGCCAAAGAGGACGAATTCGACTATCCGCAGGGCGACGCCAACGCTTACAACCGCTACAGCGGCCCCGACGGCGTCGCGCTGGGCGGCCTGTTCCGGCGACTGCTCCTGGCGACGCGGTTCGGCAGCACGCAACTGCTCCTTTCGCCGGCCATCACCAGGGACAGCCGCGTTCTCTTCCACCGCACCATCCACGACCGTGCACAGACCATCGCGCCGATGCTGTGGTTTGACGACGATCCCTATCCCGTCATCGCCGAAACCGCCGACGGGATTACGGGCATCGTCTGGCTGTTCGACGCCTACACCTGGACCGATCACTTCCCCTACTCCGAGCCGCTCGGCGGCGTCAACTACATCCGCAACAGCGTCAAAGTCGCCATCGACGCTTACACGGGCGAGATCACCTTCTATCTGATCGATCCGGACGACCCCATCGCCGCCACGTATGCGCGCATCTTCCCCGATCTCTTCAAACCGGTGGAGACGATGCCGCACGTACTGCTCGAGCACTGGCGTTACCCGGAGACGCTGTTCCTATACCAGTCGAATATGTACGCCACCTACCACATGCGCGATCCGCAAGTCTTCTACAACCGCGAGGACCTGTGGGACATCCCGCAAGAACTGGTGGAGTCCACCCAACAGGCTATGGAACCTTACTACGTCATCATGCGCGCGCCCGGCTCCGAGCAGGTCGAATTTATGCTCATCCGTCCGTACACGCCCAAACAAAAACAGAACATGATCGCCTGGCTCTACGCCGATTGCGACGGCGACGATTACGGCGAACTGGGGATCGTCAAACTCTCCAAAGACCGGTTGGTGTACGGACCGTTGCAAATCGAGGCGCGCTCGGATCAGGACCCGATCATATCACAGCAACTCGCGCTGTGGAACCAACGTGGCTCGCGGGTGCTGCGCGGCAATTTGCTGGTCATCCCCATCGAAAACACGTTCCTCTACGTGGAACCACTCTATCTGGAATCCGAATCGGGGCACCTGCCCGAACTGAAACGCATCATCGTTGCCTACGACGACCGCATCGTCATGGGCGAAACGCTCGCCGAGGCTCTGCTGCAAGTCCTCAACGGCGACAGCGGCATCACCCCCACCATGACGGAAGGCGACCTGGAATCGCTCGCCGCGCAGGCTTGGGAACGCTACCAGGCCGCCCAAGCCTGCCTGGAAGCCGGTGACTGGACCTGCTACGGGCGCGAGCAAGCCGCGTTGGAGGAAATCCTCCGCGCCATGGTAGAGGAACCGTAAATTTAAGGGTGTTTTTCGTTTGCGGGTTACGCCCGCAAACGAAAAACACCCTCTAACTCCATTCATAAGTTAACACATACCAATCACCTGAGGAGGTTATCATAATGGATTTACTGCAAGTTCGCCATGGGAAAGTTGTTGACGCGCAAGGCCAGGAAATACGGCTTCGCGGCGCGTGCGTGGGTGGCTGGATGAATATGGAAAACTTCATCAACGGCTACCCCGGCTCGGAACACGCGATCCGCGCCACGCTGGCCGACACCATCGGCGAAAGCAAAGCGCACTTCTTCTTCGAGCGCATGCTTGATTATTTCCTTTCTGAAGATGACATCGTCTTCATGAAAGCGCAGGGCGCGACCGTGGTACGCCTGCCGGTCAACTACCGCCATTTCGAGAGCGACGCCGCACCGTTCACCTATCTCGAAAGCGGCTTCTCACGGCTGGAACAGGCAATCGGCTGGTGCGCTAAACACGGCCTCTACGCCATCATCGATATGCACGCCGTCCAGGGCAATCAAAACACCGACTGGCACTCCGACAACGGCTCGCGCCAGGCCCTCTTCTGGCAGCACCCGCACTTCCAGGATCGCTGGATCGCCCTGTGGGAGGTGTTGGCAGAACGTTTCAAGGGCAACGCCGCCGTCGCCGGGTACAACGTAATGAACGAGCCGCACACCGGCAACCCGCGCGGGAGGCTGACCGGTATGGGCGAGCCGAAGTGGGACCAGATCAACGCCCTCTACCGGCGCATCGTCAGCGCTATCCGCGCCATCGATCCCGACCACATCATCATCCTGGAGGGCGACAGCTACTCCAGCCGCTTCGCCCAGTTTGACGCACCCTTCGCCGACAATCTGCTCTACAGCAGCCACAACTACACCCGGCCCGGCTTCGGCCCCGGCCCCTACCCCACCGCGGAATGGAACCGTAAATGGCAGGAAGTCAACCTCCTCGCCCACGAAGGCACACAGTTCATGCAGAAGTACAACGCTCCCCTGTGGGCGGGCGAATTCGGCAGCCCGTACAACAATTCCGCCGCCGAAGTTCCCGACCGGATGCGCGCGCTGGATGACCAGATCAGCGTTTTCGAACAGTACGGCGTCCACTGGACTACCTGGACGTACAAAGACGTCGGCGTGATGGGCTGGGTCTATCTTCACCCCGAATCCGAGTACATCCAGCGCATCAAACACAGCCTGGAAAGCAAAATCCTCCTCAACAGCGATTTCTGGATGGGCTGGCTGCCGACCACGCCGGCCAAAGACATCGTCCATACCCTGGCACACGAAATCGTCGAAACCGTAGGCGATGAGGACATCAGCGTTGCCGGCATCGAACGCTATCTCACCCAGGCGACCATGGCAACCTACATTGGCGCACTGCTACAAATCCCCTACGCCAAACTCTTCAAGGGGCTATCGGAGGCCGAACTCGACCGCATCCTGCAATCGTTCGCCTTCAAAAACTGCATCGTCCACCCGGAATTGGATGCCGTGATGACCAAACACATGAAAACGCAAGGGTAAAAGATTAAGCCACGAATGATATAAAATCCGTGTTTCCCGTGTTCATCCGTGTACGAAAGCAAACATTCGTGGTTAATTATACGAGGTGACTGATTATGAAAATCGAACAATTACCCGGTTTCGAGATTTATGCAAAGTCCGCGGTCGATCACGAGAGCGCGACCTACTGCCTCGCGCGCCGCGAAACCGGCGGCGAGCGGTACTTGGTTGTCTTGGGTAACGCGGACACACTGGCACCCTTCTCCGGCGCGCCGTATAGAAACGCCCTGCTCTGCCCGCTGACGCCCGCCAACGCCGCCGTGCTGCGCGAAAAATTGCCGTGGCTGAACCCCACACCGCTGGGCCTGCACACGTCGGCGGGCTTCGGCGACCGGCTTGGCGTCGCCACGCCTGGGCACATCATGGCGGCGGAACGCTATCCCGGCATCGCGCCGATCTTCGCGCAGCAGTCGGTGCGCGAGAACGCCCGCACCGGGCGCACGCCACAGCAGGTGATGGATGACGCGCTCTGGGGCCTCTTCCAGATGGACTGGCGCGCGCCGTGGGGCGCGGACGCAGATCACCTCAAAACGCCCGCCGACGCCGATACCTTTATCGATGCCGGGTACACGTTCTTCACCATCGATCCCGGTGACCACGTCGATAATGACGCGCACACCGCCCCGCCGGATGCCGTGAGTGCCAAATTCGCGGCGCTGCCCTGGGACGCGCTGGATGACACGCCGGAAGCGATGTGCCGCCGCTACTGCCGGCAAACCTTCGCCATGGACGATTTCACCCTCGCCTTCGACAGGGAAACGGTGGAGCGCGCCGCCGCCAAGTACGGGCGCGCCATCGCCCACACCGCGATGATGCATTGCCACATCGCCGCGCGGATGGGTGACCGCCCATTCGATCTCGAAGTCTCCGTGGACGAGACAGAGACGCCCACCTCACCGGAAGAGCACCTCTTCGTCGCGCTGGAGCTGCGGCGGCTGGGCGTGCAGTGGGTGAGTCTGGCGCCGCGCTTCGTCGGGCGCTTCGAGAAGGGCGTGGACTACATCGGCGACATCCCCACCTTCACGGACGCCTTCGCGCGCCACGCCGCCGTCGCGCGGACGGTGGGGCCGTACAAGCTCAGCCTGCACTCCGGCTCGGACAAATTCTCGATCTACGGTATTGCCGCACGGTTGACGGGCGGCCTGGTGCACCTCAAGACCGCCGGCACCAGCTACCTGGAGGCACTGCGAACGGTAGCGCAAGTCGCCCCAACGTTCTTCCGCAAGGTCTACGCCTTCTCCATCGGGCGCTACGAAACCGACCGGGCCACCTATCACGTGTCTGCGCAACTGGCGAACGTGCCCGTGCTAGAAACGTTGACTGACGCGGACCTACCCGATCTGCTGGACCAATTCGACGCGCGGCAGGTGCTGCACGTGACGTTCGGCTCGGTGTTGGACGCTTACCGCGACCGACTGATGACGCTGCTGGACGAACACGCCGCCGTCTACGAAACGCTGCTCGACCAACACTTCCAGCGGCATCTGGCACCATTCTCAACGGATTGAAATGTTTCGCATTTCCGTCATTCCGAACGGAGCGCAGCGGAGTGAGGAATCTCGCACGTAATAGATTCCTCAGCCCCTTCTGTTACTATCCAGATACTCGCCAGTGAAGAACGGGGCTTCGGAATGACGTTTGATAACTCAAGTGGTCAATAATGCCAACTGAAAAGACACGTTCCTGGAGGGAAAATATGCCCAACACAAAATGGACTTTACACAAAGACGGACTGTCGCCCGACCGCTTCTTCGATCCCGATCCGGCGCAACAGGCGGTAGCCCGCGAGCTTTACGCCTCAATCACCGATTTGCCGCTCGTCTGCCCGCACGGACACGTGGACCCACGCCTGTTCGTGGACGAGCGCGCCAGCTTCGGCACCCCAGCGGATTTACTGATCATCCCCGACCACTACGTCTTCCGTATGTTGTACTCACAGGGCGTCCCGCTGGAAGCACTGGGCGTCCCCCGCACCGACGATGGCCCGGTGGAACAGGATCATCGCAAGATATGGCAGACGTTCGCCGAGCATTTCCACCTGTTCCGCGGCACGCCAAGCGGAATATGGCTGCAACACGAACTTATTGAAGTGTTCGGCGTCGAAGAAAAACCGTGCGGCGCGAACGCGCAGGCCATCTACGACCACATCGCCGCACAACTGGCGTCGCCTGCATTCTCGCCTCGCCGGATGTACGAGCGCTTCAAGATCGAAGTCCTCTGCACCACCGACGCCGCCAGCGACAGCCTGAAAGACCACCAGGCCATCCGCGATTCCGGCTGGTCCGGCATCGTGCTGCCCACCTTCCGCCCCGACGCCGTCGTCAACCTGGACGCCCCCAACTGGCGCACCAACGTGAACGCGCTCAGCGCCGCCGTCGGGTTCGAAGTGGACAGCTACCCCGCGCTCGTCCGAACGCTCGAAGAGCGCCGCGCCTTCTTCGTCGAGATGGGCGCGCGCGCCACCGACCACGCCGCGCTGACGGCCTACACAGGCGAACTCACGCCGCACGAAGCGAACGCTATCTTCCAGCGAGCGCTCAAGGGCGCGGCGACCGCCGAGGATGCCACACGCTTCACCGGTCACATGCTGATGGAGATGGCGCGCATGAGCATTGAAGACGGGATGGTGATGCAGCTCCACGCCGGCTCGTTCCGCAACCACAACCGCGCCATCTTCGACCGCTTCGGCCTGGACAAAGGCTGCGACATCCCGGTCGTCTCGGAGTTCACGCACAACCTGCGGCCCTTGCTGGCGAAGTATGGCAACGATCCACGGCTCACGCTCATCCTCTTCACCCTAGACGAGGACACCTACTCCCGCGAGCTGGCAACGCTGGCCGGGCACTATCCCGCGCTCAAACTGGGGCCGCCGTGGTGGTTCCACGACAGCCTCGCCGGGATGCGCCGCTACTTCGACCGGATTACGGAGACCGCCGGCCTGTACAACACCACCGGTTTCAACGACGACACGCGCGCCTTCCCCTCCATCCCCGCCCGGCACGACGTGTGGCGCCGCGCCAGCGCCAACTGGGTCGCCGGCCTCGTCGTCCGTCACATCGTCGATATGGATGACGCGCGCGAAATGATCCTGGATTTGGCATATCGCTTGACAAAACGCGCGTACAAATTGTGAATCAAGAATCATGAATCATGAATCTGAATCGAGATACGTGATTCATGATTCTCCAATAACAAGGAGACTGACATGGACAAAACTTACTTGAACGCATTATTTGGACTCGAAGGTAAGGTCGCCGTCGTGACGGGCGGCGGGGGGGTGTTGTGCGGGGCGCTGAGTTTGGCGTTGGGGCGCGTCGGCGTCAAAGTGGCCGTGCTCGATCTGTTCGTCGAAGCGGCGCAGCGGGTGGTGGATCAGATTGTCGCCGAGGGCGGCGAGGCCATCGCGGTGCAGTGCAACGTGCTTGACAAGCCCAGCATCGAAGCGGCGGCGCAGGCCGTGCTGGCGGCGTATCGCGGCGTGGACATCCTCATCAATGGCGCGGGAGGCAACAAGCCGCAGGCCACGACCAGCGCGACGGCCTCTTTCTTCGACCTGCCCGCCGACGCGGTGCAGTGGGTCTTCAACCTCAACTTCATCGGCTCGCTGCTGCCCAGCCAGGTTTTCGGCAAGTTGATGGCGGAGCAGAAACACGGCGCGATCCTCAACATCTCGTCGATGAACGCCTTCCGCCCGCTGACCCGCATCCCCGCCTACTCCGGGGCCAAAGCCGCGATCAGCAACTTCACCCAATGGCTGGCGGTGCATATGAACCAGGAGTACTCGCCGGACATCCGCGTGAACGCCCTCGCGCCAGGCTTCTTCCTCACCGAGCAAAACCGCTTCCTGCTCACCGAAAAGGACACGGGCGAACTCACGTCGCGCGGTAAGACCATTATCGCCCACACCCCGATGGGCCGCTTCGGCGTGCCGGAGGATCTAATCAGTACCACGCTATGGCTGCTCTCCGACGGCGCCAGCTTTGTGACCGGCGTCGTCGTACCGGTGGATGGCGGCTTCAGCGCGTTTAGCGGCGTCTAAAGTAGCCGCGATTTCCATATCGCGCCGCGCTTGACCACCGGCGGTCGTCGTCCCGGTGGACGGCGGCTTCAGCAACCCCGCGAACCGCTCTTCTGCCTGGAAGGCGGCCCCGGTTCGAGCAACATCAAGTATTGGACCCCCGCGTGGCTGCTGGCGGATCACGATGTCGTGTTGGTCGGCTATCGCGGCGTGGACGGCTCGGTCGTCCTGGATTGTCCCGAGATCGGCCGGGCCTTCCGTGGCAAAGGCAACGATCTACTTGAGCCTGCATCGCTCGCCAACATCGCGCGGGCGATCGACCAGGCCAGCCAACGCCTGCAAGCCGCCGGCGTCGATCTGAACGGCTACACCATCCTCGAAGTGGTCGAGGACATGGAAATGACCCGCGTCGCCCTGGGCTACGACCGGATCAACCTGTTCAGCATGAGCTACGGGACGCGCATCGCGCAGATCTACGCCGCCCGCTACCCGGAGAGCCTGCAGCGTTCGGCGATGATCAGCGTCAACCCGCCGGGGCATTTTGTCTGGGAACCCTCCACCATCGACGCGCAACTGCACGACTACGCCGGTCTGTGGGCGCAAGACCCGCGCCGGGCGCAGCAGACCGCCGACCTGGCGGAGACACTGCGTCAGGTGCGCCGCCACATACCAAAGCGCTGGCTGCTCTTCCCCATCGACCCAGGGAAAGTCCGCATCATCACCTTGTGGATTTCTCCACCCCCGCCGAGTTTGCGACCCGGGAATTGCTGCCCTTTTTGA
>DAIUDK010000079.1:0-25409 GCA_036845725.1 Chloroflexota bacterium
CATTGCTATTACGATCCTTGAGCGCAGTGATGAGGGGCTCTACTGCCCGGACGTCTCCCAACTGCCCCAGGGCTTGGGCTGCCCTTTGCTGCACATCGCTATCACGATCCTTGAGCGCAGCGATGAGGGGCTCCACTGCTCGGGCGTCTCCCAACTGTCCCAGGGCTTGGGCTGCCCCTTGCCGCACCCTCCAATCGCTATCCTTGAGCGCAGTGATGAGGGGCTCCACTGCTCGGGCGTCTCCCAGCTGTCCCAGGGCTTGGGCTGCCCCTTGCCGCACCCTCCAATCGCTATCCTTGAGCGCAGTGATGAGGGGCTCCACCGCTGCGTCCCCTAATTGCACGCATTGCTGCCAATTCCGTCGAATCATAAGATACCAGGCAGTGAGCTCTCTACCCAACGGTTTCCAATTCAACTGTTTCAGGGCTTGGGCTGCCCCTTGCCGCACATTGCTATCACGATCCTTGAGCGCAGCGATGAGGGGCTCCGCTGCTCGGGCGTCTCTCAACTGCCCCAGGGCTTGGGCTGCCCTGCGCCGCACAATGCTATCACGATCCTTGAGCGCAGTGACGAGGAATGGTGTCGCTGATTGCCCTTGTCGAGTTAACGCTGTCACCGCGTTATCGCGAACCTTTGAGCTGGAATGGTGCAACACCTCAATAAGAACTGGCACAGCTACATCAAACGGAGCATAGCCTAGCACCAACGCAGCTCTCCGTGCAACAGAGTTCTGTGATGAGTTTGCTAGACTGCATATCCTATTCGCTAGCGATATGGACTTCGAGGCTGCTGTTCCCACTCTTCTGAGTTTCAGAAGGTCTAGGGCCTTTTCATGGAGATTTTCATCATCCATCCGCAACATCTGCTCAAGGGTATCAAGCACGTTACTATCTATCTGATCCTCAGGCAGTTTACGAAAGGCTTCGAAGACCACCTGCTGCCATTTCTGCCCCTGACTTAGTAAGAGCGGCCACAGTGCCAGGTTACGTTGTTTCTTCAACATCAGCGCCAAGTAGACCATCACGCCCAGGATCTGGGCAAAGGATTCGTATTTACCTGTCAGTGCTTCGATCTCGTTCAGGATAGCAGATTCATCCAAACCTGCCTGATCCCATTTATAGATCAAAGCACGTGCCATGACATATTCCATAAACTCTTCGTAGACGAAGGCGACCTGGATCTCTTTGCTTTGCCCTGTACCGTGCTCCTTCTCTTCCAGGATGATGAATTCGTCCTGGATGCGACCGTAGACAGAACGAGGATCGTCATATTGTTCCGTGCGCTGCGTCGCCTGAACCATCTCGTCCAAAGGGATAGCACGGACGTTGTTTTGGAGCATATAGGCTGCAATATTCAGCAGATAACTTCCCACTTCCTCCATAAGCCCATTCAGTAGCCGCTCGCTGCCGGGTTCAAGCATTCGCTCAGCAATGGATGCAAGCTTTTGACTCCAATAGTGATCGAACAACTCCTTGAGGCGGATGTCTTCAACTTCGTCAATGTCTTCATTGCGATAGGCTTCGCAGAAGAAGCGCAAGAGGAGGGGGTGGCGGCACTGCTCCACCGCTTCACCTACCAGCCCTCCGATGATATTGTAGTGATCCAGGTAGAGCGTCAGTGCGCGTTCGTGTTCGTCAAGGGCAAAGCGGCTGAAATCATTCTCTGATTCGCCATCTATTTCTTCGTTTTCATCTGGCAGTTCGTTGACGGTTACGCCTTTCCAAAACTGTCCTTTGAACAACCCCCAGTAGTAGTCACGGCAGGTAACCACTAGCTTGACACGTCGTCCGCGTGTTCTGCGGAAGAGATCCTCCAATGCCTGGCGCATTGCGACCGGACGGTTGTGCTCGTTGATGGCATCCAGGAAGAGTAGCGCGTTGCGCCCTGTCTCTTCTGCCAGACGGTCTAGGGTATGAAGGCTGTCACCGGCGTTACGGAAGGCGATGGCGGAACTGGCAATCTCCAACTCGTCCTTGACTGCACCCAACAAACCGGTTGTTCCGCTAAGTGAGGTATTACCGCCCAATAGCATCACCACCGGTTGCTGGGCTACGCGCACACGAGCCAGGTCGCACAGCAGGTTTGTCTTGCCACTCCCGGCAGGAGCGACGATGAGGAAGCAGTTGGGTGCGGGACCATCCAGTGGGGTGTCAAAGAAGGCATTCAGTTCCTGCTCAACAGCGCGGTTGACGTAGAGGTTGGCGTCGTATTTGAAACGAGCGTCGAAAAGCACACTGGCCACCTGCGCCTGACAGGCATCGAGCAGGTGGCCGGCAGAGACGGGCTTGACGCCGTCATAGATAATGGTTTCACGGTGGAAGTGGATACCACCCTCAATAGAGGTGTAATCGCCTACCACGCCGATGTTGTCAGCGTGCACGTCGGCTCGATTGAGTTCATCTTTGATCATTGCATACTCGCGAAGGAAACAGCCTGGTCCTTATAACAAACGCTCCCCGGCGTTTGACGCGCGGGGGCGGATGCACTCGCCAGGGCGGTCAGATCGCCGTGGACATCGCCCCAAGTGCTGGTTACACTGTGGGACGTTTTGTTGCTCAAACCGTCTTTAGTGTATTACGATCTTTGCAAAAAGACAAACTTCTGTAAACTCCGAGTGGGCGTTTCTAATTGTCGTCGATGGATACTCTTTATCGGCGAACCACTGGAACAGGGTCTATCAAAATCATAGGTACAGACGACACCAAGGCGTTGTTCATCTTCCCCCGCACACCCGCGTCGCCTCCCTGCACACCGCCATCTCCTCCGCCGACACATACACCACCACAATGCTCCCATCGTCCATACGCTGCCACCTCCCCGCCGGCACCGCCAGCCCCGGCATCCGCGCCTCGTCCGGCGGGATCACCACCCGCAGCGGAAACTGCGCGTCATCGCCGGTCACCGCCGTCACCCACGCACGTACATCGCCACCCGCCTGGTAATAGTCCGTCACATCATTGCCCTTCGGCACGCGCGCCGGCGTCACCCGCGCCGACAACGCCGCCAGGCGCGTGGCGTTCAGCGTCCCGGCCTTGTCCGCATCCAACGCCGCGAAAATGCGCGTATACGGCAGTAACCGCGCCAACCATTGTGCCGGCAATGTCCGTCCTGCGCCTGCCAGGGCCACCACGTCTACCAGGTCACCCACCGCCTGCCACAGCAACAGCGCGTCCAGTTCGGCTTCCACGATGACCAACGGGCGGTTGCCTTGGAGCCTCTCCGCACCATACAACACAATCTGTCCACCGATCCATGCAGCTCTGAAATATAGGAAGTGCGAGGACTGTGCAATGCCTTGCGGGGGCTATCCTATGTTAGTATGGCGGGACGAAGCTGCGCGTGGGCGGGGTGATCATTGCCCGGCAGCGTCCGCCGACGGCGCGGGGCACGGCGTTCATCGCGTTGGAGGACGAGGGGGGTGTGGTCAACGTAGTCCTGCGCCCGGAGGTGTTCGCGGCGTATCGCGAGGTGTTGCGTGGGAGGTGCACACTGCACCCAAGATACTACCCCGCTAACGGCTAGACAGGTAGTACTAAACGGAAACATTACCATCACCGATCCTCGACACCCGTTGTACGGACAGCAATTCCCTCTCGTCGATCTCGGTGCAGAGAAGCGTGGTGATGATGACTGTGTCATTGAACTGCGCCCTGGTCTGCACTGCCGCGTGCCCCTGGCAGTTACAGATCGTGCTCCCGACATTCCACCCCAGGCCACCCAGCCGCTGTGTGGAGAATCTGTGCGACACTTGTTGGCAACTTACACAATCATTGTGAGTCAGCAAGTGGAGGACAAGGAAGATGATGGAACACACAGTAAAGCCGGAGGAGATCAGGGCATTCAAGGGGCAGTCAACCACGCCACCGGTCATTGCGGCCCACGAAGTTTGGAACAGGCTGACGATGACACAACAACAAGTCGTGTACCAGGAATTAGTGCGGATGTGCCAGCAAGTCCTGGCTCAGGAGGTACACGATGAACGACCGGAGTGATCTATCCACCTACGCGGGCGTCGGCGCTGTCAAAGTCACCGCAACGCATCTGCAACGCGCCGCCTATGTGTATATCCGCCAATCCACCCTCAAACAAGTGACCAAGAACCAGGAAAGCCAACACAACCAGCGTCAGATGGTCGACCGTGCCCGGAGCTTGGGCTGGCCTATGGCGCGGATTCACGTCATTGATGAAGATCAGGGGCTTTCTGGCAGCGGGAGCGCCTACCGCAGCGGTTTCCAACGCCTGGTGGCCGAGGTTTCGCTTGGGCAGGTAGGCATTATCATCGGTTACGAAGTCTCGCGACTTGCGCGAAATAACGGAGATTGGTATCATTTGCTTGACTTGGCGGCGGTGTTTGGCGCATTGATCGCCGACAACGACGGGGTCTATGATCCACGTCAATTCAATGATCGACTCTTGTTGGGCTTGAAAGGCACAATGAGCGAAGCGGAATTACACTTACTGAAACAACGCCTCGAAGCCGGACGCCTGCGCCAGGTAGAGCGTGGCGAATATCGCCAGAACTTGCCGACCGGCCTGGTGCGTCTGGACGACGGCACAGTCGTGTTGGACCCAGATCAGCACGTGCAGGCGAGTATTCGGCGGGTGCTGACGCAGTTTGTCGCGTTGGGGAGTTGTAGTCAGGTGGTGCGCTTCCTACGCCGCGAACACGCTTTGCTACCCCGGCAACAACGCAGTGGCCCGGATAAGGGTGAAATCGTGTGGAAGGAAGCTACGTACACGGCAGTCTACAACATCGTGTGCAACCCGGCCTACGCCGGGGTCTTCGCCTATGGACGTACACAGATTGATCCTACACAACGCCGTGCGGGACATCCCCAGAGTGGACGCGTCAACCAGCCGCAAGAGGCGTGGCGACAACTCAAGCCGGATGTCTATCCCGCGTACATCACCTGGGAACAATATCAAGCCAATCAGGCGCGTCTGCACGCGAACGCAGTAAAGTACTATCACGCAGCGGATCCCTCTCCTGGAGCGGCACGCGAGGGCACGGCCTTGTTGCAAGGGATCGCCGTGTGCGGGCAGTGTGGCCATCGCTGTCAGGTCGACTACAAGCACGCGCACCAGTACATTTACCAGTGCTTCGGCTTGTCCAAACGTATTGGCACTTCGCCCTGTCCGGCCATCCATGGCTCCAGCGTCGACGCTGTGGTCGTGGCTGCCTTTTTCGCCGCGCTACAGCCCGCGCATCTGGACGCGCTGGCGGCCGTATTGGAAGTGCAGGCCGCCGAACACGCGCAACGCGAGACCGAATGGAACATGCGCTTACAACGCGCCGAGTACGATGTCCAGTTCGCCCAACGCCAGTATATGCACGTTGACCCCGAAAACCGCCTGGTGGCGGCCGAACTCGAGCGCCGCTGGGAACAGCAACTCCACCTCCTCCATGCGCTAGAACAGGAAATCGCCGGTTATCGCGCCCGGGTCACGCCGCCTGCCGCCATCACTCCTGAACTGCGGGCTCAGTTTGCCCACATTTCAACACGGCTGCCTGAACTGTGGCCGCAACTCGCGCCCGCCCAGCAGAAAACACTGTTGCGTAGTCTGATCGAGAGCGTGATCCTGACCCGCGAGGCTCCCGACCTGGTCGCCGTGCGTATCGTGTGGGTTTCAGGCCACTGCAGCACGTATGAGGCCACCGTCCCCACTGCGCAGTGCACGGATGTTCGGGACTACGCCGTCATGATCGAACGCATCGGCGCCCTCTTCCAGCAAGGTCTGGGTGATGCCCAAATCGCAGCACAACTGGAGGCTGAAGGATTCCACACCGCGCACCGGCAGGGGGTAGCCGTGAGAACGGTGCGTGAGTTGCGGCAGAACCAGGGCTGGCATCACAGCAGCGGGATCGATCCCCAAGCGGTACCCTCGGGTTACCTCACTACTGCCCAAGTGGCTCAACGGCTGGGAGTGAATGTGCTGTGGGTGCGCTATCGCCTGCGGACCGGGTTTGTCGCCGCCGCCGATATACTCCGTGACCCGGATACTAGCCATTATTTTATCCGTGATGACTCTGATCTCATCACCCACCTGCGTGCCAGTATCGGTAAGCGCATGCCATTAAAACGGTAAGGAGGTATTGACATGGGACCATTGCGGTGATCGAAGGGACGTTGCAATGGCAGGGCCGGGTGTGTGGCGTGGTGGGGGAGAGGGTGCTGGCGGTGGTGGGGTGAGGGAATGTATGAATGTAAAGTGTTTTCCTAGTGGCGCTGTCCGGTATGCGTGCCATCATGATTGAGGTCGCTGCAAGGCATACGGCCGGGCAACGCCTCTCAATACTGTCCGGGTATGGCATCTTTACGTTGCCATACCCGGACGCCCACGCTGAACCGCTAGGGATGCACGTAGTAGAACCCCGCGACGCCGTCTTTGGCCCCGCTCACCATCATGTGCAACCCTCCTGCGTGATCCACGAAGAAGGCTACTGGCGTGCCGGTGTAGCCGCGCGTGGCGAGGTCATCGGTCAGAGATTGCGCCGCGCTGAGTGCCCCGTTGGTTTCTGTCCGCACATAGAATGTGTCATCGTCACTCCTGTAAATGTAGTGGACGAGCGGTTGATCGCTGGCGGCTCCGATGTACCACGCGTTGGCCCACCCGGAAGTGTTCTCGGACACCTCCAGCGGTCCGGCCCACGCACCGTTCTCCCAGACGTAGCGATAGACCCGCGAATGGCCGGGCCACATTAAGTGGGTGCTGACCAGGTAGTATTTCTGGTCGCCGGGGGAGTAGGTGAGCAAGATGCTGTTGTCCTTTTCCGGTATTTCGTAGGGCGCGCTCACGGCCTGACGCAGCGGGAAGTCGTTCGGGGTGGTTCCGTAGGCCGTGCGGGGGACGATGGGAGCGCCCGGATCGAGCGCCCCGCCGAGGGATTGCGACCACTGCTGGAACCAGGCCAACATAGTTCCGCCTTCCGGCGCGGCGGCGATGGCCGCGTACTCGGTGTCGCCGTCGTTGACATGCCACTGCGGCGCGGTCCAGCTTGCGCCATCCCAGGAGGCATACCAGAGGCGCCGCCGCCAGGTGAGCATGTCGTTGCCGATGGGGTAGTAATAGCCTTTGTGCCACACGGCGTAGGCGTAGCCGGTGGTCGGGTTGACCGCGATTTTGGGCGAGGTGACCGTATCCCGATCCAGCACGTTGGGGTCCGAGACGACGCCGTCCGCGATGGTGTGGTGCAGGATGCCGTCGTAGTTGCTGCGGTAGACCAGATGCGCTCGATGACGTGTATTGTCCACGGCGAGCTGCGGATCGTAGTCCTGCCAGTAGTTCAAGAGTTGGTACGGCGTCCAGGCGACGCCATCAGTGGAGGTCGCGTAGAAGGCAAAGCCATCAAAGTGCGGATTGAGCGCCCCGGTCCACGCGACGTGGACGCGCCCGTTGTCTTCGACGGCCAGGGCGGCTGCACTAACCAACCCGTCGTAATTACCGATGCTGGTGGTGGAGGGTTTGTCGAGGGTGATAGACCCTAACGCCGGGTCGCACGTCAGACCCTCCGGGCAGATTCTCAACACAACGTCGTCCACATACGCGCCGCCGGGGCGGGATTCGGTTTTGTTCGCCTGGAATCGCACGGCAATCCAGATTTTCTCCTGGCCGATCAGGTTGCCGATCACCGGCACATCGCTCAGATCGAGTGCTAGGTCTTCCCAGCCGTTGCTTGTGCCGGAACGGCAGACGCCGTAGTACGTGAGCCAGCGGGGATCGTCGTCGGGAACTGGCGCGTCCAGGGCGGCCATAGCGCAAATCTCGTCGCCCGGCGCCAGGTCGGTCCAGACTTTCATGCGTAGTTCGGCCTGGGTGGTGTGCTCCAGGTTAAAGCTGATTCCGGATACCATGTTCGAGACCAGCGTGTTGGGATAGGCGGCGTTGCAGGGCAGCAGCGCGCCGTCTTCGCCGTCGCCGAACGGCCACATGCTGTATTGCCCGGAGTAGGCTTTGCAATCGCGCCGACCCCCGTAATACATTCCTCCCGGCGGAATCGAGATACTACTCCCGTACCGCCACGGGCCGTCGGCTTCGAAATCGTCGTGGAGGGCGACGACCCAGTTGCTGCGCATTGCCAGCGCGTTGTCGAAGTTGCGCAGAATCAGCGGCAGATAAAGGCTGTGCGCCCAGCCGACGGTCACGCGGAAGGTGTCCTGGACCATCAGGACGCCGTCAGTGGCCTGCAGCGTCACGTCGCTGTAGCCCATCCAGTCAGAGGTGGGATTCACCCACAGATTGCCATTGCTGTCGAGCGTCACACCAGCGCGCAGATCGCTGTTGGACAGCAGGGTGTAGGTCAACTGCGCGCTGTCGAGCAGGACGTGTTGGGCGTAGTTGCGCGCGTTGAAGGCCGGGTTGAGCAGCGCCTCCTTCGGGCGCAGGAGCACATCGGGCAGCCCGGTGAAGCGCAACGGCGCCGGGAACCGGGCGACGGGATAGGCAAACGTCCGGTAGACTTCCATGGCCTGATCCAGCGGGACGGACGCGCCGCCCGTCCCGACGCGGGACAGGGTCAGGCCGGTCAGGCTGTAAGGCCCATCCACGCCGTGCCCGCCGATGCTGGCCCCGTCGAAGGCCAGCGGCATAAAGCTGACGCCCGGTTGGAGGGTGGCGGTGTGGCTTGCCCAGGTGATCTCGGCTCCGGCGGAGTCATTCAGGACGCCCTTCAATCTATAGTCGCCAGTGGTGGTCACTTGCACGCCGATCCGGATCGCGAGGTATTCGTATAGGCCATCGCCGTCCGTATCGTGGCCCCAATCCGCGTAACTGCCGGTGAAGGCGAGCGCGGGAGTCGCGTCGCCGGTGGTGAAGGCCCAGACGGTGGGGTCGAAGGTTGCGTTCCCCAGCGTGTCGGTGATGCCGGCGGTGAGGGTGACGACGTAGGTGGTGTACGGCGTGAGAAGATCGTTTGGGGTGAACGTCGCCATCTGCGCGGCGGCGTCATACGCCACGCTGCCACTGATAACGCCGCTGACGGCAGTAGGCATCTCCGCCATCTGGAACGTTGCCGTCGTGATTGTGCCGATTTCCAGCGGGTGATCCCACGCCACGGCGACAACTGTATTGCGCGGGACGCCGAGTGCGCCGTGCTGCGGCGAAAGCAGGCGCGGGCGCGGCGGATTGAAATCCGGCTCGGTGGTGAAGCTCCAGGTCGCGCCGTCCGCCAGCGGCGTCCCATCCAGCGTGTGAATCGCAGTGCTGACGTGCGCGGTATACGTCGTGCTGTAGGCCAGCCGGGCCTGCGGGATGAACGTGGCCTCGCGGCTCTCGGCGTCGTAGCGGATGAGGCCGTTCACCGTCCCGTAAGGCCCGCCGGAGAGCGTGAAGGTGGCGCTGTGGATGGTCGTGGGGTCCATTGTGGCGCGGAAACCGGCGTACAGCGGTTGATCCACGTTGACGTTCACCGCGTCTGGTGCGGGGGAGACGTAATCCACACTCACGGGATTGTCAATCGTGAACGGCCCGGCAGTATCGCTGGCGGTGTTGAGGCCGTCGGTGGCGATCACGCGGACGAGAGCCTGGGTGGTGTTGAGCATACTCGCTGTCTCAAGCGTGTAAACCGTGCCGGGCAAGTGAATGGCCTGCGCTTCCCACGTCGCACCGTTGTCGGTGGAGACCTGGACGATGTAATGCCGAGTTTCGCCAGGATCTGTTTGCCAGACGATGGGCTGTGGGCCGGTCCAGGTGGTGCTGGCCGGCGGGGTGATGGTCACAGTGGGCGGAGTGGCGCTCAGCGTGCGCTCGGCCAGGAGCGCATCGTCGCTGTTGCGTCGGATCTGGATGCGCGCCGTCGCCGCCGGATAGGGGACTTTCAGTACGAAGGGCGCGGGCGCGTCGGGAGGGATGTCCCAGCCGCTCCGGCCCGCCGGTTGCAGGGTCGTGGCGCTGCTGAACGCGCGCGTGTACCCGACGATCTCATAACCCGCGTCATCCAGGAAGACCAGTCGGTACGGGCCAGCCGGCGGCGCGTCGAATTCACCGGGTTCAAGTTGATACCAGGGATCGAGTTCCACGTCGCCGGTGGAGGGGGTGATGACGCCGGTCACCAGCAGCAAGGGGTCGGCCAGCGTCGTTTGGCGGAGCGCTTGCGAATTAGTGGTCAATTTGGCGCGCAAGGCGCTGTAATTCTGCGACTCGATCCATATTCGTTCCGGCGGGGGGGATTCCGCCGGGTCTACGTTCATAAAACTGTTGATGGTCCTGAGCGTTTTTTGGTTGCGCGGCTCCAACAAGGCAGTGCTGATGCGGCGATTTGCCCTGAGCCGCACATCGTACCCTTGCCCACCCTGGCGCGTATCGTGTTCGAAGCCGTACAGGTGACCGGCTTCGTGGGCGACGATGAAGCGGTAGTACTCGGAGTAGGCATTCTGTACTAACATGCCGTACCACGCTTGCCGTGGCGAGGTCAGGCCGATGTCGCCCAGCCAGGCCTCCGGTACGTAGCCGACCATAAAATTGCAGCCGGAGGTAGCGGCGCACATGGCGCTCAACTCCACGAGAGCTGTCAGGAGTTGGGAATCGCTGGCAGTCGTCACCTGCCATGCCGCTGGAGATGTTGGTGTGTGATAGGGGATGGCATTGGCGGTTTGCGCCAGCCATACATTGGGTATTGGATAGATAGCCTGCATACCGCTCCGATTTCCCAAAACAGCGTTACTTAAATTAACGGTGCCAGTTTTGTCGTAATCCGTCCCAACTGCCAGCGCGCGAGAATGGATGTTGAGCCAGCGCGTCTGGATGGCATTTCGCGTGACTTGATTGACGAAGCGTTGCATTTCGCCGCGACTGTCGAGAGCTGTGACCACTGCCTGGATCGAGTAAGTTCCCACCTCTTCTGGGACAAAGCCATAGTAATTGATGCTGTCCTGTGAAGCGAGCTGCGCAAACTTGTCGTTGAGGCGAGAGCGACGCGCCGTCTCCTTTGTGTATTCGAAGTGCCAGTCCGATCCATCGGTGCGCCACGAACTAACTCCCGAATCCATCCCTGAAGGTGACCCCCACATAAGTTGAACGTCCTCTAAATCCACGTATTCCCACAGGTCCTTGTACCACACATCCGGGTAGAAGTTGGCGTGGGAGAGGAAAACGCGCAGCACGGTGGGTTTGCCGACGACGAGTGGCGCGCCTTCGAGGACCTGCACCGGTTCCAGCTGTACCTCGAGTCGGGGGAGCGTCCAGAACGCCCAATGTCTGCCGATTTCCAGTGGGCCACCGCTCAAGTCCTGGACCCAGTGCCCGTAATTCTCAGCCACTGCATCCGTCTCACCCCAGACGCGTGCCTGGTAGCGGACGCCATCTTTGAGCGGTGCGTCCGGCACAAAGGCGTATTCGACATCTGACAGCTTGTGTACCTGACCGGAGACGTTCACCGGTTGCTGTTCGTCATCGCGGTAGTACACCTGGAAGGTGTGCTCGTTGACCGTAGTCGGCGAAACCAGCGTGGTGAATTTGACGCGAATTTCCGAATCTTCGTGCTGGTCGGGCCGGACGTTGCGGAGGTCGGGTTCGGGCGATACTTTGCTGATGGCCAGGTCCACCCCCGCGCGCAGGGTGTAGCGTTTGAGGTTGATACAGGTGCAGGCGCAGGTCGTGCATCCCGGCTCCTGGGGGCAGGTGTCGTGTTGTTGCAGCCAGATGTTGTTTTCGCCGTCAATCAACCGGAGCGCGTCAAAGGCGATCACTGCGGTGTTCCAGACAACTTCCTCACCCCCGACCGGCCCGCTGATGTTGCCGACGGATTGCCAATCATCGGGCGGGCTGCCGTTCAGGGCCACCGTCCAACTGGGATCCTGGACGTCGTGATGGTACAGGCCCTCGCTGAACTCAAGGATCAGACTGGCATCAGATAGTTTGGTGGGATCCTGCGCCCCCAGGTCAAAGGGATAACGGAGCGTCGAAACGGGGACGCACCAGGATTGGTCGCCCCAATCCGTCGTCCAGAGCGTGTAGCCTTCTTCGTCCATCGTCACCTGAGTGGTGGGGATTGCCGCGGGTTGCAGCATCGCGGAGCGTCCCGGCGGGGTATCCACGCCAGGTGGGGGAGTATCGGCGCGCACGACCGGTGTGGCGAGTATTCCCAGCATCAACGCTATGTGTGTGATCGACACGATCACACGCCGTGCTTTCTTTACCATTATTTCACCTCTCATTTTCTCAAAACTTGCACACGATATGACGCCAGCTCTATTTCACTGCTTTTGGATCAGGGGCAAGTACACCCAATGATTGAATACGATTGTTTTGGTGTGGACGGTATGCGTTGCGGTGATGGTCGCGTCGGCGATCAGAGCGGTGACGGTGATCTGCTGTGTGTCTGACACCGTCCATGTCCAGGTCACGGTGTCATCGGCACCCCCGTCGGGGTGGGTGAGCGGGATCTGGTTGTCGGCCTCCCAGGTGTAGGTGATGGGGAAACCGATGGCAGACGGCAACAGGGCGGCTTTGAAGGTATACGGCTGTCCGACCATGCCCTGAAGTGTGCCGGTGACGCTCAGCGCGGCGACCAGCGCCGCGCGCGTGGCCGCGGTCGGGGTGGCGATCCCCGTAGCGGTGACGAACACCCGCTTGATGCCAGGCGTGGTCCATGTGAGGAGGGCGGTGTCGTGGCTGATCTGGTCGGTGTGCGTGATGGTCGCGTGGTCGTCGCCGGTCCAGGTGTAGGTCACGGGTTGACCGGCGTACCCAGCCCAAAGGAGGTCTGCGGTAAAGGGAGTCGGGTTGTTAACGCCCACGATCAGCGGCCCGGTTGAGTTCAGATTGGGGGTATTCCCAGCAGCCTGCCAGCCCATATCCTGCAGGATACCCAGCGTGATCGGCCCGATCGCGCGCAGGCGGGAAGACGACGCGGGGAACATTAACGTATCTTCGGCGGAACTAACCACTGAGGGATCGAGGTGTGAGAGACTCGCGCCTTGGTTCCAGATCGTCGGTGTGTAGAGTTTGACCCAGGCATGGTTATTGCGGAGCATGGTGTTGGGGCCGCCAAAGTTGGCGTCGCTCTTCAGCTTGCTACCGAGCACCCGTGGATCCGGTTCCATATAGCTCAGCAGCGTGATTCCCTGGCTGTCCACGACAAGGCGGTCGTAGGGGCTTGGGCAAGCGTACCAGTAATACGGCCCGTTGCCGCAAAAGCCAACATTGTAGCTCTCATACATATTGCCCGAAAACCCCAGTCCATGCCCCAGTTCGTGCAGCGCCGTCGTGACGAAGTCATACGTTGCGGTGGGCGGGGTGTCGGTGGCGAAGGACCAGTCCAGTTCGGAATGAAAGAACACGTTGATGTCGTGGCCCTCCAGCGCCAGGTCGCGCCCGCTGAGAGCGTTGGCCAGCGCGATGGGGTAGTACGTGTGCACCATGGGCGCCTGGGGGAAATAGCGTGCGTAGGACGCGGTATCGCCACAGGCAATGCCCGCGCAGGGCAGCGAATTCGTCCAACAGGCTGATACTGTGATCGTCACCGGAGACACCAGGGTCGCTCCCCAGATGCCGGCGGCATACTCAAGGGCGGTCACGGCTCCGGCGGGCGGCGTCGCGCAACCAGAGTTCCACGTAATGGAAAAGACGGCCTCTTGCGTGGGGCCGTCCGGCGCGCCAGGCGGGAGCGTCGCAGCATACACCGGCGTGGTGTTTTGCGCCAGGCGCATTCCCATTGCCAGAAACATTACCAGCGGGATGACGGCGGCAACCCGTATCCACAGTGCGAGCGCGTTGAAATTTTTCAAAGTTAAGGTCCTCCCATACTTTTGCGGGTTTTGGTTAGATATTAGTTTAATCAGTTTGATTGTGTTGTCAACTACGTGGCACGCATTGTATCGCACATCGCCGCCGGCCTGGTAGTACTCCGTCACATCATTACCCTCCGGCACGCGCACCACTGTCCCCCGCGCCGACAACGCCGCCAAGCGCGTGGCGTTCAGCGTCCCCGCCTTGTCCGCATCCAACGCCGCGACAATGCGTGTATATGGCAACAACCGAGCCAACCACTGACCTGGCAACGTCCGCCCCGCGCCAGCCAGGGCCACCACGTCTACCAAGTCACCCGCCGCCTGCCACAGGAGCAGCGCGTCCAACTCCGCTTCCACGATGAACAACGGTCGGTCGCCTTGTAGCCTCTCCGCACCATACAACACGATCTGTCCACCGATCCATGCAGCTCTGAAATATAGGAAGTGCGAGGACTGTGCAATGCCTTGCGGGGGCTATCCTATGTTAGTATGGCGGGACGAAGCTGCGCGTGGGCGGGGTGATCATTGCCCGGCAGCGTCCGCCGACGGCGCGGGGTACGACGTTCATCGCGTTGGAAGACGAGGGCGGCGTGGTCAATGTGATCCTGCGCCCGGAGGTGTTTACAGCGTATCGCGAGGTGTTAAGGGGCCAGTTCGCGGTCGTGGAAGGGACGTTGCAATGGCAGGGCCGGGTGTGTGGCGTGGTGGGAGAGCGGGTGTTGGCGGTGGCGGGGTGAGGAAGTAGCAATGTAGTGAACTCGCAATACGAGGTTTGTGCTTTGATGAATCCTAGTTGATGTCAGGATGTTTCTGTGATTTTGACGGGAAATCCACTGTAATTGATCGGGGCACAAACGGGCCAGACGTGGACTTCTGATGGTAGTCATTGCGTACCCAAGGTGTAACCGCTCAACATTGGTCTTTCCCTCTTACTGGAGTTGATTTGGTCGCAGTTGACCAATCTCGTCTGGACTAGCTGGCTGACCGGGCAGCGCGTGATGCACAACCCGGTCGCGGAACGGAGGGACGCTGATCTTGCGCTTTTTGCGTTCGATGATGTAGAAGTGGTAGTAGGACCGGGGTGGTACGTTTTAAGCGCTGTACCAATCCGCTGTCCATTGGCGTAGTCTGGCGCAGTTTGCCGGATGCGCTGCCCTAACCGTATAGCATCCTCCCAAGCCTCTTGCTTTAGGGCGGCCTGGAGCTGTTGATAGTGCCCTGCCAGTTGTTTTTCGCGCGCCTGCCGCTGTCGTTCGGCATCCTGGGCCTCCCGCAGCCGCGCCACAAACGCGCTCGCTATCGGAAATCGGTCGGTGGAGGCTTTTGCCAGCATCGTCAGCAAGGCCGCTTGTCCGGCAAAATTGAGCCCGGCCTTAATTCAGGCCCAATTTTGCCGGATTGATGGTCAGGGCTTTACTGTCGTATCACGACTGGCAAAAAGACGCGATAAATTTCGTCGTCCATGATCGTGCCGATGCCCACGCTGTTAGCAATCGTAGCATTGACCGGGCTGGTCAGCGTCACTGTGAATGTCTCGTTGAATTCTCTGACCGTATCGCCGGTGATGGTTATGGCAATCGTTCCCATGATTTGGCCGGCCGGGATGCTCAAACTTCCGCTCTTGGCCATATAGTCGCTCCCCGCGGTGGCCGTGCCGTTCAATGTGGCATACTGTACAGTCACGTTTTGGACGCTGGGTACAGACAATCGCACATCAAAATACATGTAGGTGGGCTCGCTATCCCCTTCCATAGCCGATGCATCGGAGATGGACAGCGCGGGCGTGTCATCATCAGTAATTGTTCCCACAGCCTGGTTATCGCCCAGCGTTGCGCCAGTTGCATTGCCGAGATTGACCATGAACGTTTCATGGCTCTCGTCCAGGTTATCGCCCAAGACCGGAATAGAGATAGATTGAGTCGTGGCGCCTGGCGGGAAGGTCACCCAGCCAGTACGCTGCGCATAATCCACATCCGGCGTGGCAGTGCCCTGAGTCGTACTATAGTTCACTGTGACTTGAACGCCGCTCGGCACAGAAAGCGTGACCACAAAGACAGCCTGGGTAACGCTGAAAGGGGCGCCTTCCATCACAGTCACATCGCCGATTGTGAGCACCGGTTTGGAATCGTCGTCAATAATTGTTCCCGTTCCCTGATATTGGGCCAGGAAAACAAAGGATGGATCGTACAGATTGACCAGGAACGTCTCGTCGTCCTCTTTGAGCGTGTCGCTCGACGTTGTGACCGTGATGGCTTGCATCGCGCTGCCGATGGGAAAAGTCACCGTGCCAGAGGCCGTGACGTAATCCACGCCGGCGCTGGCCGTCTGGGCCGTGGTCGAGTATTTGACCGTCACCGTGACAGCGGCGGGCTGCAAGAGCGTCACGGCAAAGACGGCGCTTGCGCCCTCAACAACGGTTGCGTTGCCGATGTCAACGGTGACAGGAACGTACTCGAACGCGCCCCGGTCGCAGCGAGCCGTGCCATCCGTGTCCCCGTCAACCGGGCGCGACTGGCCGCGCTGGTCGAAAGGCTCGCAGGCGCTGCCGCCGCTGCCCGGCGTGGCCGGGTTGGCTGCGTCAACCGACATGCCATAGTAGGGAGAAAACAGCGCATGGCTGGGCGTTGCGCCGCCGTTGTCGGCAAGTGGACTCAGTCCAGCTTCGTACCGCAAGTATCCAAAAAAGTCAACGCCGCCGACATCATCATGGGTTGAAGAGCTAAAACCCAAACATCCGGTCCGGTTGGCGCTGTCGCCGATCAGATTATAGCCTTCCGAGCCAAACGTCCCGGCGCAGTCGGCCATTCCATACTCATAGATGCCGTGACTGGTGTCCACATTGTTGGCCAGGATCGAGTTTTTGGCCGTGAAAGTGATGCCGCCGCTATAATACAGCCCGCCGCCATCGTCGCCACTACTGTCAGTGTCGGCCGTGTTGTAGGCGACCGTGACATTGTTGAGCCTGACCGTTCCGGCGACACTGGCAATGCCGCCGCCGTTGTCTTGAGCCTGGTTGCGGCTGACCGTGGTGTTGGCGAGGTGCAACGCGCCGCCCACATGTTGATACAGGCCGCCGCCGTTGCCGCTCAACGCCGTGTTGCTGATGATGGCGCTGTTGGTGATGGTCAGCACGCCCGTGTTGAGAATGCCGCCGCCAGACGGGGCAGTGTTGTCTCGAACCGTGACGGCATTCAGCGTCAAGTTCCCCTGCTGGTTATAGATGCCGCCGCCGCCATCAATCAATTCCCAGCCGTCCTGGATTGTCACGCCGGAAATGGTGACCGAGACCGCGCTGCCGCCGGTGATGTGAAACACCCGGTCGAATAGCGTGCTACCCGTCATGCTGATTACGGTCGTGTTAGCGCCCGCGCCCAGGAGCACCAGGTCATCTCTGATGTCCAGGTCGCCTGTGGCAGCATTGTTCTCGACCGCTCCGGTACGCGTGAGCACGTACGTCGCCGCCGGCAGGATGATGGTGTTGGTTCCCATGATGGCGTTAGCGGTCTGGATGGCGGCGCGCAACGTACACTGCTGGCCCGCCAGGCCGGGGTCTGCGTCGCACACGCCGTCAGCCGGGTTGGGGTCGGCGGTATCAGCAATCTGGTTCACTTCGATGGGCGCCCCGCTCGAAACCACGCCCAGAGCGCACCGCGAAAACTCGGAAGTGTTGCCGTCCGGGTCGGTGGCAGTCACCGCGATATATTTGCCAGCCGGGGATGTGGTGGGCAGAGTGAGGCTGAACCCCGCCTTGCCGTATTTGTTGGTCGTCACCTGGGTCGTCGTAATCCAGGTCTCACCCTCGCCATAAAGGGAAGAATCATAAACCGTGTTCATAAAGAACTGGAGCGTAAAGGTTGTGTGGGTGGTACTGTCGAGCGCCCCCTGGATGTAGGTGCTGGCGCTCACAACCACCGACGAGAGCACGGGAAAGTTTTGGCGTTGATTGGGGCCGGTGTCGCCATCGCCGTTATCGTTGGCCGTCACGCCCAGCGGAGCGAGGTCAATTCCGAGGGATTGATTCGAGTGAATTGTGTTGGACAGAATCTGGTTACCCACCCCGGAAAACACTCTAACCCCGGACGCGCCGTTGTAGGCAATAATGTTGGCCGCGCCGATGGTATTGTGGTGCGCATCGTTCACGTAAACGCCGTTAGCCGAATTGCCCAGCGTGCCGCCTGTGGCGCTCTGGCCGATGGTGTTGTTGCGGATGACGTTGCGCGTTGCGCTGGCGCCGGTGAGCTCGATGCCCTGCATGCCGTTGCCGGAGATGATGTTGCGTTCGCCGGCCGTCGCGCCTCCGATGGTGTTGTCCGTTCCACCGTTGATGTGGATGCCGCTATAGCCGTTGCCCAGGCTCGCCGCGCCGGCCAGGTCTGTGCCGATATAGTTGCCCGCCACCACACTATCGGACGCGTACTCGATTCGCACGCCCTCTTGACCATTGCCTGAAATCAGGTTGCGCGCCGCCGCGGTGGTTCCGCCAATGGTGTTGTCCGCGCCAGTGAGCAGCCTGACGCCCGCCTTGCTGTTGCCCAACTTGGCGGCGCCGCTGATGTTGGTCCCAATCAGGTTGCCTTGCAAGACGTTATGGTTGCCATACACCAGCACCCCGTCCGAGTCGTTGCCGGAAATCAGGTTGCCCGTCCCGGACGCCGCGCCGCCAATCAGGTTATAGTCTGAGAAGGAGTCAAGATAAATACCCCCTCCCGCGTTCCCCCGGTCCAGCATCCCGGTCTGGTCCGTGCCGATATAATTGTTCTGCACCGAGGCCGAGTGGGCATCCAGTAAATAGAGGCCGTAACCACCATTGGCCGAGATAACGTTAATGTACGCCGTCTCTGTATACCCAATAGTCGTATCCACGGCGCCCTCTATCAAAATCCCGTGCCCAGCGTTCCCCAACGGGGCCGCGCCCAAAGCGTCCAGTCCGATAATATTGCCAAGAATATCTGTATCATCCACATCGAAAGCCGGCGATGGCTGGATTCGGATGCCGTCGCCGTCATTATCGGAAATCAGATTGAGCCAAACATCGTTGAGGCGTCCGCCATAAACATACACCCCATGCCCGGCATTGCCCAGGCCGCCCAGCCCGCCAGCATCTGTGCCGATATAGTTGGAGGCTATATAGTTATCATCTGACTCACTCAGCATAACGCCATTACCGCTATTGCCCGAAATCACGTTGCGACGGTCAGCTCCCCCTCCCACAGAATTGTCGCGTGCGCGCCCGCTGATTCGCACGCCATCCAGCAGATTCGGTACGGCCGTTGCGCCATTGGCGCTCAGGCCGATGTAATTACCCATCACCACGTTGTTACTGGATGTTGTGCCTGTGATAACCACCCCAATCGTGTTGCCTGATATCACGTTGCGCCTGGCAGCGACATTGCCCCCAATCGTGTTGCTGGCGCTGCCATTCACAAACACGCCGTATTGCTCGTTGCCTTCCGCAGTTGTGCCGGCCCGGTCAATACCGATGTGATTATTGACGACCAATGTGCCGCTACTGGAAGAGATGCGAATGCCGCTCCGGGCGCTGTAAACGATTGTGTTGCGCATCGTTTCGCTGCCGATTTCCGTATTGGACGAGTTATGCACCAGGATGCCATCGCCATAGTTGAACAGGGGCTTGTCCCATCCTGTCATCGGGAACGCGCCGATGAGATTGCCCAGAACCTTGTTGCCGCTGCCATCGGTCAGAAAGATGCCGGTCTCATTGTTGCCCGAGATGGTATTGAGTTGGATGGTGTTATTGCCCGTGTGGGCTCGGACGCCGTACGAGTTGCCGTGACCCGATAAGCCGAGCACGGTCGCGCCGATAACATTGTTTTCGATCACGTTGCCGCCGTTTGTTTCGATAAATATGCCCGGCGCTCTAAAGCCATTGATGACCATTCCCCGCACGGTGCTGTTTCCGGCCGTAATCCACAATCCGAACTGACCCTCTGGACTGGCGTTTCCTCTGAGTTCCACCTGACCGGCCGGGTCGGTCGTCGCGTCAATCGTCAGCATGTCAGTGATTTTCAGCGTTTGGACGGGAGATATCCTGGCGACTGAACCGGGCGCGCCAATATTGAACTGTATCAAATCCGCGCCCGGACACGCGGCGGCATTCGCCTGTTCGATCGCAGCGCGCAAAGTGCACCCACCTGCTTGACTGTGACAGACCCCATCGTTGTGGTCATCATCATAAGCGTATGCGCCATCATAACTACTATTGACGACAAACGTCGTCATCGGAGCCGTCGGCGCGACAATGGGCGCGCTCGCGCCTTCGGCCAGGATGACCAGGTCAGAGAGCGCATCGCCATTCAATCGCATCGGCAGCACGGCCACCGGCGCTCCGTCCGCGTCCAACGATGCCAGCAGTCCGCTGATGCCGTCCGGCTGGTGGCTGTCGGCGTTCAGAATGTGCACCTGCCGGTTGACAGGGTCGAGCGCGATCAGGTCGTCGGTGGGAAAGTTGGAGACTTTGGCGCGAACCAGTTGCGCAGTGGGCGGAGCGGAGAGCGTGGAGCGCGTCGCGCCGGAACTATCGAGAATGTGGATTCCACCATCGGGCGCGAGCAACGCAATTTCGAGCGCGGCCGCTTCATCCCAGATGAAATTGCCCAACGCCATCGAAACAATGTCGAATCCGAGCGCGTGGCGTTGAATGATCGCGGGTGAAACAGTCGCCTGCCGGCTCGCGTCGAGTCCGAGATTGCGATCGCGCCCGGAGATGATGAGCACGTCGCTTCCGGCGGTGATGGCCAAATCGAAAGCATAGTGGTCGTCCAGTTGGCCGATAGCCAACGCCGTCGCCGGCGCGGGCAGGTCAAAGATTTCCGGCTCGCCTTCGAGCGCGCCCTCGGGCCATTCAAACACGAGCGCCTGCGCGCCCTGAGGTGAGGCGATGGCGACCACCACATCTTCCAGTCCATCGCGCCGGTTGAGGTCGCCCGTCGTCAGTGCTGTGACGCTGCCCGGCAGTTGGAGCGCCTCCGCGGGGTAAAAGCCGCCAGCGCCATTCCCGCGCAGCAGGTAGAGCGCGACGCCGCCCCTGGTTGCGGCAATAATGTCCTCGAATCCGTCGGCGTCGAAATCGCCCGCGCCCATCAGGTCAAGCGATATGGGCACGTCGAGAACCCGGGCGGACACGCCCAGCGCCTCGAACGCCCTTTCGCCAAAAGCAGTCGAGAGATTGGTCTGGTTCTGCGCAAAGACTGTGCGAGAGGGTTGAGCGCCAAGATGCAGCGTCAGATAGCCGCCCGATAATCCGCCATAGCCGCTGACCAGGTCGGGCAAGCCGTCTCGGTCAAAATCGGCAGCGACGAGCGCGCGAGGCGCGAGGGACTGGCTGGCAAGCGCGCGCTGGAAAGTCAACGCCTTGCCGCCGGCTGCAGAGTAACTCGTGGTCAACTCGCGCCCGTCGAGCAGGTTGCCCCACGGGTTCCCCCGTTGAGCGGCCTGCACAGCGAGGGCGACAGGCCGCGCCATTCCTGTGGAAACCGGAGCGGCGGCCGCTAAGCCGTCGAAAACCAGTAATGCCCCGACTGAGATGATTGCCACGACGCGATGCCATAAGCGCACAAATAGAGTGGACATTGCCATTTCCCCTTTCTTGAATAGCGCTAATAAAATAGCTCTCGTGAGCCTACTACCTCACTTGCTCAATAGTTTCAGCCAAGTCAAGCAGCGCCGTGACCGCGCAAAGATTAGCGACGCTGCTCTCTTTGCTCCCGGTTTGGTATATGAAAGGGCAATCTCTCCACTGCCGTGTCTCTTCCGGCGCGATTTCGTAGCGGAACAGCCCCTTGTTGCGGTACAGCCGCAAGAGCCAGTTCCCTTGCTCCAGGATGACCTAGTGAATCAGCGCCCACTCGCTGGCGCTCATCAGCCGCAACAGCGCCGCTTTCGCTTCGGGGTCGGCCAGCAGGGGCCTCGTCACGCGGGTAGATTTTGAGCGCGGCGTAGTCGGGGTCGCCCGTGTCGAGCGCTTGCGCCAGGAAGCCGCCGGTGATAGCATCCTTTTCGGCTACGGCCAGCGGCGTCTGGATCGGCGTGCCCACGTATTAGCCAAGAGCGACCAAACTAGCGGGCACAACCTTTGCACGAGGAGCCTGCTATTCCTGGTCGTCTTAGTACCATTATACTCCTGGTGGGGTGGATTGCGCAAGTGGTCTATGTCGCTTGTCGCTTGCGCTGACGGGAGCGGAGGTTGGATTCTTCGAGCACGGCCTGGGTGCATGTGGAGGATTAGCGGGCGCCGTCGTCCACCAGGCCCGACAGTTGTCACTGGGGCAGCGGTGTGGGCCGAGTACTGCTGGAGCGTGTGCTGCAACGCAGGTGGCGCGACTTTCACGTGCGGTTAACCAAGTCCACCGTGTACGAGTGGGTGCACGCAGACGCGGAAAGCGACCTGGGAGCAGCGGAATACACCCATTGGGCGGCGGCGCGCTTCAGCGGCGTGGTGGGCCTCGATAAAATACACCTGCACGACGCGAATGGCGAAAAGCCGTACCTGATCGTGGCCGTAGACCCGATCAACGACCGCACGATCCTGTTCGCCCTGCTCGATATCCTGCCAGAAGCGGAGCATCAGTTGTGCGTCTTTCACGTCATCCTGGCGGTGATGAAGTGCGCCGGCAACGTCCGCCCCGGCCAAGGCCACGACGTCCACCAGATCACCCGCTGCCTGCCACAGGAGCAGTGCGTCCAACTCCGCTTCCGCGATGAACAGCGGGCGGTCACCTTGTAGTTTCTCCGCGCCGTACAGCGTGATCTGCCCACCGCGCGGACCGCCGTACTTGCCCCCACTGTCAGCCGTGGCCGTAGCATCGCCCACGAAACGCCGCACCTTCAGCGCCCATAGCTCATCGCCGACCCAATGCGGGATCACCACGCAACGCGGCACGTAAATGCGCTTGCCCGTGAGGCCCCACCGTTCCGGCGGATCAAACACATCGCGCGGACACCAGCCCAAGCCCCAGGCGCGCAACGTGTTTTCCTGCAATCCCCGCTCCTGCAAATACGCTCGTCCCACGTCACCTGCGTCCGACCACAGCACTTCTTGAGCACGTCCCAAGATTAACCTGGCCCGTGCCTGCCACGTCGCGTCAGGGGGCACAACCGGCGGCGCTGGCGGGGTAGGTCGTGATGTCCGTCCTCGGATATGCACCGGACGCGCAGCGCCTGTCGTCATCGGCACACCCACGAGGTTAGCCAGGTACGCCAACGCCTCTCGAAAGGCCCACCCATTGCGCGCCATCACCCACGTCAGGGCATCGCCGCGCGCTCCACAGCCAAAGCAGCGATACGATTGCCCATCCGGATTGAGAAACAGCGACGGATGATGATCCTCGTGGAACGGGCAGCGCCAGACCAGGCGGTGCCCCTGCCGCTGCGGCGTACCGATGTCCGGGATGATGACGTGTTCGGCCAGGTTGAGCCGGGCCTTGACCTGGGCCACCAGGTCGGTCGAAGATGCTGATTTGTCCATATCAAGCTATTCCTTTCACGATATTTTTCTTAAGACCTATACAAAATCAGAGCCAGACCGGGACATACCCCCGTGTTTGACGGGGGGTGTCCCGCTGTGTGAGTTCCTTGACCCTACCCTGGCGCGCGTAATGGTGATTTGCGGCACAGCGTCGGCGTCCACATAGAGCACCGGTGCGCCAGGAGTCGTGACAGGTGTGGCGTCCGGGAACGGTTCACCGTGGATGATGCGCCGGCACAAATCCAAAGCCACGAGCGACTTGCCCGCGCCGGGGACCGCGCCGAACAGGGTCAACATCCCCTGCGGGATCCAACCGGGCCACACCCACGTGATCGGCGGCAAATCCTGGGCGAGGTCGTGTAGCGTCGGATATTGCAGCGGCGCGCCGGGCACAAGGCTAAACAGCGTGCTGATAAGTTGGTCGCGATCAGGGTGATCTTTCAGCGCGCGCAACACCGTCTCGTGCGGCGGACTGTCCGGGTCGGCGTCCAGTGCGCGCCAACAGGTAAGCCAGGGTTCGCTCCACTGGGCCAGATTCGGGGTCTGAACCGGGTATCCGGCCAGGCGGTCGGCCAGGGCTTGCTGCATCAAGCGTGATGTCAACATTGTGAACCTCCAGTGTAGATGGTGAGATGAATGGCTTTGTCGTCCTGAAACACAGTTGACGACCACTGTAAACCGATACTTGAAAACTGTTTGTGCATTTTTTCCTCCTTGATGATGTGTGATGTGAATTGTGTCGCTGTGTTCAACGACAACTACAAATACCTACTTCGAGTGCGGGGGGGGGGGCCAGGTCAACCAGGCCATCGGCGGCCTGGCGGCGAATGCCTATCCCGTCTTACTCCCCCATTGACGCTAACCCTCACCCACTCCCCGGTTGACACACCGGACAGCGCACCGCGCGCTCCCCACGGTCATCCAGCACCACGCCAGCCCCGTGACATACCGGGCAGTCGGCACGCCCTGGTTCCCTGCCCGTCCCGGGCAACGGCACGCGCTCGCGCAGCACTACTTGCCGGAAGAACCCAGCAGCACGCGGATCGCCGGCCCGCGTATGGACCAGGTGTTGTAGCCATTGCCGGACGTAAGCCGGGTCTGCACCATACACGGCCTGGACTTCGCGCCAGGCTTTGCGGGTACGGTGAAAGCCGATCTGTGCTAACCGCTGCTGAATATCTTCGGGCAGGGCAACTTCAGCATCATCACCCGTTTTCACGTCGTCTGTGCTAGGCGCGCACGGCGTGTGTGTGTCTGATGATGGGAGTGTCTTTGGAGTGTCTAAGAGTGTCTGTATATAAGGTAGGGTCTTTTCTTCCCCAAACGGGCTACTTGTCGCCCAATCGGGGCTACTTGCTGCCGTGGACGGACTACTTGCTACTGCGGACGGGCTATTTGCTGCTCCCGCAGTTACGTCACTTGCTTCCAAAGTCGGGCTACTTGCTGCCGCTGACGGTCTACTTGTAGCCGGAGTGTCCGCCGCTGCGCTGCCACGAGACGGCACAGTGACCACTGCGCCCAACATCTCAAGGAGCACCGTGAGGCGCTGGATGAGTTCCACGATTTGCACAGATAGTTCAGCCGGGATAGCAGCTTCCCGTTGCAGCGGTAGTTCAGCCGGGGCAGTGACTTGACGTTGCGGCGTTAGTTCAACTGGGGCAACGACTTTCCGTTGCGGCGGCTCCGCCGGGAAGGTAAGCCCGGCAGCCTCAACGGGTGACGCGGGTACGGTGGCTGTGGCCCAGCCCTGGAACTCACCATCATCGCCAATTACCATTCCTTGCAGATACAGCGCGAATTGCCGTACCGCGCCATTTTCCCGCCAGACGAGTAAACCCTGCGCCACCGCCTCGCGCAAACCGTCGTGGACGGCGCGCGTCGAGTAACCGATGCCGGCGTCGTAGCGTTCTCCCACGTTCGCATATTGCCGCCCGTGGGCGATTTCGTCTTCGGTCAACCAACAGGCGCGGCCATCCCACGTCTCCCAGCCCCAGGTGTGGCGGAAGAGATATTCCACGCTCAAGAGGGCGACCTCGGAACCGAGCCGCGCGCTCATATCCGTCCACAGCGCCGGTACCTTGAAGAAGTTGCTGCGCGGGGGCGCGAAACCGCGCCATTCCCCGCCCGTGTTCTCGTCTGTCCGAGTCGCTGGCGAATCCGAGTTTGGCGGCAACATCCGGGGGCGATAGGTGTAGGTC
>DAIUDK010000080.1:0-24956 GCA_036845725.1 Chloroflexota bacterium
ACGCGCGGGTACACGATTGCCCTTATCAGCGCCGTGTTCCTCTCCACCACGGCGATCTTCATCCGTCACCTGACGCTGACTTACGCTCTCCCGCCACTTATCCTTGCTTTCTGGCGGGACCTCTTCGTGGTTGTCACGCTGTTGCCCGTGTTGGGCTGGCTGCGTCCGGCGTTGTTGCACGTCGAGCGTCGCCACATCGCCTACCTGGGGGCGTACGGCCTGGTGCTCTCCCTCTTCAACATCCTGTGGACGTTCTCCGTGGCGCTCAACGGCGCGGCGGTGGCGACGGTGCTCTGCTACTGCTCGGCGGCGTTCACCGCGCTTTTGGGCAGGTGGCTTTTGAAGGAGCGTCTGGACGGCGTCAAATGGCTGGCGATTGTACTGAGTCTGGCGGGCTGCGCGCTGGTTTCCGGCGTGTTTGCGCAGTCAGCGTGGCGCATCAGCGTAGGCGGTGTACTGGTGGGGACGGCGGCCGGGCTAAGCTACGCGATCTACAGCTTGATGGGGCGCTCGGCGGCGCAGCGCGGTCTGAATCCGTGGACGACGCTGGGCTACACGTTCGGCTTTGCGACATTGTTCCTATTCGGTTTCAATTTGTTGCCGGAGACGGCGATGCCCGGCGGGGCCAGCACCCTGATCGACTTCTTCTGGCTTGCCGATGCCTGGGCGGGGTGGGGCGTGTTGTTCCTGCTGGCGGCGGGGCCGACCGTGGCAGGGTTCGGGCTGTACAACGTCAGCCTTGGGTATCTGCCGTCTAGTGTGGTGAATCTGATCGCCACATCGGAGCCGGTTTTCACGGCGATCAGCGCGTACTTTCTCCTCGGCGAGCGGCTCAACGGAACGCAGATCGCTGGAAGCCTGATGATCCTCTCCGGCGTCGTCGCCCTGCGGTTGTACGATGGCTGGCTGGAAAATCGGAATGGAAAGGCTTATCAACTTTCGTGATTTTGGCGGTTATCCCACAGCGGACGGGCGGCGCGTGAAGACCGGCTACCTGTACCGCTCCGGGAGCGTGGATCGCGCCAGCCAGCGCGACCGGGAGACCTTGCACGCACTTGGCATCAAGACGGTGATCGACTTGCGCTCGCCGAAGGAGCGCAAGCGGGGGGCGCGTCTGTGGCCTGGCGCGCGCGTCGTCTGGCTGCCGATGCCCTTCGACGAACTCACCCGCGAACGCCTGAAGCCATTGCTGTTCCGCCGCGACGTTCGGGATGCCGTCTACGATATGGTGGAGGGTGTCTACGCCGACACGGTCGATCATTCGTTCACGCAGGTGGCGGAGCTCTTTACGTTGCTGCAACAGCCGCAGGTCTATCCGGTGCTCATCCATTGCCGGGCAGGGCGGGATCGCACCGGCTTTATCAGTGCCGTTATCCAACTGGCACTTGGCGTGGGTGTGGAGGATGTCGTGACGGAGTATCTGCGTTCTAACGCCGTTCTCCTGCCTCAGGCGCGATGTGCAGAGACGCTGCTCAAGACGCTCTCGCTAGGACTGCTCTCCACGCAAAGCCTGCATGCCGTGGTCGCCTCTCAAGAACGCTATGCGCGTACCGTCATCCGCAAGATTGAAGATGTGTATGGCGGTATTCTGCCCTACCTGGCGCGGTGCGGCGTCGGTGCGGAGGCTGTGGCGACAGTTAGGTATGCACTTTGTGCTTGATTTGACCTCTTGACACATGTTTGATTTTGGATATAATTTAGACGGCTAACTATTAGCCGTCTAAATAGTTTTTGGAGGAGATCATTATGCCGCCCACAGAAGAAGTGGAACCGCTCGACTTTTTGTTAGGGCAATGCTGCAAACTACATCGTGGCAGGATGTTCACGCTGTTCGAGGAATTAGGGCTGTACCACGGGCAGCCGCCGATGCTCTTTGTGTTGTGGGAGCAGGATGGGCAGACGCACACGGAATTGGCCGGGCGGCTGCACATTCAAGCGTCGACCGTCACGAAAATGGCCCAACGGATGGAAAAAGCCGGCTTTATCGAGCGCCGCCCCGACCCCGACGACCAGCGCGTATCGCGCGTCTATCTTACTGCCGCTGGTTATGCGGTTCGTGAGGACGTCAACCGCGTTTGGCAACAGTTGGAGGATGAAACCTTCACCGGTTTTACCTTAGAAGAGCAGGCGTTACTGCGGCGTTTCTTCCTACAAATCCGCGAAAATTTGCTGCGCGCTGGCGGCAGCCTTGAATGGTGAGGATACTATGAAATCAATGAAAGCGTTAATGAAATATCTCAAGCCCTACTGGTTATGGGCGACGTTGGCTCCGTTGTTGATGGTGCTGGAAGTGGTGATGGACCTGATGCAGCCGCGCATGATCCAACGTATCGTGGATGTGGGTTTGGCACAGCTCGATATGCAGGTCGTCATCAAAACCGGGCTGTTGATGATCGGTTTCGCCTTTATCGGGGCGATAGGCGGCGTGGGATGTACCGTCTTCTCGGTGCTGGCCTCGCTGAGTTTTGGCGCGGACCTGCGTGATGCGCTGTTCAAGAAGGTGCAGTCGCTGTCGTTCCGCAATATCGACGAATTGGAGACCGGGCAATTGGTCACGCGCCTGACCAACGACGTGGTACAGGTGGAGGGTTTGGTCTCGATGATGCTGCGGATTATGGTGCGCTCGCCGTTGTTGCTCATTGGCAGCCTGTTGATGGTCGTTTTTACCAGCCCACGTCTGGCGCTATTGGTGGTCGCCCTGGGGCCATTGGTGGGCGTGATGCTGTACTTCGTCATCAGAAAAGCCTACCCGATGTTCGGTGAAGTCCAACGCCGGCTTGACAGTCTGAACATGGTGATGCAGGAGAATCTGGCCGGTGTGCGCGTGGTCAAGGCCTTTGTGCGCGGAAATCACGAAATCAAACGTTTTGGCCGCGTCAATGACGCTTTGATGGATCAGATGATCCGCGCGTCGCGGACGGTGGCGATTACCTGGCCTTTTATGATGATCGCCGTCAACCTCGGCGTGGTTGGCGCGCTGTGGTTCGGCGGGCGTATGGTCACGACGGGTGACATGCAGGTGGGGCAGCTTATCGCGTTCTACAATTATCTGATGCGCACGTTGATGTCGCTGATGTTCGTCAGTATGTTGATCATCAACTGGGCGCGGGCGCAGGCGTCGGCGGATCGCATTCAGGAAGTGCTGCTGAGCGAGCCGACGGTGCAGAACAGGTCCGATGCGCTGACCGAATTCGCACCGCGCGGGCGGGTGGCTTTCGAGAACGTCACCTTCAGCTACGACCGTGAGGGACGCGATCTGGTGCTCGGTGGTGGAACGGGCGATAACGGCGGGCCGCCCGGTATCAGCTTTGTGGCCGAGCCGGGGCAGACGGTGGCTATCCTCGGCGCGACGGGAGCGGGCAAATCCAGTCTCATCCACCTGATCCCGCGCTTCTACGATGTGAGTGCGGGTCGTGTGACGATCGATGGCGTGGACGTCCGCGACATCGATCAGGCGACGTTGCGCCACAACATCGGTATCGCGCTGCAAGAGTCCGTGCTGTTTAGCGGCACGATCCGTGACAATATCCGCTACGGACGGCCCGACGCGACTGACGAGGAAGTGATCGCCGCCGCCAAAGCCGCACAGGCCCACGACTTCATCACGGAGTTCCCGGAGGGGTACGATACGGTGGTCGGGCAGCGCGGCGTCAATCTTTCTGGTGGACAGAAGCAGCGCATCGCCATTGCCCGCGCGCTGCTGGTGCAGCCGGCGGTGCTCATCCTGGATGACAGTACCAGCTCCGTGGACGTGGAAACCGAGACGAAAATCCAGGAGGCGTTGGAGGGCATTATGAAAGATCGTACCAGCTTCGTCATTGCGCAGCGCATCAGCACGGTGCTCAACGCGGACAAAATCTTGGTGTTGGATGACGGGCGCGTGGTCGCCGAGGGCACGCACCGCGAGCTGCTGGTCTCCAGCCATGTCTACCGCGAAATCTACGACTCCCAACTGGGTGGTGGGATGGTGAACCATGGCTAAACGTGAAGCAAGTACAACGCAATCTCCGCCGCGTGGCGGCCCCGGCGGACACTTAATGCGTCCTAAAGAGCGTGCCAAGGACATCCGTGGAACACTGTATCGTCTGTGGGAGTATCTGAAAAGGCAGGGCTGGGGCCTCGGCAGCATTGTCATCCTGGTCGCTATTTCTTCGGGTCTGGGGTTGGTGGGGCCTTATCTGATGGGTAAAGCTATCGATGACTACATCCTCACCAATGACATTCCCGGTTTGGGCCGTTTGCTTTTGCTGATGCTCGCCATTTACGCGGTCGGGGCGTGCATTCACTGGCTGGAAGCCTATCTTATGTCTGCGGTGGCGCAACGAACGGTGCGCGACCTCCGCAACGCCCTGTTTGCTAAGTTGCAAACGCTCTCGCTGCGCTTCTTCGACCAGCGCACGCACGGTGAGTTGATGAGTCGCCTGTCAAACGATGTGGAAAACGTCAGCAATGTGCTCAACGGCAGCATCACGCAGTTGATTTCCAGCGTGTTGAGCCTGGTGGGCGTTGCGGTGATGATGTTCGTCATCAACGCGCGTCTCGCGTTGGTGAGCATCATCACGCTGCCGTTGATGATGTTCTTGAGTAACGCGATTGCCAAGTACACGCGCCAGGGTTTCCGCGAGCAGCAGGAGTATCTGGGCGACCTGAACGGCATTATCGAGGAGACGGTCACCGGGCAGCACGTGGTCAAGGCTTACGTACGCGAAGAGGCCGTCATCGAGGAGTTCGCTAAGGTCAACGTCAAGCTGCGCAATGCCGCCACCCGCGCGCAAATCTTCGCCGGGACGCTGGGGCCGATCAGCAACTTCGTCAACAACACCGGTTTCGCTATCGTCGCCGGGGCCGGCGGTTGGATGGCGGTACAGGGGATGGCGACCGTGGGTACGATCGCCGCCTTCATCAACTACGCGCGGCAGTTCTCGATGCCGTTGAATCAGATCGCGCAACTGTACAACACCATCCAATCGGCCATCGCCGGGGCCGAGCGCGTTTTCGCTATCCTCGACGAGACGCCGGAGCTAATCGACGCGCCGGATGCGATCCCACTCACGGACATTCGCGGGGACGTCGTCTTCACCGACGTGGACTTCGGCTACAACCCGGAGACGCCAGTGCTCAAGCGCGTCAGCCTGCACGCGCGCCGCGGACAAACCATCGCTTTGGTCGGCCCGACGGGCGCGGGCAAGACGACCATCGTCAACCTGCTCACCCGCTTCTACGACATCGACAGCGGCAGCATCACCGTGGATGGCATCGACATCCGCCAGCTCAAGATGGCCGACCTGCGCCGGGAACTGGGCATCGTGTTGCAAGACACTTACCTGTTTGCCGACACGGTGATGGAGAACATCCGCTACGGGCGGCTAGACGCGACAGATGACGAGGTCATCGCCGCGGCGAAACTTGCCAACGCCGACCAGTTTATTCACCGCTTGCCGGCGGGCTACCAAACGGAGCTGTCGGAGCGCGCGGGCAACATCAGCCAGGGACAGCGCCAGTTGCTCGCCATCGCGCGGGCGATCCTGGCCGATCCGAGCATCCTCATTCTCGACGAGGCGACGAGCAGCGTGGACACGCGCACGGAGAAAAACATCCAGGAGGCGATGCTGCGGCTGATGGAAGGGCGCACCAGCTTCGTCATCGCGCACCGCCTCAGCACCATTCGGGATGCGGACGCGATTCTGGTCATCAACGACGGCGAGATCATCGAGCGCGGCACGCACGACGCACTACTCGCGCAGCAGGGATTCTACCATCACCTGTACTTGAGCCAGTTCAAAGGGCAACATGAGGTGACGCCGGAACTTGCGGCGGTTTAACCTAGAAAGGGGCGCAGATTCTCGCGGATTGACGCAGGTTTTGTCGTTTCGCTTAATTGATCTGCGAAAATCAGTGTTAATCTGCGTCCACACTTCTGAGGAATGCCTTGCACTTACGATGCCTGCCACACCTCAGTGCCGGCGCCGAGCGTGAAATCCACGTGCAGCCAAAAGGTTGCCAGCGCCTGCAGCGTGCCGGAACTATCCACGTTCAACCCCAGGGTTTCGGATAGGGGATGACTCGCCAGCGGTTGGCAGGTGACGGTGTACGTGTCATCGATCAAGCCGCCGCCGTGGAAAGTCGTGAGCTGTACCGGCGCTTCGATGACTGCCTGATAACATGCCTTACGTGAATCGGCTGCGTCGCGGAATTGCTTGAGGAAGATGAGCGGCATTTTTTCCAGTGTTTCAGACCACGATACGTGGCCCTCGTCATCCGCCTGGGGTTGCCAATCCTTGAACAGCAACCGGATGAGGGCGCTGCGCGCGGCATCCCAGGTCGTCCACGTGTCGGGCGGCGTATCGTGCGTGGCGTCAGTTCTGCGCGTTTCGAGTAAGCGTTGCGGTTTGCCCTCCGCCTGTGCGTCGAACTCGGCAAAGCCCCACACATCGACGGCGAATTCGGGGTTTTGGATGCGTTCGGCTTGCTCGAATTGCCCCCACGTCTTCGGAAACCCGTACACCTCGCGCCCTGCGGCGATAGCGTAGGGATTGTCCACGAAAAGATAGGGCAGGAACCAGACTGTGTGATTTGCCCGTGTCGCCGCCGGTATCCAGAAGCTCACTTCCGTCTCGTGCATCCACCCGATGGCCTCGTCGCGCTCATCCAGCGATTGAATCTGCATATCAGCATACAGAAGCAGCATGTAAGGTCCAAGCGGGCTGACCTTAACCGCTCCATCAGACGGTGTGTCGAAGTATGTGTCGCACAGCGAACGCAGCGCTTCGCTGCGCGCCGGGAGCAGAAACGCCGCGATGTGCGCCTCCCGCTGGAGATAGGGGCCGCGAAACACCGGGATGCCAATGCCGCCATCGATGTAGTCCGGCAATGTCGTTTCCTCTGACACGGGCGTTTTCGGCGTGCAGCCCACAGCTACCGCGCTCAACGCGCCTCCGGCGAGATGCAGAAAGCGTCTGCGCGACAGTCGCGTAGCGGGTTTGCTTTTAACACTCATAGCATGGGGGCCTCTACCTAATGCAAACTCTCCAACCACGCGATGCCCGGGTGGTCGCCCGACAACGTTGCCCCGTACAGTTTTGCGCAGAGTTTCAGCCCGTTCGCGCTGTTGCTCATCATAACCAATCCTGTTTTCTGCGCCCGGTTTCCCATCACAAAGGCTTTGAATGCGCCGTTATCGCCCCAATGCCAGAACACATCTCCGCCAGGGAGGTGCTCCAGACCCCATCCCAATCCCCACGATACTTGAGGATTGACCTGGTAGTCGGTTGCGGGCCAGTTATCCCGCCAGGATGGATCGTTGTTGACGGAAACATAAGGGCGCAGCATCTCTGCAACCTGAGTCACGCTGAGGTAAGCGGATGTCTCGCGCGGCTCCATGATGGCGCACACAACCCTTGCAAATTCTGGCGCTGTGGTGTAGAGGCTGTAGGCGGCATTGGGCGTGTCCATTTTCCCCACCTCCGCCGGTTCGCCTGTGGCCTTGTAGCCTTGCGCGGCGAGTTCTGTGTAGGGTTCGATCCACACGTAACTGCTGGTGGGCATATTGAAGGGCTGGAATATGTGGGTTTGCGCCAACTTGGTCAGGCTCTCGCCGGTCAGGTGTTCGACCACCTTCTGCAAATAGACGTAACCTTCGCCAGAATAGGAGAATCGCTCGCCAGGTGTGAAACGGATGGCGAATGGTTGATCTTCGGAGCGCCAATTGGGGAAGCCCGGTGTGTGGCACAGGACACGCCGTGCGGTGATCAGCGGCAGGCGCGGTTCATCGGAGAGGTAAAGTTCCGGCAGATAGTCGCTCAAGGGTGTGTCTAGATTGAGCTTACCGGCGGCTGCCAGCTTCAGTACCATATAAGCAAAGACCGGCTTGCTCAACGATGCCGCCTGGAAGATCGTCGCGGGTGTCACCGGTTGTTCGGCGGCTTTGTCCTGGTAGCCAAAGCCGCGACTCCACACAACGTGCGCATCCGCGATCAGGGCGACCGATAGCCCTACGACGGCGGATTCCTCCATCCAGGCAGGAGTATGCTGTTCGAGTATCGTGATGGTCGAGGCGACTTCCATTTTTCTCCTTGGTTCAGAGTAAGATTCCTTACTCGCCTGACCGGAAATCTTTGACCGCTTCGTGTGTGAGATCAAAAAGGCCAAATCTGGCAGAACACCCCCCAACGAACGGCGCTTGCGCGTGCACGCCGACCATCACCGTGGGCGGCATCACCAGCCCGAACGTGCGCACGAAGCGCCATTTCGCACCGTCCACGCTGTAGTGCATAGCGAACACGTCACCGGAGCGCGTCAGGCGCAGGTAGCACTCTGGCTTGTCGAGCAGCTCGTTGTTGGCGTCGTCGGACCACGGGTTGGTGACGACCGAGACCGCCGACACGTCACCGATGGGGCTGCGCTCCAAACACAGCTTGGTCCACTGCGTGGCGCTGGCGCGCACGGTGAGCGCCGCCGCATCCCCAAAACCGACGAGGTGCGCCCGCGCGTGCGTAACCGCCGTGAAGTCGCCGGTCACGTTGACGTAAAGCAGGCACGCATTATCACTCGGCGCGCGCAGATACCCGCGAAAGAAGTCGGTTTTGGCTGCCGGCGTGATCGTCAACCCATCCTGGTCGAACCCCCATTCCGGCGGTTCCTGAAACCACGCCAACCCATTGGCAAGTGCTTTTCCCGTACAATCCTCAAAAAGGTTCATAGCGCACTCCTTGGAAATAACCTCAACGGATTGAAGGGATTAAGCGGAAAAATATCCGTTAAATTCCGTTGAATCCGTTGAGAGAATCATTTTCGTGATCGTCGGTGTAGCTATACTCCGATACCCAACTCGGCGGCGAGTTCACTCGCGGAAGGATCGAAGAGCAGCGTCCCGTCAGGGAAGGCGATGGTGGGCACAATCCAGCAGCCATTGTGGATTTCATCACAGTAAGTGCAAGCGTCGGCGTCTTGCTCGATATCAACGTAAGCGTAGCTGACGCCGTGTTGGTCGAGGAAGCGCCTCGCCCGCCGCACATCCGGGCACCAGCGCGTTCCGTAAACGGTCAGTTCGGTATGTTCTCTTGTCATAGTCGCCCCTGTCGGATTTTAGGTTTCGGACCCACGAGCAGTATTCGCTGATTCGCCCATTCTTTCACACGTGATCCAACTGCGGCACGTACACCGGAACCGGCAGCAGTGCGAGCAAGCCCGGCGAAAGGTGCGGCGTTTCAGGGATCGCTGGGCCGCCGAAGACCAACCGCGTGGCAACGATTGGGTCTAACTCAACGTAGCGTTCCGCCAGTCGCCCGGCCTCGATCTGCACGGCGCCATCGCGCGCGGTGATGGTCGTCGCCTGCGTGCGGTCGTGCTCGCGGATGCCGAGGGTGACGGCGAAATCGCGCAGGCCGGCGGCGCGGCGTTCAAACCGGGGAAGGGCGGCCCTCAGTACGGCGGTGAGGTCGTTGACGCGGTACATATTGCTGAAGCCGGTTTTCCAGTATGCCGCGTAAGGCATCACGCGGGCGAGGCGCGTTTCATCCCACGCCGAAAGCTCCCACGTCGCGCCCTCGCCGTGATTCCACGCGATGATGGCGCGGATCATTTCCGCCTCCTTGCCCGAAGCCGATGCCAGCTCGATCAGATTGGCGTGGTCGCGGTCTTGCCCATGGGCCATGGCATAGCCGTCGTCCGTCACCCAGACGCGCAAATCCTGCCGGTGCAGTTGCGTCTCCAGATCGGGACGGTAGGCGTGACAGTCCGGCAGCGGCATTAACCGGGCGATGTGCGCGGCGGCTTCCCAGGGCCGGACTTCCTCAATGGTTGCCGGCGTGACGTTCGCCCGCCCCAAAGACCGCTCGGAGAAGATCAGGTGATACGACAGCGCAGCGACTTCCCACCCGAAACTGTTATACCGTTGCCGGTCGCCGCCGAGCCATGAGGCGGGATAGCCTTGCGCGCGCATCTCGTCGATGGCGTGGTGGAGCAGTTGGGTCATATAGCCCTTGCCACGCGCCTCGACCGCCGTGGACACCCCGCCGATGCCGCCGATCCTGAGCGATACGCCCGCCGTGACCACTTCTATAGGATAAACGCCCACGTGCGAGACGATTTTGCCGTTCTCCTCAACCACGTAGCCCCACGCGCAAACCTCCGGCGTGGGCTTGTAGATGTGGGGGCCAAAGCGCTGGAAGAAATCCACCGAATGGCCGAAAGCGCGCTCTATATAGCGCATAAAGTCTTCGAATTCCTCAACGCGAACGGTGCGAATTTTGGTTGTCATATATCTTCTCTGCAATTATGTGTGGTTGGCACCAATGAGGGTTTCTACATGCGCGACGGCACATTGCGCCTCGTCCGCCGCCAGCGCCCCAATCTCGAACTCGGCCACAAACGTCTCGCCGGGTGGCAGGACTTTGACATAGCCCTTCGCCTTCTCCGCGAGATAGCCTTCCGGCTCGCACGTCCCGGCCTCGACCAACGCGATGGCGTCCTGGTCGGGCGTGCGCGAGATCCAGCGCGTGGCCTTCGGCAGTTGCGATGGGCGGTGGCGGATCACGTCGGCGTTGCCATCGGGGTGAATTTGCAACGAGTGCGCCCAGCCGTCCGCGTCGGCGAGGTAATCGAGGAAGAAGACGCCCTCCGGGTCGAAGGCCAGGTCGGGCGTGAGAACGTGGTGCTTCGCCGGATTGTCGCGCAGTTCGGCCAGGAATTCGGCGTAGCCCGGCCCCGGCCTGATGTGACTGGGGATGCTCGCCCGCACGCGCACGTGTTCCGGGGTGGGGATCGCGCTATAGACCAGGCGGCCATTGTCCACCGGCTTGAAGTTGACGTGCGCCAGGTAGAGCAATTCCTGCCCGGAGTTTTTGAGGTTGGTGATGGACATCGTCACGTTGAAGAGCGTCGATCCGGCGTAGAGCTTGACCAGCGGCTCGGCCAGGTAGTTGTGCGCGAAGGCGACCGTGTGCTGGTACTGCCCGCCCATACCGATGTGCGCGCCTTTTTCGTCCTCACCGGTGACGACGTAGGCAGTCCCGTAGGGCGCGTTGGGCAGCTCGCCGTGCAATGGGTGCGTGTCCTGCGCAGTCGGCCCGCCGACGCCGGTGATCCCGCAGTGCTGCAAGAAACCGCCGAACGTCTCCAGGAACGGGCGGTTGGGGTAGGGCTGCGTGAACATCGACTTCATCGTCAGATTGCGCCCGTTGAACGTCGCCGACCAGACCTGCTGCCCCTGGAACGGCAACAGCACCAGTCCCCCCGCATCGCTGGTGAGCCGCAACCCGCACACCCCGCTCGGAAAGCGGAAGGTCGAGGCCGTCAGCGTGCCGTAAGTGACCAGGGTTCTCTCTTTTTCTGCGAAACATTCAGGATACAGATTCGTTATCGCCTTGAAACCCATACTTGCCCTCCTCAATAATAAACCGCGAATCTCGCTAATCTACGCGAATCGTATCTTCTCAAAAATCTGGGGTGGGGGTTTGGGGGCGGGCTATGCCCGCCCCCAAACCCCCACTTCCTCCCTTTTTTGAATGATCCGCGGTTAGAAATCTGCTTAATCTGCTCAATCTGATGACAAAATCTACGTCAGCTTCTCCCATAGGAAATCATACGCGCGGCGGCCGCTGATCTGGTGGCGGCCTTCGAAGTAGTCGGTTTCGACGCGATCCGCCGCGCCGAAAACGCCGTAGACCTTCTGTGCTTTGGCGACGCTCTGCTGTACGGCGGCGATGGGGAAAATCGGGTCGCGCGTCCCGGCCTCGACGAGCAGCGGACGCGGCGCAATCAGACCGACCAGGTCGTACATCTCGCCGAATTGCCATAGTCCGGGGACGAAGTTGCACGTGCAATGGTCCATTGCCAGGATGCTGTCTTTGAATGTGCTGTAATACCCGCTGATGACGCATGCTTTGATGCGTGGATCGATGCAGGTGGAGAAGAACGTGTGCATCCCACCGCCGGAGATGCCCATTGCGCCCAGGCGATTCGCGTCCACGTCAGGGCGCGTTTCGAGGTAGTCGATGAGTTTGCGCGCATCGTGAACCCGCAGCCCCACCGCCGATCCACCCAGGTGAAACGCGAGTTTGGCCGTGTGGTCGCACGTGGACGGCGCGTCCTGGCCGATGACGGTGTTGAGGTACGAGAAATCCGTTTGGCGCTCGCCGAAGCACGAAATCTCCGGCGCGGCGACGACGAACCCACGCCGGCACAGCGCCACGCCGAAATCCTTGTGGTAGCCATCGGGCGTGTCGCGCTCGTCGCCGTCTTCCCATAGGCCGATGATGTCCTTCACACCGTAACCGTGCCCGTGAAAGGCGACGACGACGGGGTGCGGCGCTGTTCCCTGCTTGGGAACGAGGATATAGACCGGCATCAGCGTATGCGCCGACGTGCGCAGCAGCCATTTCTCGCGGATGTAATCGCCTTTGTCCACAGACTCCAACTTCCGCGGATTGAGCGGCGCGGCGGGGAAGGGATCGCGTTGGCTCGCGCCGGTGAAGCCCAGGGTTTCGGTCAGCGCGGCGCGGGTGGTCTTCTGCCAGGCGATGGCTTCGGTGCGATCCTTTGCGCGGAACCGATAAGGCGCTTTCTCCGGCGCGTAGAGCCGCCACAGCGCGTGCGCGGGTTGCAGTTCGAGCAGGTCCTGGCTGTCGAGTTTGGTCGTGCTCATGGTTACATCATCGGTGCAGCGCGCTGGCAGAGTTGCAGGGCCACGCCCCACGGATCGCGCAGCATCACCAGCAGCGAACCGTCATCGAGCGTCTGGTTGACCACCAGCGTTGCCCCGTTGGCGAGCAGCCGGTCGCGTTTGGCTGCGGCATCGTCCACGGCGAAGGCGACATGCAGACACAAGGGGTCCTGCGTGGCGTAATCCGGGATGGGGGCCGCGGTGTTAGAGTAAATTTCCATAACGACGTGCCCGCGCGCATCGGCCAGAAAGTGCGTGTGCGGCGCGCCTTGGATAGCGCGGATGATCTGCATGTGCAGGTGTTCCACGTACCAGGCGGCCATGGCGGCGGCGTCGGGTACGTTGATGCCAAAGTGTTCGAATTTCATCGGAGTCCTCCTGATAGTCACGTAGTCGTTAGTCTTGTAGTCGGATAGGGGCATTTTGGCACAATTTGCGGCGAGTGCAAACGGCAAGATGTAGCGTAGTAACGACTTCAGTCGTTTTGCGTGCAAAAAGCGGCTAAAGTCACCACTACTCTGCTTCCCAGAGATGGTCATAGAGAGCGGCGGTGCGGCCCTGGTAAGCGCGCAGCAGATCGATGGCGTTGGCATCACCGGCGAGGTGTGCCAGCATCAACCGTCCCTCTTCGACGCAGAGCGCGTCGTGCTGCGGCAGGATTTCGCGTAGCAAAAATTGTGCATACTTGACGAGGCGGAATGGGCCGTGTGCGCGCGGCGTCTGGCCCGGCAATGCCTCCACGGCGACAGAGTACAGCGCCTTTACGTTTTCGGTGAGATCGGGCAGGTCTGGCGACGGTGTTAAGACGATGGTGTAGTACCAACCAAACAACTCGCCGGTCTCGCAGCCGTGCGCGTCGCTTACACCGACGATGGGGATAACTTTGCCACGCGCGCGTTCATCGTGGTAGCGCGCCACCTGGAGCATATTCGATTCGAACTCAAAAGGATGATACCCGCCGATGAGTTCCAGCGCATCGTAGGGTTGGCGGTCGAGCAGCAACGTTGTCAGCGCCTCAGGTACGTCGTAACGGTGGCGCGTGTACCAGTAGGGGTGGCAGAAGAGGCCCAGGCCCCCGCCCGCGCGAATTTTGTCGTAACACCAGACGCACGAGGCGTAAGTGTAGCGATCCATATCTAGCGGAAAATCGGCAAGTGCGTCGGCAATGGCCTGAACTTCGCGCCCGTAGGCTTCATCCGCGAACAGATCGTTGACGCTGAAACTTCCGCCGAAGTTGATGATATGAACGGGATTGTCCGGCGGGTGGACTTCCTCACCGGGATAGAGGCGCAGGTCGATGGGGACGCCGTCGAACGCGCGGATGGCTTCCAGTGATGGCGCGTACTGCCGGTGGTCGGTAATCGCCATGAAATCCAGGCCGATGCGTCGTCCCGCTCCGGCGACGTAGGCCGGCGATTCCTTGCCGTCTGAGCGATAGCTATGGACGTGAAGGTCGCCTTTGTGCGGGCGGCGCGTGAAAAGGTCATCGTCCAGTGCGTAGAGATGGATCTCCACCAGCGACCGCTCGCTATTGCCGAGCAGCAGCGTGTATTCCTGCTCGCGTTCGAAGGGACAACAGACTTGAACGGCATCATCGACGACTACCGGCTTTAGCGTTACCGGCGGCGATTGCAAAGTTTGCGGTTTACTGCCTCCTGTCGGGTAGAGCGCCGCCGTGGGGCCTGACGTGATGGCGCGAACGTGATCGAACAGGGGACGGATCGTGATTGTCGTTTCGCGTCCGGCATGAACAATTTTGGGATAGATGTCGAAGTGATTTAGCCTGTAGATTTCGGTCATCAAGAAAAACCTCCTCAGTTTTATGCTCTTGTTGCACGATTGTTATGCTTGTGTTACGAAATTTCACCGCAAGTATTGTATGATAGGTATTGTACCACCGAGAGCATAGCCGAGAAATCATTGCGGTCGTTTGATCGCGCTCATAAGTGAGGCGAGAGTATGTCCATAAGTGCGTCACTTCCAGTCGTCGATAGTGGTGAAATCCCATTTGACGTGTTTGCAAGTGCTTCGCTGCCAAACACTCTTGCGCCCTGGTCGACATTGGCTGTATCGGCGGTCCGCCAGGCGCTCTGTGATGCGGCGGAGGGTAACTATGACGCGCTGCTCTGGTTGGTGGATGAGGGGCGCGCGTGGTTGGCGGCGGCGGGATTGCCGATCGAAGTGGTAGATTCGTGGGTTGCTAAGTTATGATTTGGTTAAACCCGCTATTGACAGAAATCGCGATTTATGCTATTATCTAGGCTGTAAGTACATACCCTATACCAAAACGCCTAATGACCTCATCGTACTGGATGAGACAGCGGGGGAACCAAATAGGGGGCGAATCGGTCAGAAAGACCGTAGGGCGAGCTTCTTCGGCCCAAGCCCGACAGCTAACCTCGTAGGCGTGGAAGAAGGCACCTGGTGTTTGAGGTGCCCTTTTCTTTTTAGGGCGCCTTATTGGTGAAGTTTCGTCGTAAAAACGGCTTTCGACCAATAAGGAGGATCGGATGCACAATGCAGAGCAGCCGGTGGAGATACCGGCGGCTGTCAAACCGGGTTTTGTGGCGGAATTGCCGCCTTCGGTGACGACCGCGCTGCAAGCGGAGGGTGTTAAGCTCGATGTGCTGACGCTGGCGGTGCAATCGGACTTAGGCCCCGACGGGCGCTTTGGCGAGCAATGGCTGCTGATGGATTCCCACGACCTGTGGGTGATCGAGCGCCATAACGGCACTGCCAATCTGCGGCACAAGTTCCCCCTGGACAAAATTGAGGACGCGAAGGTCGAACGCTGCGTCGGCAACGGTCTGATGCAGGTGACGGTCGACCAGCAGCCTCACGTGTTGTTGCACTATTCCAACGAGTTGACTGATCGCTTCGGACGCGTCGCACACTATCTGAACACACGCGCCGAATTTGGCGAGGATACGCCGGTTCCCGATCCGGCAGCGGACAGCCACACTTGCCTGGTGTGTGGGCGCTCCCTGGTCGACACCTCATCGAAGGTGTGTCCTAACTGTATCCAGCGCGGCAAGTTATTCCGCCGCTTGATGGATTTGGCCCGCCCCTATTGGGGCAAGATGGGTGTGATTGTGATCCTATTGGTAGCGGGGGTCCTGGTGGACTTGTTGCCTCCCTACCTGACCCGTATTCTGATCGACGACGTGCTGAGGGTCGACGGAGGTACGGGTGGAGACCCAACGTTGTTGCCCTGGTTGGTTGGCAGTTTGTTGGGTATACAACTTATTCGAGTGCTCCTCACGATCGTTACGAATTGGTCGACGATTAACGTCAGCACTCGTTTTACGTCGCACATCCGCGATCGACTGTTCGCGCACCTTAAAAAGCTTTCGGTTGATTACTTCGACAAGAACCAGGTCGGGCGGTTGATGACGCGCATCAATCAGGACACCGAGGAGCTTCAGGGCCTCGTCTCGCAGATGACGACGTTCACCCTGAACATCCTGCTGGTGATCGGCATCGGCGTGGTGCTGTTCTCGATGGCACCATCGCTCGGCCTATACGTGCTCATCCCGACGCCGTTTGTGGTGGCAGCGGCCTATTTCTATTACCGCTATATGCAGCCGCACTTCCGGCGCTTCTGGGTGGCTCGTTGGCGCTTGAACGCGATGCTCAACACCTTTCTCTCCGGCGTGCGCGTGGTGAAGGCGTTTGCGCAGGAAGACGAAGAGGAGCGGCGCTATCACAACCGCAATATGACGTTGCTCAACTCGCGCCTGCAAGTCGACCTGGCGTGGAGCAAGTTCTTCCCGTTGATTTCGTTTGCGTTTAGTGCGGGTGGGTTGATTATCTGGTATGCCGGCGGGCGCGCGGTGCTGGCCGACAGAATCACGCTTGGCACGCTGATGGCCTTCCTGAGCTATCTGGGGATGTTCTACGGCCCGCTTTCGAACCTTACGCACATCAGCCAGGCGCTCAACCGGTTCCTCACCATTTCGCAGCGGACGTTCGAACTGCTGGACGAGATGCCGGAGAAGCAACCGGCCCAGCCGGTGCGCACGGCCCGGTTGGGCGGCAAAATCGAGTTCGACCGCGTGACTTTTGGCTATGATCCCTACTACCCCGTGATTCGCGACGTAAGTTTTACCGTCGAGCCAGGGGAGATGATCGGTATTGTGGGGCACAGCGGCGCGGGCAAGACGACGCTCGTGAACCTGCTCTGTCGCTTCTACGACGTGACGCGTGGTGCGATCCGCATCGACGGCGTGGATATCCGCGATCTGTCAATGGAGGAGATCCGCCAGCAGATCGGCATCGTGTTGCAGACGCCATTTTTGTTCCATGGGACGCTGGCGGAGAACATCGCCTACGGCCGGCCCGATGCCACGCGGCGCGAGATCATTCAGGCGGCGAAGGCGGCGAACGCGCACGGTTTCATCACGCAATTGCCCGAAGGTTACGATACGATTGTGGGTGAGGGTGGGGCCGGGCTTTCCGGCGGCGAGCGGCAGCGCATCTCCATCGCGCGCGCGATCCTGCACAACCCGCGGATTTTGATCCTGGACGAGGCGACCTCCTCGGTGGACACCGACACCGAGCGCCAGATTCAGGAGGCGTTGAATGAACTGGTTAAGGGTCGCACGACCATCGCCATCGCGCACCGGCTTTCGACGTTGTACAACGCCGACCGCATCATCGTCATCAATCGCGGCAAGTTGGAAGAGCAGGGACCGCCCAAGCAGTTGATGGATAACAAAGGCTCGTTCTACCATCTCGTACAGATGCAAACGCAGTTGGCCAGCCTCGACGGCGTGGTGGCGGTCTAGGAGGCGTGATGACGAAGGCTTTCGAAGTCGTTTATTTGGACCCGGGGCGCGTCACTTTTGAGCGCAAAGGGGATACGTTGAGCCTGACGCTGCAAGCCGACGATGCGCCGGATGGCGCGCCGGACGGGGTAAGTAACATCATCCATTATCCGCGTGTGGCGCTGCGGGCGTGTTTCCCGGTGTCAGACAATACCGAGTTTCTCTCGGTGCGCGATGCGACTGACGAGACCATCCCGGAGTTGGGTATCATCGGGGACTGGAGCCAGTTGCAGCCGGCCAGCCGCGACGCAGTGGCGGCGGAGTTGGGCCTGCACTACTTTGTCCCGAAGATCACACAGGTTTTTAGCGTCAAAGAAGAATTGGGTTTCCTTTACTGGGTTGTGGAGACCGACAAGGGCCGCAAGGAGTTCGTGATGCGCAACAGCGTCATCCATTACGCCCGCGAGGTTGCGCCCGGCCATTGGCTGCTGATCGACGTCAACGAAGCACGCTATGAGATTCCCGACGTCGTCATATTGGATGCGCGTAGTCAAAAGCTGGTACAGCAGTTTTTATATCTGTAATCGTTCAAACGTTTACACGTTGGAGCGTTCAGACGTTTTTGGTATCTTGGGAATAGCAGTTGGGGCCTGTTGTTCCTTTGCATACAACGCGTGTTGCTTGTTTCTTCTTCCTTTTTTGTAGAGAGCGCAGAGGCATAACGCCTTTGCGCTCTCTGCGTTGAACAACAATGCAGGTTGTCATTGTCGATTTGCTAGAGTATAATTCACTTACACTGCGCAAACCTCTTGAGTCCTGGAAAGCGTAAAGGAGTGAATTGATGAATTCTTGGCCTGTTACAGCGTTCAACTTGACCTACTTATGTGTTCTGTGGGTATTTTTTATCTCCGCCATTGCACGTATCCCGCGCTTGAGCGCTGAACGACGGCGTAACGCCCTCTGGGTTCTGATCGTCATTTTCTTGCTCGTTTTTGGTGACTCATTTCACCTGATTTCTCAGGCTCACGAGTTTTTTACGGGAACCAATCCGCTGTCGCCCTTCCTGGGCTTGACGTGGGTTGCGTTTGGGCGTCTGGCCAGCTCGATCACACTGACGATTTTTTATCTCTGCCTGCTGTTCTACTGCCAACGCAAATTCGGTTTGTGTTGGTCGGGTTGGATGTGGTTGTCTCTGTTTGGCTTTGTGGTGCGGATGGTGTTGCTCGCCTTTCCGCAGAACCACTGGGATGGTGAGCGGACCTTATGGAGCATCTGGCGCAACATTCCTTTCGTAATCCAGGGTGTGGGTGTGATTGCGCTGCTATTCCAGCAAGCGCCGCACCATCCGCTACCGTTGCGGCGTCAATTGAGGACGCTGGCCTATGCTTTTCTGGTCTCTTTTGCTACATATACCGGCACCGTCGTCGGCGTGTTTTGGCATCCGGCTTTTGGCGCCTTGATGCTGCCAAAAACGATTGCTTACGTGGTGGCGGTTTGGGTCTTGTATTCAATCGAGTTTCGATAAGGAGATCGTTATGCCGAAGCCAATTACAATTAAGGAAGTGAAGGTTATTTTGACCCAGCCCGCCGGTTCGCGGCTGGTGATCGTTAAGGTCATCACGTCGGAGCCGGGGTTGTATGGGCTGGGCTGCGCGACGTTCACGCAGCGCTTCCACGCGGTCGTCGCGGCGCTCGAAAAGCACCTCATCCCCTTTGCCATCGGGCGGGATGTGGCGCGCATCGAGGAATTCTGGCAGATGGCGATGGTGCACAGCTACTGGCGCAACGGACCGGTGCTCAACAACGCCATTTCCGGCATCGATCAGGCGCTGTGGGACATCAAGGGCAAGCTGGCGAACATGCCGGTCTACGACCTGTTGGGGGGCAAATGCCGCGAGGGCGCGGCGGTCTACACCCACGCCGATGGCCGCTCGCCGGAAGAGGTTACCGACAACGTCAAGAAGTTCATGGGGGAAGGTTATCGCTACATCCGCATTCAAATGGGCGGTTACGGCGGGCGCGGGGATACGATGGTGAAGCCCGAGGGCGCGCCCGAAGGGGCGTACTATGATCCGCGCGCATATTGCCGCAATATGCTGCAGATGATGGAACACGTCCGCCAGGAAGTCGGCGACGAAGTCGAGCTGCTGCACGACGTCCACGAGCGCCTGCAACCCATCGACGCGGTGCGCTTTGCCAAGGACGTGGAGAAGTTCAACCTTTTCTTCCTGGAAGATGACCTGGCTCCGGAGGATATTGCCTACTTCCGCCACATCCGCCAGCAGTGCGCTACACGGATTGCCATGGGCGAGTTGTTCAACAGCCCGCACGAGTGGCAGCCGCTCATCGAAGAGCGCCTCATCGACTTCCTGCGGATGCACGTCAGCCAGATGGGCGGGATTACGCCCGCGCGCGCCGTCGCGTTATTTGCCAACATGTACGGCGTGAAGACCGCGTGGCACGGCCCGGGCGATACCTCGCCGGTGGGCCACGCCGCGAATCTGCACCTCGACCTGTGGGCGCCCAATTTCGGCATCCAGGAGTGGTGCCGTTTTCCGGAGCACGTCTATGCAATGTTCCCCGGTCTGCCCGAAGTGCGCAACGGCTACATGTATCCGAGTGACAAGCCAGGTCTGGGCATCGACATCGACGAGGCTCTGGCGGCCAAGTATCCCTGTGAGGACACCATCGAATGGTGGACGCAGGCCCGCTGGCCTGATGGCAGTCCGGCGCGCCCGTGATGCGAGGCGCGGGGATGTGCTGTATGATACGCATGGATCAGAGTTGAGGAATATGACAAATGACGGGTGGAAAGGAGTCATTTGACATCGCTGCATTTGTGCACATAATAGCGCTGGAGGTTAGCATCCAACTGATTCACAATCTTGTGTGTTTGTCTAGTTAACAGACAGAAGGGGGAGACATGAAATTCCGAAAATTGGGCATTTTGCTGGTATTGGTGGCTATGTTGGTTGTAAGCCTGGTAACGGGCTGTCAGTCGCAGCCAAAGAAAATTGTCGTAGCGACGGATGCGACGTGGCCGCCGATGGAGTATGTGGATGAGAACAAGAATATCGTCGGGTTCGACATTGATCTGATGAATGCCGTTGCCCAGGAGGCCGGACTTGAAGTCGAATACCGCAACGTGGCGTGGGACGGCATCTTCGCCGGTCTCGCCGCGGGAGAGTACGACACCGTGATCTCGTCCGTGACAATCACCGATGATCGCAAGGCGCAGTACGATTTCTCCGAGCCGTACATCAACGCGGGGCAGATCGTTGTGGTGCAGGCAGGTAGTGACATCACCGGGCCGGAGGCGTTGACCGGGCGCACCGTTGGCGCGCAGCTTAGTACCACTGGCGCATTTGCTGTTCAGGAGATGTCGGGTGTTACGCTGAAGGAGTACGACGAGATCGGTTTGGCGTTCGAGGACCTGGTAGCCGGTCGCATTGATGCGGTGGTCACCGATACACCGGTGGCGGCAGACTTCGCGATGCAACGTGAGGAGTACCGTGCCAAGTTGAGGATCGTTGGCGATTCGTTCACCGAGGAATACTACGGTATTCTCGTGCAGAAGGGCAACAGCGATCTGCTCGCCAAGATCAACCAGGGTCTTGCCGCGGTGCAGGACAAGGGTATCGACAAAGATTTGGAAGAAAAGTGGTTGCGGTAGTCGTTGCGTTTTTGCTAATCTCCGCTTGAGTGTGTTTTAGTCCCAAAAGCAGTTGAATACAGAGAACACGGAAAGAAACCCCGTGTTCTCTGTGATTATTTTCCGGCCAATTCAACCTTACGCAGGTTAGTCTGGACTCGTCATCTCCAGGCTGTCATTCGCCGCCTTCGCAAGGTTCTTGTAGGAGGACTTATGAAAGCTGAATCCCATACGAAACATGCCGTCCATCACCATGGCTGGCAGCAGGATGACAGCGCCCTGATTCCCCGCGAGCGCAGTTTGATGATTGCCTGGTGGATTGCCATTGTCGCGGCGATCGTCTTTATCGCCGGGGTGGTGCTGTTCAAGCCTGTCCCTTACCAGGAAATCATTGGTTTCATCGGTGATGGGCTGGTGGTTACGTTCCAGATCACCATCGTATCGATGACGTTCGCGTTGATTCTGGGTCTGGTCGCTGGATTGGGCCGCACGGCGACGAACTCGTTCTTCAATATCCTGACCTCGTTGTACGTCGAAGTCATTCGCGGCATCCCGCTGCTGGCGCAGTTGTTCTGGATTTATTACGCGATGTCCCGATTTATCCGTTTGGGACCGCAGGTGTCGGCGGTGTTGGGGCTGTCGATCTGCTACGGCGCGTATATCGGTGAGACGTTCCGCGCCGGAATTCAGTCGATTCCCAAAGGGCAGATGGAGGCCGCGCGCGCGTTGGGTCTCACCCGTGGTCAGGCGATGCGCTACGTCATCATCCCGCAGGCAGTGCGCGTCATTCTGCCGCCGGTCGGCAACGAATTTATCGCTATGCTTAAGGACTCGTCGCTGGTCTCCGTGCTGGCAATCTCCGATATGCTGCGCCGCGGCCGTGAATACGCCTCGCGTACCTTCGCCTACTTCGAGACGTACACACTGGTGGCGTTGGTATACTTGCTGGTGACCTTGATCTTCTCGCGCGTTGTTTATTACATCGAACACGGTATGTCGCGCCAGGACAAGGAGAAGCCGGTAACGTTGATGCACCGCCTCGCTGGGGTGGTGGTCGATCTGGTGGTGCTGGATTTCATTGGCTTGATCGTGTATGCGTTGATTCAGCCGTTGGTTCTGGTTGTTGCCGAATTACAGGTCTATACAGTCCTGTTAATTGTGATGCTTGTGGTAGGTTTGATCTATCTTCTGTTCTTCTGGACGCGTGCGGGCCGGACACCGGGCATGATGGCGGTAGGGCTGCAACTTTTTCCTGAAAAGGGTGAGCATCCGACGTTGTCTCAGGCGCTCAAACGGCTACTATTCCTGATTTTGCCGCTGCCAGGTTTGAGTCTGTTATGGATGCTGTGGTCGCCCACGGGCGAAGCCTTGCACGACCGTTTCGCGGGTACCTACGTCGGACGGGATTAAGAGGAGCACAAGATGAGTACAACGCCAATCGTTCAGATTCGGAATTTACACAAGCGTTTTGGTCGCGTCCACGCGCTCAACGACGTGAGCCTGGACGTGGAAGCGGGCGAAGTCGTCGTCATTATCGGGCCGAGTGGATCGGGCAAATCGACGCTGCTGCGCTGCATCAACTGGCTGGAAGTGCCGACCAGTGGCACGATCAGCATCGACGGCGTCGAAGTTCGCGGCGACGACCGCCAGGTCAACCAGATGCGCGCCGAGGTGGGGATGGTGTTCCAGCAGTTCAACCTCTTTCCACACATGACGGCGACCGAAAATATCATTTTGGGGCCGATGACGGTCCGCAAATGGGAGCGCGACCGAGCCGTGACGCTCGCTCACCAACTGCTGGACAAAGTCGGCATCCCCGAAAAGGCCGACGTCTACCCGGAACAACTCTCCGGTGGACAGCAGCAGCGCGTCGCCATTGCGCGCTCATTGGCGATGGAGCCGAAGATTATGCTTTTCGATGAGCCGACCTCGGCCCTCGACCCAGAGATGATCAAGGAAGTGCTTGACGTGATGCTCGATTTGGCCCGCGAAGGCATGACGATGATTGTCGTCTCCCACGAGATGGGCTTCGCTCGCAATGCCGCCAAGCGCATCGTCTTCATGGATCAAGGGCAGATCATCGAAATGACCACGCCCGAACTGCTCTACACCGCCCCGCAGCACGAGCGGACGAAGCGTTTCCTGAGTCAAATATTGCATTAGGAAGAACAGCTGTTAGCCTTCAGTTATCAGCCGTCAGTATGGCGCCTGTCTGGCTGAAAGCTGATCGCTGCCCGCTGACAGCTCACCGGAGGTGAAACTATGCAATGGGAAAACTTAACGGCGACGGCGTTTGCGGAGGCCGTGCGTGAAACCGGCGTCTGCGTGATCGCTATGGGCGTGCTGGAGAAGCACAGCGAGCATCTGCCCCTGGGCACGGACTTCCTCAACGCGCACAAGATCGCGTGTCTGGCGGCGGAGAGGGAACCGGCGGTGGTCTTTCCGCCGTTCTACTTCGGCCAGATTTATGAGGCGCGCTGTTTCCCTGGCGCGGTGACGCTCAAGCCTACACTGCTGATGGACGTGATCCAGGGTGTCTTTGACGAAATCGGGCGCAACGGCTTCAAGAAGATCGTCGTCTTCAACGGGCACGGCGGAAACACATATCTACTGCAATTCTTGAACCAGTGCGCGCTGTGGGAGGAGAAACCATACCAGTTGTACTTGCCGATGGGCCTCACCCCGGAACGTCGGGCGCAGTGGCGGGCTATCGTGGAAACCGAGTTTCACGGTCACGCCTGCGAGTGCGAAACGTCGATCAGCCTGGCGAATCACGCGGAACTGGTGCATATGGAGCTTGTTCCAGAAGAACCGGCGCTGCCGCTCGGTCGGTTGGCGCACCTGCCCCCCACGTACACCGGCATCGGGTGGTACGCGAATCACCCCGATCACTACGCCGGAGACGCCCGTCTCGCCACGCGTGAGAAGGGCCTCGCGCTGCGCCAACTGGAGATCGACAGCCTGGCGGAGTATATCGCGGCGGTCAAGGCCGATCAGGTCGTGCCCGCGCTATCCCGTGAGTTTTTCTCGCGGAGCGCGGAACTGTAAGATCCTCGCTAGAGGTTGAATAGCTTGGCGGCGTTCCCACCCATAATCAGATCGCGTTCGGCAGGCGTGACGTCGTCCGCCAGCGCCGCTTCGTAAGTAGCGCGGACGACGTGCGGGCGCTGGAAGGGTGCGTCGCTACCGAAGAGGACACGCCCCGCGCCAAGTGTTTTGATGGCGTACATGATCGCAGGCTCGGTGGTCGAGCTGCCGACGAGAAACATATTCGGGCAGCGCTGGGCGATTTCGACGACGGCCTGGTTCATATCCCGGCTCAGCATCCCCATGTGGACCATCAACACGGGCATTTCGGGATACATCCGCGCCACGCGCTCCGCCCGGAAGGGGTGGGTGTTCTCGTAGAAGTCCGCGCCGATGTGGAACGCCAGCATCACGCCCGCTTTGGCGATTTCCTCGATGACGGGGAGCGCCAGCGTTGGATCGTCGATGCGATAGTTGTTCTGCGCCCCGTTGAGCTTCACGCCGTATAGGCCGTACTCCTCCGTGCAAATTCTCACCATTTTCTTGGCGTGATCCACGCTCACCGTGGGATCGGCCCAGCCGAAGCCAAGGATTTTGTCGGGATACTGGCTCATCGCGTCGTAGACGTAACGGTTGTGGCCCTCGATCTCTTCGCCGTGGTAATCCGGCTTGAGCCAGGTGAGCGTTTTGTCGATGCCGGCGCGCTCCATCCGCTTGAGGTGTTCTTCCAGTGCAAATGCGCCGCCGGTGGGAGCAATGTGGGTGTCTGCGTCGATGATGAGCATAGCAAATCTCCTTTTGGGATCTTTGATGCCCGGTATTGTAGCGCAAGGGCGTCAGGATGCAAAAC
>DAIUDK010000081.1:0-11835 GCA_036845725.1 Chloroflexota bacterium
TGCTATGAAACCCCCTTTTGCCAAGTCGCGTAGTGAATTATGCGGTACTGCGTATTTAGGGTTAGCAGGTCAATACGACCGGTAGACAGGGGAGAAATCCGTCTACCGTATGCTGTCTACTGTCTACCGATTACCAATCAATCATACAGGAGAAGATGAATGACCACTTACGAAGATACGCTTAACCACGTCAACACAAACTCGCGCCCGTCGGACTTGCGCATCACTGATATGCGGGTTGCCACGATTGTCGGCGCGCCGATGCGCTGCCCGCTCATCAAAATCAGCACGAACCAAGGCATCGAGGGCTATGGCGAGGTGCGCGACGGGGCCAGCGCGCGTTACGCGCTGCTGCTCAAGAGCCGCATCCTGGGCGAGAATCCGTGCAATATCGACAAGATCTTCCGCCGCATCAAGCAGTTCGGCGGGCACGCGCGGCAGGGCGGCGGCGTCTGCGGCGTCGAGGTGGCGCTGTGGGACCTGGCGGGCAAGGCTTACGGCGTGCCCGTCCACGCGATGCTCGGCGGCAAGTTCCGCGACAAGGTGCGCGTCTACTGTGATACTGACGTCCACGGGCGCAACACCGGCGCGGCGATGGGCGAGGCGCTCAAGGAGCGGATGGCGAAGGGCTTCACGTTCCTCAAGATGGACGTGGGCATCGGGATGCTGCGCGACGTGCCGGGGGCGCTTTCTGGGATGACGGACTTCATCCACAAGCTAATGCCGCCGCACGAGGTTTGGGAGCAGATGCGCAGCGCGGACGCCGATACGCAGTGGGAAATGCGCCGCCAATTCGCGGAGACGCAGAACGTGATGCACCCCTTCACCGGCATCCACGTCACCGAGACGGGGCTGGACTACCTGGAGCAGTACGTCGCCGACGTGCGCGCCGTCATCGGTTACGAAGTCCCGCTGGCGACCGATCACTTCGGCCACATCGGTTTGCAGGATTGCGTTAAGATTGCGCGCCGGCTGGATAAGTTCAACCTGGCCTGGTACGAGGACATGCTCCCCTGGCAGATGACGGACCAGTACGTGCGGCTGGCGAATGCGTGTACGACGCCGATCTGCACCGGTGAGGACATCTATCTGAAGGAGAACTTCAAACCGTTGTTCGAGTCGGGTGGCGTGTCGGTAATCCACCCTGACCTGCTGACTTCGGGCGGCATCTACGAGAACAAGAAGATCGGCGACCTGGCGCAGGAGTACGGCGTCTCGATGGCCGTTCATATGGCCGAATCGCCGATTGGGTGTATGGCTGCCGTCCACAGTGTGGCGGCGACCGAGAATTTCCTCGCATTGGAGAATCACTCAATCGATACGCCCTGGTGGGACGACATCGCCAACGGTCTGCCCAAGCCGATCATCCAGAACGGCTTCATCGACGTGCCCGACGCGCCCGGCTTGGGCATCGAATCGCTGAACGATGAGGTCATCGCGGCGCACCTCGACCCGAACGAGCCGGGGCTGTGGGAGCCGACGAATGATTGGGATCGGGAGTTCACGAACGACCGTTTGTGGAGTTAACCATTTCCGGGTGGGACGCACTTGCTGCATCCCACCCGGAAAACCAGGTGTGGATTTTCTCTTTATCCGTGAAATCCGTCTTATCCGTGTACCATTATCTACGCGCTCAGGTGATACGTCTTATACCGGTTCGGCACCGGGTCACCGCCTTCCCACACGATGCGGCGGAAGTGGTCGGGGTCGGTGTTGCCTTCGGTGTTGAGCAGGAGGATGTGGGAGTCTGGCCCCAGTTCCAGGCGCTCGCGCAAGCCGGCGTACTCCGGCAGTTGCATGGCGAACAATAAAGCGCCAAGCGTCACCGCGCCGGATTCGCCGGAGACGATGAAAGGGTCGCCCTCCAGCGGCACTGCGTAGACGCGCATCCCCGTGCCCGCGACGTAGTCGGGGCATTGCACGAACACGTCGGCGTAATCCTTGAGGATGCTCCACGCGAGCGGGCTGGGATCGCCGCAGGCCAATCCGGCCATGATGGTGTTCAAATCGCCGGGGAAACTGTGCGGTGCGCCGTCGCCCGCCTCAATCGACTGGTACAAACACGCCGCGCGATCCGGCTCCACCACCGCCGTCTTGGGCCGTTCCGCGCCGAAACGTTTCGCGTAAAAGCCAATGGTCGCCGCAGCCAACGCGCCGACGCCGGCCTGCGCGAAGACGTGCGTCGGCTTGACGTAGCCCTGCGCCGCCAACTGCTCCTGCACTTCGGAGAGCATCGTCGTGTAACCCTGCATCACCCACTTGGGGATGTCCTGGTAGCCCTCCCATGAGGTATCGGAGATCACGTGCCAGCCGTGCTGCTTGGCATCCAGCGTGATCTGGCGCACCGCGTCATCGTAAGTCCCGTCGATCACCTCGACCCTGGCGCCCAGGCTGGCGATGGCCTGGATGCGCGCCTGGGACGTGAATTTGTGGACGTAGATCACGCTCTTGAATCCCAACTGCGCCGCCGCCCAGGCTACGCCGCGCCCGTGGTTGCCGTCGGTGGCTGCTGCGAAGGTCAGATCGCCCAATTTCGCCCTGACTTCCGGCGAGCTGAGTTCGGCGAGCGGGACTTCGAGGTGATCCAGCCCCAACTGCGCCTTGATGAAGCGATAGATGGCGAACGAGCCGCCCAACACTTTGAACGAGCGCAGACTCATGCGCTGCGATTCGTCCTTGACCCAAATGCCGCCGACGCCAAGCATTTCGGCCAAGTGGGCGAGGCTTTTGAGTGGACTCATCTTGAAGCCGGGGATTTGCCGGTGAAAACTGCGCGCCAGCCGTGAAATGTCGGGCGGCAGAATGTCGGCTAACGCGGCGCTTGGCGCGCCGGCGGCAGCGTGCGGATTGACGATCCATTCGATGGGTTTCAACGGTTCCATAACAGCGCACTCCTGTCAGTACAGAGCTAGACTATAAAAGTCTCACAAGGCGCGTGATTGAGCATATACTACGCTGAACACACGATCTGCACGCTCTTATACGCACTGAGACTTTTGTAGTCTTCCTGTTAATCCTAACATGGTTGTCTGACATCTGCAACGGTGTTTCATCCTGTGCTTTGGAGAAAAACCTAACGCCGCGTTGCGTATCGCTTTACTTGTGCTATGCCCCGCGTCTTCATGGAACCCATGCTATAATTTCCGGAAATGACTGACACTGTCGATACTTTGACCGCGCTGATCCTCGCACACATCGAGACCGACTCGGTTTCGGTGTGCCTCACGCCGATCACTACCGGCAAGCATAACCGTTCGTATTGGGTGGCGTGTGATGCCGGGCGCTTTGTGTTGCGCGTCGCGCCGCCCGATGACGCGGGTTTTCTTTTCTATGAGCGTTTGATGATGCGCCAGGAGCCGGATTTGCACGCCCTCATCCGCGCCGAGACTGCGCTCCCGGTTGCGGACGTGATCGCCTACGACTTCAGCCGCGCGCGCATCGACCGCGATTATCTGCTGATGACGGCGCTTCCCGGCACGCCCCTCAGCGATGCGTACGCACTTGGCGCGGCGCAGAGACAGCGGGCGCTCCGTCAAGTTGGGACGCATCTGCGCGCGCTGCATGCGCTCACCGCCGACGCGCATTTGGGCCAGCGGATGTACGGCTATCTGGGCGCGCATCGTCCGATGCTGCCGCAACCCACCTGGGCGGAAGCTTTCTGCGTGATGTGGAATATGCTTCTGGATGACGTCGTGGCCTGCGAAACGTACACCGCAGCGGAGGCGCTGGTCTTCCGCGATCTGTTGGACGCTTTCCGCGAAGTCTTTGCGCGCGAGGTCACGCCGTGTTTGCTGCATATGGACGTGTGGGAGCAGAACATCCTGGTCGATGCCGAGGGCAACGTCACCGGGCTGGTGGACTTCGACCGGGCGCTGTGGGGCGACGTGGAGATCGAGTTTGCCGTACTCGACTATTGCGGCATCAGCGAGCCGGCCTTCTGGGAGGGCTACGGCCTGCCGCGCGATACCTCACCCGCGGCCCAGATTCGCCGCCAGTTCTATTTGCTCTACGAAGTGCAGAAATACATGCCCATCCGGGTGTGGCGACGCAACGATCCGGCGGACGCGCTGCGCTACAAGGCGTACAGCTTCTCGCTGGCGGAAGCTTTGCGCGATGCACTCGCGTGAGGTGCATCTCTATTTCAACGCCTTTCCCTGCCGAGCGCGATCATAGCGCCGGAGAGAGTTTGTATCGTTTTGTTTCCTGGCTGTTCACTGTTCCGGACGTCACCATCGTGGAATCAATACCGGAGTCCTCTTCTTGTACGCCTCATAATCTTCCTGCCCACCCCATTTCGCATCTGCCTTTTTCTCCAGGAGCGGTATTCCACTGACACGCGTCAGCAGCAGGGTGACGAAAAGGGGAGAAATCAGGGCGATCCACTGCCAGCCCCGCAGAACAGGCAGGGCAATTAGTGCTACCCCGACCCAGAGCACAATTTCGCCAAAGTAATTGGGATGGCGCGAGCGAGACCATAACCCCGTCTGTATGAACTTGCCTTTGTTGTCTGGATTGGCTCTGAAGCGGCTTTTTTGAAGATCGGCGATGACTTCGAAGGCAAAGCCAAACCCCCATATCAGAAGACCGGCAATGGCAAATATGTCCAATGGTTTGCGGGTGGTCGTAGTGATCGCGACCAACGCCGCCGCCATCGTGAACGTCACCCACAGGGCTTGCACCGTCCAAACGTTGAGGAAACGGATAAAGGAAGGTTTTATCTCATCGAAACGATCATCCTTCCCCGCTTTTTTGACGCGCGTGAACAAGAAACTGCCCAGACGCATCGCCCAGATGACGACCAGCGCCGTGAGAAGGATCGCTCTCGCATCCGCGCCGGGGCTAAGAAAAACGGCCAGGGTGACCACCGAAATGTACGTCAGGCTGCCCGTCAGATCGAAGAACTTTTCAGTTTTCTGCACGTAGGCAGGGATGAAGACCAGCCATTGGATCAGAAAGATCAACCCCACCAACAGGGCAAACAAGGGGACGCCAAAGACCGCCGTCCCACCCTGACTGCCGGCCCAGGCAACGAGCACTCCCACTACGATCAAAATAAGAAACGTGATATACGCATTGCGATTGTTCATTTTCATGGTATTCTGTCCTTTACTCCTTCGAGATGCAGGCGAATCCGAGCGCCCCGATGCCAAGATGTGCGCCGAGGACGGGCGTGATTTGCGTGATGAGCACTTCGTTTTGTGGAAAACAGACGTTTGTTTCCCGGCTCAAGACCTCAGCTTCCTCCTGAACGCCGGCGTGCACGATGGCGAGTTTTTCGTAAGGCGCGTACTTTGCCAACCATTCCAGCAGGCGGGCTGTGGCGCGTTTTTGCGTGCGGGTGCGGTGCGCATCGGCTTTACCCATATTCATGTGCAGCAAAGGCTTGAGTTGCAACAGTTCGCCAAACTTCGCCAGCGCAAAACTCATCCGTCCACTGCGGCGCAGGTATTCTAACGTCTTCAGCGCGGCGAACACGTAAGTGCGCTTCATCAGATGACCCAAGGCCATCATAATCTCCAGCGCATCTTTTCCCGACTCTGCCAACTGCGCGGCGCGCTCGACAATGAAGCCCAGTCCGAGGCTGAGTTGACCGGAATCCAGCACGGTGACGGGGATGCGCTTGAACTGTTCCGCCGCAATGCGCGCTGCGTTGACGGTGGCGCTCAACGTCTCCGAAATGTGAATGGACAGGATGGCTTGTGCGCCTTCGTCTGATAGCCGCTCGAAGGCCTGTTTGAAAGCGTCTGGGCCGGGCGCCGCGGTTGTGGGATGCGGATTGAACGTGGGCAATCGCGCATAGAATTCACTACGCGTCAGATCAACGCCATCCAGGAAAGATTGATCGCCCACATTGATTGTCAATGGAATGACGGTGATGGCATAGCGGTGTACAATCTCTTCCGGCAGATCGCATGTGCTATCTGTGACAATACGAATGCTCATCGGTTTCTTTATCTCCTCGACTGGGCAACGTTCAATTCTTGACTTTTGCAGATTATTGTATATTATCATCAGAAATTTAGCAACTATTATCAAAAACTCTTTTACAGGAGAGCTATGACACAGAACAAACGACTCGATTTCGACGCTGTCGCGCCAGATTTGGCAGTCCTCGACACTGCCGGACAGCCGGTGCAGCTTTCCAGCCTATGGGCGGCAAGGCCGTTGCTCCTGGCCTTCACCCGCCATTTCGGTTGCACCCAGTGCAAAGTGATGCTGGACGAGCTGACAGCCACCAGAGAACGCCTTGAGGAAGCCGGTCTGGCACTGGCCGTGATCACGCAGGGAACGCCGGAAATGACGGCTGAATTTGCTCGGATGCATGCGCCCGGCTTGCTGCTGTTGGCGGATCCAGAGCGCAAGGCATATCAGGCTTACGGCTTGGAACGGGGCACTGTGTTCCAGACGGTGCTGAATCGCCGGGTTTGGCAAGCCGTCGCGCAGGCAAAGCAGAAAGGCTACCAGCTGGAGACGCCGCCGGCTGGGCAAGACGCCATGCAAATGTCAGGTGCCTTCATCATCGGCCAGAATGGGCGCATCCAGTTGCCCTACTACTATGACGATATTGCCGACCATCCCTCGCTAGAGCTACTGCTGAATGGCGTGTTGGCGACCCCCTGGGATGCCCTCTTCGACGGGCCAATCGGCCCCGGCGTGGCAACATCAGACCATGAATCCGGGAGGGCGCAATGAAACAGACCTTTGTGGTATCGACTTACCTGGCGCTGAAAGAGATTTGGCGCAGTCGCGGGCGCTTCTTGCTGGTCAGCCTGGTGATTGCCTTGATTACCCTGCTGGTGCTCTTCATTGCCGCTCTGGGCGAGGGGTTAGGCAACGGCAACCGGGAATACATCGCCAAGTTGGACGGCGAATTGCTCGTCTACCAGGCCAAAGCGGATTTCCTGATCGCGGCCAGCCGGCTGGACACCGCCCGCGTGGATGAAGTGCGTCAGGTCGCGGGCGTGGCGGACGCCGGTATGATCGGGACGGCCAGCGCCACCCTGATCCTGGATGGCGACGAGGACCCCCTCAAGGTAGCCCTGCTGGGCATCGAGCCAGGCCACGTCGGCGAGCCGCCCGTGGTGACAGGCCGCCAGCTCGCCGCAGAGGATGCGGACGAGGTCATCATAGACCGGAACACGGCCATCCGCACCGGCCTCGCCGAGGGCGACACTTTGACCCTGCGCGTCACGCAGGGCACCGAGGATGCGTTCTTCACGCTCACCATCGTGGGGGTCTCGGATGGGCGACAGTACAGCCTGCAGCCCGCAATTTTCGCCCCGTTTCTGACCTGGGACCGGGTCCGACCCCAATCGGCGGCGGAGCTCAATTTCGCGGGGGCGACAGCCAACGTGATCGCCGTGCGGCCGGTAGACCCCAACACGGTCGAGACGCTGCGGCAGGACATCGAGGCGCAGGTGGATAAAGTGGACGTCGCCACCTTGAAAGAGGCCATCCAGGCGCTGCCCGGCTATTCCGCCCAACAAAGCACGTTGAACACGCAGGGCGGCTTTACCCTCTTCATCGGCATCCTGGTCATCGGCGGTTTCTTCCAGATTCAAATTCTGCAAAAGGTCTCCCAGATCGGCGTGCTCAAGGCCATTGGCACCTCCAACCCGATTGTGGCTTGGGCCTCCGTGATCCAGATCGTGGTTATCACGGTTGTCGGGGTAGCCATCGGTGGCCTGCTGACGTTCCTGTTTTCGCTTTTCTTCCCGCCTACGGTGCCCATCGTTTTCAATGGGACGACCTCGGCGATTGCACTGGTCGCGCTCCTGTTGATCGGGCCGGCCGGCGGATTGGTGTCCATTCGTTACGCGGTCCGTATCGAACCGCTCAAAGCATTGGGGTTGAACTGATGAACCATACAACACACACTACGTATGCCCTTGAGACCCGCGCCGTGATCAAGAAATATCAGGCGGATGCCGGTACAGTCTTTGCCGTGAATGACGTATCGCTGCACGTGGCGGCGGGCGAATTCGTGGCCCTCGTCGGCCCGAGCGGCTCCGGCAAGACGACGATGCTCTCGATGCTGGCGGCGTTGTTGAAGCCCAGTTCCGGGCAAATCCTGCTCGATGGGACAGACTTGGCTGGAATGAGCGATGCCGAGCGGGTGGTCATGCGCCGGGAGAAAATCGGGTTTACCTTCCAGGCGAATAACCTGGTGCCTTACTTGAGCGCGGTCGAGAACGTCGAATTGATGCTGCGCCTGAACCAGCGGCTGGACAAGGCCGGCAAGCTGCGCGCGCGGGAATTGCTGGCCCGGCTGGGATTGGGCGAACGGCTGAACAACCTGCCCGGGCAGATGTCGGGCGGGCAGCAACAGCGTGTGGCCATCGCCCGCGCGCTCATCCACAACCCTAGCCTAGTGCTGGCGGACGAGCCGACCGCCAGTCTGGACACGGAACGCGCCTATCAGGTGGTGGAAACCTTTGCGGGACTGATCCACGAGCAGCAGCGCGCCGGCATTATGGTTACGCATGATCTGCGCATGTGTGAGTACGTGGATCGGGTGATTCAGATGCGGGACGGCAAACTGGTCAAAATATACACGGAACGGGATGAGATCATGCGGCTGGCTAAAGGCAGCAGGGATTGATAAATCAGGCTCTGAGTCATTAGCCGGCAGGGGCAGATGGGGGCAGGAATCGCGCCCTTACTCGATCACCACCACGACGCCGACCTCTGCCCAATTGTAGAGCGTCTCCGCTTCGGGAATCCCCAGGATGATGCAGCCAAACGACGCCGGACGCCCCAACGAGCCGGCCCACAGCTGCTGCCCGTTGGCGAGGATCGGGAGTTCGTGGAAGCCGTTCTCCACGCCGCCGCCTGCGGGGTAGACGGAGATAAAGAAAGGCATCCACAAATCCCACTGTGAGGCGAATGCCTTCTCGTGTTTGCTGAGTACCTGGAAAACGCCCTGATGTGTGGGTGAGGTGGTAATCCCCGTGGATGTGGGCCAGTCGTAGAGCAGCGCGCCGTTTTCGTAGACACGCACGCGCTGTTCGGCGAGGCTGACCACAATCCGCTTGCCCGGCACCGGCATATACGGCGTGAGCACATCCTGCGGTGGGATGATAATCTGTTGTCCCACGCTCAAGCGATTGTAGTCGATGTCGGGATTGGCCTCTGCCACCAGTCCCGACGGCATCCCGAACTTCGCCGAGAGGCTGGTCAATGTGTCGCCTGATTGCACGCTATAGACGCGCTGCGGGTGGGTGAGATAGAGCGTGACCGTGCCCCCGCCCGCGTCGAACACTTGGAAGACTTGCTGTGCGGCCTCGTCGTAACGGAAGCCGCGTCCGTCCCCCAACGCCTCCGCCAGCGCGACCAGGCTGTCGCGGATGGCGTACAGGTTCGCGTCCACGACCGGCTTGCCGTCGGGGCCGGGCATCAGCCGCAGCCAAGACGCCAGCATCTCCCGGTTGAGCGCCCAGGTGAGGGTTTGATCGGTGAGCACATCGTAGGCCGTCAGTGTGATGCTGCGGGTCAGCAGCGCCTCGGCCTGCGCGGTGATGTCGGCGGTATTCGGTTGCACCGGTTGCACGATCTCGAAAGTCAGCGGCACTTCGACGCGATGCAAGCCGGCCTTGGCCGTGGTCAGCGCGAGCAGCGTTTGCGACACGTTCATCACGCGCCCCGGCTTCCCCGGCACGATCACGACCTGGCCGTTTTCCAGGCGGATCGTCGCATCTTCCGGCGGTGTGGAAGCTTCAGCCGCCACCTGTTCCAGTACGGCCCGCCCGGCCTCGGCGTCGTAGGTGAAGCGCAACGGTGTGTCGGCGTTACGCAGCCAGACGCTCACCTTTCCCTCGATGCCGCCGTCGCGCCCGAAGCGATAGGCTTCCCCCGCCATAGCCTTCGCATCGACGCGCAGGCCGGCCTGCGACCAGGCGAAAGACCAGCGTTGGTCGCCGTCGGTGAGGATGAGTATCCCGGTGTCGAGTTGCGCCGCGACGCCTTCCAGCGCCCTGGTCGCCTCCGTTGTCGTCATCCCGCCGACAGGGATGCCGAGCGCGTAGACGTGGGGATAGATGTGGTGGGCGTAGAGGCGTTCCATGCGTTGGAGGAAGACCCACACGCAGAAGAAGGAAGCCGCGACCAGGCCCAGCAGCAGAACCAGAATCAGCCCGCCGGCGAAAGCGCCGTTCCCTTGACGGGCGCTGTCGTTCCGCTGAACGGCGCTCTGCCGTGCGGGTGGATGTCTTTGCTGTACGGTCATCGATTTTCTCCCACGATTGGCCTGGCGATGTTTGCGTAAATCCTCTATAGTTTATGCCTCTGCCGGAGAGAGTCAAATGCTCAGGACTGCCTCTTTTTTACCGCGGAGGTCGCTGAGAACGCTGAGTAACTACAAATGCTCTGCGCTCTCAGCGTGCTCTGCGGTGAATTTCCACTCGTTTGCGTAAGCCCTAATGGACTTATCTTTGGGCGTCCAGCGCATCGTTCAAAAGCTGGCGTACCACGTTGGGCGCGGCGCGGCCACGGGTTGCACGCATCACCTGTCCCATGAGCCATTGGAAAATGGTGTCTTTGCCGGCGAGATACGCGGCGACTTGCTCCTCGTTATCGGACACAACTTGCGTGACAACGGCGGTTAACCGGTCGTCGTCGGAAATTTGCGCCAGCCCTTTGGCTGCGACGATGGCTTCGGGTTGGTCGCCCGTGGCGAACATCTCGCCGAGCACGGTTTTGGCGCTGTTCTGGTTGAGCGTGCCCGCGTCCACGAGGCCGATGAGCTGCGCCAATGCCTCCGGTTGGACGCACACCGCCTCGATAGCGACGTCTTCGCGGTTCATCAAGTAGAACAATTCCCCGCTCAACCATTTGGCGATGGATGACGGTGCGCCGCTGTAGGCTTTGATCGCGCTCTCGAAGTAATCCGCTACCGTGCGGTCGGTTGCCAGAATACGGGCATCGTAGGGCGTGAGGCCGTAGTCGGCTACAAAACGCGCGTGCTTGGCATCGGGCAGTTCGGGCATGGCGGCGGCGATTTCGTCCACCCACGGACGGTCGATGTGCAGCGGCGGTAGATCCGGCTCCGGGAAGTAGCGATAGTCGTGGGCGTGTTCCTTGCCGCGTTGCGAGAACGTCACGTTGCGCAGCGCGTCCCAGCCGAGCGTCTCCTGGACGATCTCGCCACCGGCCTCGATGATGGCGATCTGCCGTTCGATCTCGTAAGCCGTCGCCAGCGTTAGCGCGCGGAAGCTGTTGAGGTTCTTGATCTCGGTGCGCGTGCCGAGTCTCTCACTTCCCACGGGGCGCACGGAGACGTTGGCCTCGAACCGCAGGACGCCTTTCTCCATATCGCCGCTGTTCACCCCCAGGTAGCGCAGGAGTTCGCGGATTTTGGTCGCGTAGGCGTGCGCGGCTTCGACCGAGTGCATATCCGGCTCGGTGACAATCTCCAGCAGCGGGACGCCGCAGCGGTTGAAGTCGATGAGCGTGTAATCGGCCTCGCGCGGTTCGTAGACGTGGAACAGCTTGGCGGTGTCCTCCTCCATGTGCGCGCGTCGCACGCGGATGTGGTGCGCTGCGCCGTTCTCGTCCGCCACATCCACCCAACCCTCAGTGGCGATGGGGAAATCGTATTGCGAAATCTGGTAGCCCTTGGGCAGATCGGGATAGAAGTAGTTTTTGCGGGCGAAACTGGTGAATTCGTTGATGCGGCAGTTGAGCGCCAGCCCGACCATGATCGCCTGCTCGACGGCCTCGCGGTTGACCACCGGCATCGCGCCGGGCAACCCCGTGCAGACCGGGCAGATCGTCGTGTTCGGCTCGGCGACGGTGGTATCCGTCACCGCGCAACTGCAGAACATCTTCGAGCGCGTG
>DAIUDK010000081.1:11935-24797 GCA_036845725.1 Chloroflexota bacterium
CTCGGCGACGGTGGTATCCGTCACCGCGCAACTGCAGAACATCTTCGAGCGCGTGTGCAGCTCGGCGTGGATTTCCATACCGATGACGGATTCGTAATCGTTCAGGTCGTTCATTTTCATCCTCCGGAAATAGTCTGGTACGGTAGTTGCGCGGTTCGTTTCTCTGGACAGGATTTACAGGATTAACAGGATAAAAAACATCTACAAAGCCTTTTCTAATCCTGAAAACCCTGTCGAAAAATGGTAAACCGCGTAGCTCCTGTCTGGTAGTCGTTAGTCGGGCAGCCTAGGACGCTAGGGTGGGCCGCGCCAGGTGCCAACTCGTCGCCTGTTGGTAGGCGTGGCCGATGCGGAAGAGCGTGGCTTCGTCCAGGGGCCGTCCGATGAGTTGCATTCCCACGGGCAGCGGGGGCGCGTCGCCGGTGAAGCCGCACGGCAACGCCAGCGAGGGGACGCCGGCCGGGTTGATGGCGACCACGTGGACGTCCGACAGGTACATCGTCAGCGGCTCGGCGACCTTCTCGCCGAGCTTGAAGGCCGGGGTGGGGCAGACCGGCGCGACGAGTGCGTCCACTTCGGCGAAGGCGCGGTCGAAGTCCTGGCGGAGCAGCGCGCGCACTTTTTGCGCCCGCAAGTAGTAGGCGTCGTAGTACCCGGCGGAGAGCGCGAACGTGCCAAGCATGATGCGCCGCTTCACCTCGTCGCCGAATCCTGCCGCGCGGGTGTGCAGGTAGCGCTCCAACACGTCCGCGCCGTCTGATGAGAGGCCAAAGCGCACCCCGTCGAAGCGCGCCAGGTTGGAGCTGGCCTCTGCGAAGAGGATCAAGTAGTAGACGGGAATCGCGTAGGGTGTGTGCGGCAGCGAGATCTCGCGCACTTCCACGCCCAGATCGCGCAACACGGTCACCGCCTCGCGCACCGGCGCTTCGACGGCGGGATCGATGCCCTCGGCGAAATACTCCACGGGGACGCCGACGGTCACACCTTTCAGATCGCGGGTGAAGGTTTGGGCGTAGTCCGGCACGGGCGCGCGCAGTGAGGTGCTGTCGTGTGGATCGTGGCCCGCAATCGTCTGCATCACCAACGCCGCATCGGCGACGTCGCGCGTGAGCGGTCCAATCGAGTCGAACGACGAGACCAGCGCGATCAGCCCGTAGCGTGACACGCGCCCGTAGGTGGGCTTGAGGCCCGTCACGCCGCAGAACCCGGCGGGCATGCGAATGGAGCCGCCGGTATCCTCGCCCAGCGCGAACGGCGTCATCTCCGCCGCCACCGCCGCCGCCGACCCGCCGCTCGACCCGCCCGGCACGCGCGTCACGTCCCAGGGGTTGTGCGTGTTGAAAAAGGCGGAGTTCTCGCACGACGACCCCATGCCGAACTCGTCCATGTTGTGCTTACCCACGAGGATTGCACCGGCATCTTCCAACCGCTGGATGACGGTCGCATCGTAGCGCGGGACGTAGTTTTCGAGGATTTTCGAGGCGCACGTGGTCCGCACGCCTTTGGTCGAAAGGCAATCCTTGACCGCGTAAGGGATGCCGGTGAGTGCGGTCACCTGTTCGCCGTTGCGCCGTCGGGCGTCCGCGGCCTCCGCTTGCTGTAGCGCCAGGTCCTCGCTGACGGTGATGTACGCGCGCACAACAGGCTCCACCGCGCGGATGTGCTCCAAAATCGCGCTCGTCAGCGCGACCGACGTGATTGCTCCGGTATTCAGTAGCTCCGACGCTTGCCGGACGCTGAGTGTGTGTAGGTCCATATCTCCTCCTTAAAATGGCAAATGGCGAATGGCAAATCTGCTTAATCTGCGTGCAACCTATGGTTGCCTATCTGCTGACGAACTATCTCCACCGACAGCCAGGTTTTCCAACACCACGGAGACGCGAACGGAGTTGCCTTTGCGCTGCGGGACGTTCACCAGGAAATCCTCGCGGTCCATGGAAGGGCGCGCCACGTCGTCGCGCAGTTCGGCCCGCGTGATCTGCGGCTGGGTGAACGGCGCGACGGCAGCAACATCGACCTCGCCGAGCATGTCGAAGTAGTCGATGATGGCGCTGAACTGCTCGCTGAACAGCGTCGTCTCTTCCTCGGTCAACGTCAGCCGCGTGAGCAAAGCGATGTGCTGCACCAGGTCTCTATCGATATGTTGTGACATAAAACACCTCCTTGATAGTCTGATCGTCGTTAGTCCAGTAGTCGAAGCGGTAATTACCGTGTCATTTTCATCCAAATGATCTCAACGGATTGAACGGATTCAACGGAAAAATGTCCGTTAAAATCCGTTGAGGAATCCTTTTTTTTCCGTGTGCGCGATGCGGATGTGCGCGGTTTCCAGTTGGTCCGGGTCGACGGGCGCGGGGGCGCTCATCATCACGTCCACGGCCTGGCGGTTTTTGGGGAAGGCGATGACGTCGCGGATGGAGTCCGTCCCCGCCAGAATCGCCACGAGCCGGTCGACGCCGATAGCGATGCCCCCATGCGGCGGCGCGCCGTAGTCGAAGGCTTCTAGCAGATGGCCGAAGCTGGCCTGGGCGCGTTCCGGGGTGTAGCCCAACAGGTCGAAGATGCGCGCTTGTACATCTCGTGTCTGGATGCGGATCGAGCCTGACCCCAATTCCCACCCGTTGCAGACCAGGTCGTAACAGTCGGCACGGACAATGCCGGGCGTGCTTTCTAACAGGGGTAGGTCTTCCGCTTTGGGGGCGGTGAAGGGGTGGTGCTCGGCGTCCCATCGCGCGTTCTCTGCATCCCACTTGAAGAGCGGGAAGTCCACCACCCAGGCGAGGGCCAGCACGTCGGGATCGTCCCTGTCCGCCTCCGCGCGCAGATCGGGCTTGTCCGTCCCGTAGCGCGCGAGCGCCTCGGCGTGCGTGAGGCGTGGGAACGGCGCGGGGATGCGTTTGTGCGGGGCGACTTCGGCAACGATGCGGGTGATCATCGCTTCCATGAGCGCCAGCACGTCTTCCTGATCCACGAAGCTCATCTCCAGGTCGAGTTGGGTGAACTCCGGTTGGCGGTCGGCGCGCAAGTCCTCGTCGCGGAAGCAGCGCGCGATCTGGAAGTAGCGGTCCACGCCGGCGATCATCAGCAATTGCTTCATCTGCTGCGGCGACTGGGGCAGCGCGTAGAATTCCCCGCTGTGGACGCGGCTCGGCACCAGGTAGTCGCGCGCGCCCTCCGGCGTGCTGCGCGTGAGGATCGGCGTCTCGATTTCGAGAAAGCCTGCCGCGTCGAGGAAGTCGCGCATCCCCTTGACCACGCGATGGCGCAGTCGCAGGTTTTGCTGCATCGCCGACCGTCGCAGATCCAGATAGCGATACCGCAGCGCTAGCGTCTCATCCACCGGGTGGTGATTGTCCAAGGCGAAGGGCAGCGGGCGCGCGTCGTTGAGTACCTCGATCTGCCGCGCTGTCACCTCGATGTGGCCCGTCGCCAGCGCGGGGTGCTCTGTGCCCGGCGGTCGCGCCTGCACGATGCCGCGTACCGCTACCACCGCTTCGGCGCGCAGCCCGTGGGCGATGGCGCTCGCGCCGTTCGACGCCGCCGGGTGAACCACAACCTGCGTTGTCCCCTCACGATCCCACAGATCGAGGAACACGAGCCTGCCGTGATCGCGCCGGTTGCGCACCCAGCCCATCAGCGTCGCCTCCTGGCCCACATCCTCCAATCGTAATGCCCCACACGTATGCGTTCGCTGTTCCATTTCTTCCCTCCCCACCAATCAGAAATCCGTTTCATCCGTTCAATCCGTTGACAAAAACAAAAAAACCACGGGCTGTGGGTGTGCCCGTGGTCTGGAAACAAAAAACCACGGGCGCACCGCGCGCCCGTGGTTTGGTAGGTCTTGGTATCAGGTTAGGATTAGCTTCGACCCTCCCACAGGCGCGCGCCGTGATTGTTATTCTGGTTCACGAACTGCATTCTGAACTTCATGGCGCTTGTCTCCTGTGAGAAATCGGGTTTTCCTTTACACTGACTTATTCAAGATTATAGACAGATGGGGAAAAATGTCAATGCCTGCCCTATGCGCCCACCGCCAGCCGCGCAAAGCGAGCCACGGTCACTGGCACGCCTAATTCCTGGCTCTTTTGCTGCAGAAAATCGGCGACCGTGATGTCATCCTCACGGATGAAAACCTGTTCCAGCAGACAGACTTCCTGGTAGAACTTAGCGAGCTGCCCTTCAAGAATTTTGGCGATGATGGCTTCGGGTTTATGTGCCGCGATCGCCTGCACCAACAATTCTGCATGTTTTTCCGCCAGTATCTCTTCAGGGATGTCAGTCCGCACCACATAGGTCGGGTGAAGTGCGGCAATTTGCAGGGCAAGATCGTGCGCCAACTCATGAAGGTTAGGGACAGCACAAGCCGCAGCGTCGTCCGTGCGCAACTCGACCAACACGGCTACGCGACCTTCCATTGGGCCATATCCTTCAACTTCGCCGACATGAATATACCCTTCAACCAGGTTGGCGTCGCCTGGACAATAGCGCGCGACCTGCGCCACGACGATGTTCTCGTCCATTTTATGGATCAGTTCCTGGATGACTTCGTTGACCGTTTTGCCGGGCGTGACTATGAAATCGGCCGATAGCACCTTTGCAACGTCGGTCAGGTTGGCGTCGGTCAGCACTTGATCGGCCAAGTGGTGTGCGAAAGTCTTGAAGGTGGAGGTGCGCGCCACGAAATCGGTCTCACAAGCTACGGCAACCGCACAGATGGCGTCGCGTGCAGTTTTGAGAATAACCAACCCCTCCTTGGTCGCTCGCTTGGATTTTTGGGTGGCGACCGCCAGGCTTTGCCGTCGCAAATGGGTGACGGCTTTTTTAAAATCACCGTCGTTGGCCTGCAAAACCTGTTTGCATTCCAAAATGCCTGCCCCGGTCAGATCTCTGAGTTCCTTAATCATAGCGGTTGTGATGGTCATACGAATTTCTCCTTTCGAGTGTGATTTTATGAACTTCACGATACTCAGACAAACAAAAAGGCGCGGCTTTGCGCCGCGCCTTGATAGGATGTGGGATTCTAGCTTTTGTTCAAACGTGAACCACCCTCCTACGCGAACGCGGCGTGGTGGGGCGATCCATACTAGATTCGAACCAAGAAAAGCCGATGAACAAAGTGAACTTCATACGTTACATCATAGCACAGGTGGCATGGTTGTCAAACAAAATTGATTTGTTGTTTTTAACCGCCTAAAGGTTGGGGTAAGCTGCGCTTATCTGAGCTTCATCTGATTAGAGCGTCAATTTCCTCAACCTGTGCCTGGGTCAGCGGGCCAAATTGCATCGCTTTGGCGTTTTCCTCAACCTGCTTGACGGTTCTGAAGCCGGGAATGGGGATGTTTGTCTCGCTGCGCGCCCAGAGCCAGGCCAGCGCCCCCTGGGCCAGCGTGCGCCCGTTGCTTGTGAGGATTTCGCGGACGGCAGCGATCTTTTCCAGGAATTCCGGGTTGGCCTGGCCATCTTTGAAATACTTCATCCATTCCGGGCTTTTTTGGCCGCGCACGTCGTCGATAGAAACGCCGGTCCCGGCGGCATATTTGCCGGTGAGCAAGCCCATAGCCAGCGGTCCGCGATTGATGGCTGCCAGGTTGTGCTTTTCGCAGATGTCGAGAATCGCGGGGTTGTCATCCAACACATTCAGCTCCACCTCGGTGGCGGCGCAGTGCTCCCCCTGGGCGAAAAATTCGGCGCTCTTGGGGAAGTCGGTGCTCCAGCCGTAGGTGCGGATTTTGCCCTCCTTGACCAAAGCCTCCAGCGTGTCGCGCACGGGCTGCGCCTTTTCCGGGGGAAAGCCGTTGTCGTGGAACAGGTACACGTCGATATAGTCGGTTTCCAGGCGGCGCAGCGACCCCTCGCACGCTTGCCGGATGCCCGCCGGAGAGGTGTCGGAACCCGTAACCTGGCGCGTCTCTTCGTCGAACAGCGCGTTGAACTTGGTGGCGATCACCACCTGGTTGCGCCGGCCGGCCAGCGCCCGCGCCAGCACCCGTTCGCTGTGACCCGCGCCGTAGACGTTGGCCGTGTCGAAAAATGTCACGCCCAAATCCAGCCCGCGATGGATGGCGCGGATGGACTCGGCGTCGTCCACCTCACCCCACCCCAGGGGCGTCTCCCCCGCCCAGAACGGGCCGCCGATGGCCCAACAGCCCAACCCCAGGGCGCTGACTTCCAGTCCTGATTTATCGAATTTTCTTTTCATCGTTCTCTCCTTTAAGATGTCAACGGATTCAACGGATGAAACGGATTAAAAAGGAGAAATCCGTTAAAATCCGTTCAATCCGTTGATGGATTTTTTGTCTTCGTTGCTGTGGCGTCCCACATAGGAATTCCTTATGCTCCGGCGTTTTTCAAGGCTGCCGCTACTTCTTCAGTCCAGGGGACGTCCAATGCCCCCATGCTGTCGTCGAATTGTTCCAGGGTGCTCGCGCCGAAGATCGGAATGACGCCCGGTTCGGTGTGCATCACGTAGGCCAGCACGAGTTGGTTGGCGCTGACGCCCAGTTCCTGCGCCAGTTGTTTGAGGCGTTCGAGCCGCGCCCGGTTGTCAACCGTGTCGAACCGCTCTACCTGGTTGTCCCACGGCTGAAATTCGCCCCGCGCATACGCCCCCTTGAGCAGAGGACTGTAGGCCAACAGATTGAAATCGTTGTAAGTTCTGGCCATATCCGTAAACTCAGGGCCGATCCAGGTGCCGACCTGATCGGACCGTTCGCGCAGGTAGGTGTAGAAATTCTGCACCGCCGTAAAGGACGTCAGCCCCTTCAACCTGGAAATTGTCTTTGCCTCGGCAAAACGCCATGCGGTGACGTTGCTGATGCCGATGTAGCGCACTTTACCCTGTTTTACCACTTGATCCAGGGCTTCCAGACTGTCCTCGAGCGGCGTGTCGCGGTCGTCCACGTGGATGTAGAGCAGATCGACGTGATCGACGCCCAGGCGCTGCAACGAGCCGTCAATCGCCCGGTAGATCGACTTCGGACTCGCCCATTCCCACCCCCGTGTGCCGTCGTTCCGGTTGACCGAACGTGCGCCGAGTTTGGTGGCGAGGAATGTGTCATGGCGATTGCCGCGATCCGCAAGATACTCGCCCAACAAGGTCTCGCTCGCATCCTCGGTGAACCCTTCGATCCAGAACACGTAGCAGTCGGCCGTGTCGAGGAAATTGCCTCCTTGATCGAAATAGGCGTCCAGGATGCGATAGGACGTTGGCTTATCGACCCGCGAACCGAAGTACATTGTGCCCAAGCACATGGCGCTGACTTGATCGTCACCGCCTTTCCATTGAATCTTCTGCATTGTACTTGCCTCCTCATATTCTACCAAATGTATAGTGCCTATTATACGGATAACTGGATTTATTGGTATAGCCACTTGATAGCAATATTCATAAGTCCAATCGGTTTATTTTTGGTTCTGGTATTGTGAAAGGTACGATTTCTGATAGAATGTTCATACGAAGATTTTAACCGCGAATGTCTGCATTCGCAGAATCCACGCGAATCCTCGCTAATTTTAAGAGATTCGCACAGATTGGCGAGATTAGCGGTTTATTTTCCGAGGAGGTGAACTATGCGCATCCCGCTCGATCAGCAGAGCGCCGTGCCCTTGTACCAACAGATTGAACGTTATCTGCGCCAGAACATTCTCTCCGGCGATCTGGCACCAGAGACGCGCTTGCCCTCTACCCGTGAGTTGGCGGAGAGTCTGGGCGTTAGCCGGATCACCGTCACCAACGCCTATGCTGAATTGGAGAGTGACGGGCTGATTTATAGCCGGGAAGGCAGCGGTACGTATGTGATGCCCCCTGTCACGTCGTCGTCATCCCAGAGAAATGACACGCATACAACCTGGCCTTTGTGGCAGCAGGAGGTATCTTTGGGCGAACTGCTCCCTCAATCGAGATACCCACTCCAACCGGCCTCACGTGCATTGCATCCGCATCCAATCTCCTTTACCGGCGTGGGCGACCCGCGCCAGTTTCCGGTCAAGGACTTCTATAAAGCGATTCAAACGGTCATCCGGCGCGATGGCATCGCGGCGCTGGATTACGGCCCATTCGATGAGGGCTACCGGCCTCTGCGCGAGACGCTCTCTCACATTTTAGCCAGTCAGGGGATTCGGGCCAATCCCGATAATACCCTCATCACTTCCGGTTCCCAGCAGGCGCTGGCGTTGGTGTGCCAGTTGCTCCTCAAGCCGGGAGATGCGATTCTGGTGGAAAAACCCAGCTACAATTTCGCGCTGGCGTTATTCCAGGCGCTCAACCTGAAAATCATCGGCGTTCCGATGGACGAGTGGGGATTGCAGGTTGAGTTGGTGGAGCCTTTGCTCCAGCAATACCACCCCAAACTCATCTATACGATCCCCAATTTCCAGAATCCGACCGGCTTGTGCTTGAGCGGTGCGCGCCGCCGCGAGTTGGTGATCCTGGCCAACCGCTACAACGTTCCCATTTTGGAAGACGACTTTGCCGGCGATTTGCGCTACGAGGGCCGCGCCCAACCCGCGATCAAGGCCCTTGATCCGCACGGGAGCGTGATCTACGTTGGCACGTTTTCCAAGATGTTGATGCCGGGTTTGCGTGTCGGGTTCCTGGTCGCCGATGGCCCTATCTTTGCCCAGTTGGTCGGTTACAAACGGGTCACCGATTTGACGACCTCTACCCTGATCCAGCGTGGCCTGGACGAATACGTCACGGTGGGCCGTTACCAGGCGCACCTGCGACGCTCCTGCCGGGTCTATCGCCAACGCCGGGACGCGATGCTCGCGGCCATTCACCACTATTTGCCGCCGGATGTTCACGTTATCCCACCGCAAGGCGGGTTGTTCATCTGGGTGCGCTTGCCGCAGAATGTCTCCTCGCTCGCCTTGCTGCCCAAAGCCGCCGAACAGGGCGTAGAATTCGCGCCGGGCAGTCTGTTCTTCGTGGATCGTTCAGAGGGCGAAGCCTACGTGCGCCTCAATTTTGCGACACAGACGCCAGACGATATCGAGCAAGGGATTCAGCGATTGGACGTCGCGCTCCGACGGTTGGTGGGATGATCGACCATATCACTTCGCCCGCTCATACTGCTTCGGCCATGCCACATCGTGGCCGAGCGACCGTGCAGCATTCAACGGCCAATGCGGATGCCGCAGCAGTTCCCGCCCTAGCGCGACGAGGTCGGCTTGCCCGTTGCGAATAATGCTGTCGGCCAACTCCGGCGCGGTGATAAGGCCGACGGCGGTGGTAGGGATGTTCGCTTCCCGGCGGACGCGTTCGGCGAAGGGGATCATATAGCCCGGCCCGGTAGCCGGTGGGCGTGCGCCCGACATCCCGCCGCCGGAGCAATGGACGAGGTCCACGCCATACTCGCGCAGCACTCGCGCGATGACCACCGTGTCGTCGAGCGTGAGGCCGCCTTCCACCCAATCGTGGGCGGAGACGCGCACGAAGAGGGGTTTTTCGGCAGGCCACACGGCGCGGACGACATCCACGACGCGCAGCAGGAAGCGCATCCGGTTGGGCAGATCGCCGCCGTATTCATCATCGCGGTAGTTGGCGAGGGGCGAGAGGAATTCGTGGATGAGGTAGCCGTGCGCAGCGTGAATCTCGACTACGTCCAGCCCTGCCGCTTCGGCGCGTTGGGCCGCCGCCTGCCATCGCTGTACCAGCGCGTCGATCTCATCGAGGGAGAGGGCGTGGGGCGTGTTCGAGTCGTCGTTGTACGCGATGGCGCTTGGTGCGACGGGCGTCTCCGGGCCGAAGCCGCGTTCCGCGCTCCACGCCTTGCGCCCGGCGTGAGCCAGTTGCACACCGAACGCCGCGCCTTCCGCGTGGACCAACTTCGCAATACGGGCGAATGGCGCAACCTGCGCGTCGTCCCACAGTCCGAGGTCATTGATGCTGATGCGACCGCGCGGTTCCACGGCGGTAGCTTCCGTCAGAATCAGCCCCACGCCGCCCTGCGCGCGGGCGTGGTAGTGCGAGAGATGCCAGTCCGTGGCGATCCCGTCTGTGTCCGCGCAGTACATACACATCGGCGGCATCAGAATCCGGTTGCGGAGCGTCAGCCCGCGCAACGTCAGCGGTGTAAAAAGATCGGCCATGCGTTTCGTCTCCCCTCAGAAGTTCGTAATTTATGATTCGTAAGCGGTCGTCTATGTTTCTTCAGCGCGTAACGATAGAATACCAACACGGTCGTCCCGTGCGCTAAGCTTGCTGCGTTAATCCCCATTCTGAGTTACCAACGGCTGAAGTATCCGGTCCTGCAAATTGAAGATATAGATATTTCTCACGTTATGCTCCCAGAAATCCACATCCATTATTGCCATCGCCGCGAACTTCTCGCTATCCGGCGCCCATGTCCGCGGAAGTAGAGCAACGCCTTGATCAAGTAAACTTTTATCGGTTAGTTTGGACACTTCACCTGTTTGAATATTCAGCATTTGGATCTTGTTGGCTTGCCTATAATAGTAGAGCAAATATTGCTCGTTCGGGGCTACCAATGGCATGTGTATGTTTTCTATTATGGGTGAAAGCTCTTTAGTCAGTGTCCCACCGGCTACGTCAAGACGAAACAGGCTTTGATGAGCATACCAGATATAACCACTGTTTGCAACGGTTATATCCCGGTAAGGATCGTAGTAATGTTCCCGCGCATAGACAAGCCAGTCGCCGGTACCATCTGCTTTCAGCGTTCTGATCTCCAACACAGGAGGTATATCTGTACCATACCAGGACGATATGTCGTCGACCGACAGATAAACAACCTGCGTTCCCCCGAAAGTCCACTCAGGAGAAAAATCATCAGTTCGACGGCTTGAGGTCAAGTTCCTGAGCACACCACTTTCGATTTCCAGACTATACACATCGAAGTCACCGTAGTCGGGACAGGCCGAGAATAACAGGCGATCACCCGTAGGTGACCACACAAGCTCTTGTTCTAGAAATGAGAATGGTGGACGAATCTCCGAGACTCTTTCTGACTTCTTCCCTGTGGGCGTCGTGAGATATATGCCGTCTTGACGCAGATAAGCGATGTGCGTGCCGTCCGGTGACCAACTTGGCCGCCAATCTCCTCCGGCATTGGTAACCACGCGTGATTCCACGCCACTGCCAACCTCACTAATACAGAGATCTGCAGCTTCAGGTTTGTAGAATGTCAAATCTCCATTGGGTTCGGCCAATCGGTCTATAAATCCTCTGGCGTCAACGGGACCTTTGCGGTAGCACTCATACACCAACCATTGGCTATCCGGTGACCAACTGGGCCAGGCTTCCTCATCGGGTGGGGGTTTTGTGCAGCAACAGAGCAACCAGGTAATTGACATTCCTACGAATGCTAAAAACCATCGTTTTTGTAATCTCTTCCTATTCATCTTCTACTACTTGAGTGCGATCCGTACTACCACGCTCAGATATTGTAGCCTCACGCTGACATCTAAATCCGATTGCAAAGCGTCAATCCACACCGATCAATTTCCCGATTGTACAGCAACTTGTCGGAAGACGAAAGAGACGGCGAGTACTGACTTGTGTATTGGCGTGTTTCGCAATAGACTATGGACAGATTTGACCACAAAGCGCCCTTTTTGCGGTTGAACGCGTGGGGCGATGAATCTCGAACGATAAAGGGGTGAATTATGGACATCATCGTCATTGGTTCCGGCATAGCCGGACTGACCGCAGCCGCGACGCTGGTGCAGACCGGGCACAAGGTCACGGTGTTGGAGCAGTTCGAGACGCCCGGCGGCGTTACGGCATCCTATGCGCAGGACGGTTATCGCTGGGACCTGGGGCAGTTGCTTATGGAGGGGCTGGGGCCGGGCGAGCCGACGGGCCGCATCCTCGCCGACTTGGGCGTGGTGGATCAAATCGAGGTCATCAAGGATGACCGGGGGTACGTCTTTCCCGACTTCGAGGTGCGGAGACCAGTCACGTGCGAGGGGCTGAAATGGCGTTTCGACCGCCTAAAAGCCCAATTTCCTGCCGACGCGCAGGGATTGGAGCGTTACTGGCGGGACTACGTGCGCTTCACGCGGCTGATGACGTGGGCGCGCCGTGCGGACCTGGCGACGGGCGCGCGCGGCCTGTGGTGCAAAGCGCGGCTCTTCCTGGCGCTCGCGCCGTTCCTCACCCGCAAGGACTGGGGTGCGCAGCGGTTGATGGACGACTACTTCACCACACGCGAACTGCAATGCGTCTTCATCTCGATTCTGGCCGATTTCTTCACCCCGCCGAGCCAATTCCTCGGATTGGGTGTGTTCGTCCTCAACGCCGAACCGACGTTCGACTGCCGTCTGCCGCGCGACTTGGGACCAAACGCTGAACAACTCTATCACTACAGCATCCGCGGCGGCATCGGGACGCTGGCGATGGCGCTGGTCGACCGGATCAAGGCGCTTGAGGGGCAAGTGCAGACGCAGTCCCCGGTCACGCGCATCGTGGTGGACGGCAACCGGGTGACCGGCGTAGAGTGCAACGGCGCGACGCTCCCGGCGGATGCCGTTATCACCTCCGGCGGCGCGCGCGAAACCTTCTTCGATCTGGTGGGACAGGATCAGCTTCCGCCGGCGTTTGCGCAGTCGGTGGTGGATTTGCCGTTGATGGAGTCGGTGTTTATGGTGCATCTGGGCCTGGACTACGATCCGCGCCCGCACGTCCACGGTGCGGTGACGTACTACTACGGCACGTACGACATCGAAGGCGGCGTAGAGGAGGCGCGCGCGGGGCGCTATCACGAAGGGCGGGATGGCTTTGTCGTTCACGTTCCCTCGATCCACGCGCCGGAAATGGCGCCCATAGGCTGCCACGCGATGACGATTTACGCAGTACCGCATAATTCACTACGCGACTTGGCAAAAGGGGGTTTCATAGCAT
>DAIUDK010000082.1:0-24317 GCA_036845725.1 Chloroflexota bacterium
CACCGTTGCGTTCATGGTATAATCAGGGTAGCCCACCGTTGCGTCGACAACGGTCGGGTTAGCGTCTGGTGGGTGTTGGTAGCACCCACCAGGCGTGCCCTTAAGTTATGCTTCAGTTGTTAAGGCTGCGTCATGCAATTTGGACTTTGTGGCACGTTCGTCTAACCAGCGTCGTCCTTCTTCATCGGAAATCATCCAAACTGAACCGAACTTCTGCGCAGAAATTCTCCCTGTGCGACAGAGGCGTGCAACATAACTCTTGGCTACACCGGCTTCCGCTGCTAATGAAGTCGCAGTCCAGAGTTGTGATGATTTCACTTCCGATTTCATACTCTTATTATAGTTCAAACGAGTGAACTGTCAAGTCCCAAATTGTATGCCAAGCATAAGTCGACCGTTGTTGTAACTTGCTAAAGTGCTGTGTTGCCTGGTACTGACTTTTGACTTAATCTCTTAAAATAACCGAAGGTCAGCCAGGTATCTCACATCGTAACCGAAGTCGTGCCATTTGACGCCTGGTACAGTTAGGAATTATTCCTCACTCGCGCGACAATTTTTCCTAACTGGGAGAGATATATCGACGACAGATCGACAGGCTCAAATGCGTGCGTGGGGAGCCATATTTGGAGTATGCTTATTGGATAGATAAGGGTACACAAGCCAGGAAGACACTCGAGTACAGGCGTTTGGAGTGAATTGAACCGTATTGAGTTCAAATGATCAACACTTGCTTCAACACCCTCAAATCTTGACCCCAACCTATCATCTGATCAGCAATGCTTGGGGTTGCCCCATTTTGGTGGACAATCAGATAAGGGTCAATTCAAATTCGACTGGGCTTTGATAGTCCAGGGTGGAATGTAACCGTTGCCGATTATAGAAGACTTCCAGATATTCGAAAATGATATTCTTGGCCTCCTTGCGTGTCGAGAAATGATAACGGTTCACGCACTCGCGTTTGAGCGTGCTGAAGAGACTTTCCGCGGCCGCATTGTCATAGCAATCGCCAACACTACCCATACTCGCCGTGAGGTGATGTTGCGCCAGCCAGTCTTGCACGCGTTGACTGGTGAACTGCCCGCCATGATCCGAGTGATAAATCAGACCGGACGGCATAGCACATTGCGTCGCGGCCATCTGCAACGCGGCCAACACCAGTTCCTCGGTCATATGTTCAGCCATCGCCCAACCGACCACCCGGCGGGAGCACAGATCAAGCACCGTCGCCAGGTACAGCCAGCCCTCATCCGTGGAGATGTAGGTAATATCCGAGACCCATTTCTCATTGGGCTGACTGGCGGTAAAGTCGCGCTGCACGTGGTCTGGGGCGCCAACTCGCCCGGCCACCCGCTGGGTTGTCCGCACGAACTTACGCCGCGGGATGCCCTGCAGTCCCATACGGCGCATCAAGCGGGCCAGTCGATGCCGCCCACAGCGGTGCCCCAGGCGCCACAGGGCGTGTTGCAGGCGCGGACTGCCATAGGTGCCCCGACTATCGACGTGCGCCTGTCGGATCATCGGCAACAACTGCGCATTGGCCTGCGCCCGCGCACTGGGCGGGCGGCGACGCCACGCATAGTCACCACTCCGCGAGACGTTCGAAATTATCCACCATTGAGAAAGAGGGTACTGTCTTGACAAAAAGCATAGTGTGTGTTAATATTACTATTAGTTATATAACTAAAGGGGTGGCAAATGGAATTTGTGATTCTAGGCCTGCTTGCTCTGCAAGCGATGACTGTGTACGAAATCAATAAGGCGCTCGAAAATAGCATCTCGCTGTTCTATAGCGCCAGTTTTGGCAGTATCAACGCTGCCATTGGCAGGATGCTCAAAAAAGGCTGGATTTCCGGAGAGGAAAAGGTCGAAAGCGGGCGGAATAAGAAGATTTTCCACCTGACTTCCGCCGGGCGGGAAGCCTTCCAGAACTGGCTCGGCTCAGAAATAGAGGCAGAGAAGGTAAAAGACCCAGCCCTTACGCGCTTGTTTTTCATGGGGATGTTGCCCATCGAGCAGCGTATCTCTGTGCTGGAAAGGCACATAGAGACCTTGCAGCAAACTTGTGTTACACTACAAGCCATCCAAGAACAAGCAAACTGCATAGAACTTCCCCAGGATCTCAATGAGGTTTATGCCTGCCAAATGCTCACGTTGCAATACGGACTGGATTTTTATCGCTTCAACATCCAGTGGTATCAAGACCTGTTGGATGAATTGAGGAAGAAAAATCCGGCTAAATAGAAGACCATCATCTTTCGAGGAGCTATCACAATGAATATCGAGCGAACTGTATTGAATCTTCAACGGACCGTTGACCGGGCGATTGACAACAAGTTGGTTTTTGGCGCATCAGTCTGTGTTCAAAAGGGAGACGGGTCATTTAGTTTTTCCGGCGCTGCCGGCAACTTGGAGACCGACAGCCAGTATTTCATCGCCAGCACCACCAAACTCTACACTTCCGCGATTACTTTGAAGTTGGCCGGTCAAAAGCTTATCCAACTGGACGAGCCGGCCATCACTTATCTTGATCAGGGTCTTATGGCCGGCTTGCTGGTCATCAACGGGGTAGATTACTCCAGCCAAATCACAATCCGGCAGCTTCTTGCCCACACTTCAGGACTGCCCGATTATTTTCAGCATAAAAGAGCCAACGGCAGGAGCCTGCTGGATGAATTCACTTCAGGTCGCGATCAGCACTGGACCTTCGCGGAAGTCATCGCCGCAACGAAAAAGATGAAGCCGGCCTTCCGTCCAGGCGCAAAGGGTAAAGCGCTTTACTCAGACACAAATTATCAACTGCTGGGACGCATTCTTGAGGCCGTGACGGGAAAACCCATTACGGTGCTCTTGGCAGAGGTTATTTTTGCGCCTTTAGGGTTAAGTAAGACCTATCTGTACCAGGATAGCCAGGACACCCGCCCGGCAAGCCTGTACTACAAGAGCCATCCACTGCACATGCCGCTGGCCATGACCTCTTTTGATACGGATGGCGGCATCGTCTCAACTTCAGCCGAATTGATGACTTTTCTCAAAGCTTTTTTCAACGGGCAGTTCTTCCCGGTCGAGACCTTTGCTCAACTGAAACAGTGGAATCGGATATTTTTCCCACTGGAAGCCGGCGTCGGGTTGACAAGGTTTAAACTACCCCGGCTTTTCTCGCCCTTCAGAGCCATGCCAGAATTCATCGGGCATTCAGGCCTATCAGGCACGGTTGCCTTTTATGCCCCCAAAGAGGATACATACCTGACCGGAACGGTCAATCAAATCAGCGATCCAGGACGTTCATTCCGGCTCATGATGGAACTCCTAAACTGCTTGTAATGCGGAATGCATCGGTTCGCGCGAAAGTAGCTGGCGAGTTTGTATACAAGTAGCCGGGGTGGAGTACCGGATGCAGTGTGGGCAACTGGGGGACCTCAAACAGGGGCGGCAACGCGCCTAGCGCTATCGGGAACGGACACCCGCCATGGCCGCGGGACTCACCGATCACCACTGGACGGTGCAGGAATTCCTCAGCTTCCCCGTCCCGGCGGCATAGCAGTAGCGGAACGTCACCCACCAAGGAGTGTTCCGCCCCAGCGGCGGGTTTCCCCACTCTCCGCTCCCCCAGAATGGGCGACAGAGGGGAGGATGGCCCGTCCAGCCGCCCGCCTGTGGGTGTCGGTGCCCCATTTTTCGCCCTCATGAGCGGTGCGTGAGGACTCATGCGGGGGGAGCGGTGTGTCTGGAATTATCCACCGTATCTGTTCCGGAGTACACCAAACCGGGATAAGGCCAGAGGGGGGAGAGAGGGAGAGGGGGTGACAAGGTGAGGGGGAGAGGAATCCGCTGATCCGCAGGTTCAACGTTTGCCTTAGCCAGGTTTGACACTATAACTTGCTATCAGCGGAGTGCGGCAGAATGTCGCGGTTATTATTCAGGAGGCAATGATGAGAAAAACCTACGCAACGATTGGCCTGTTGTTGATCGTGTTCATCGCACAGAATGCGCTTGAACCTTTTCCGGTCAAAGGCAAAGTCGGGGCGGCCATGCTTTACGTGGATGGGATGATTGGCGTGAGCCAGTGCGCTCAGTACGACCCCGCGACGCGCAGTTGCGGCAGCGGGAGCGCGACGGCCTACGCCACGTTGATCGGCGCGGCGGCGGCGACGCAGCCCGGCGATACGGTGCTCATCCGTCAGGGGACCTACGACGAGCAGTTGACGCCGCAGAACTCGGGGACGGCCGGGGCGCCGATTACTTTCCGCGGCTATTTGAGCGAGACGGTGACGCTTTCAGGCGATTTCTATCCTGGAGCTATACTCCTGGACGGCGTGAACTACATCATCATCGAGGGATTGACCGTGGCGGACTGCCGCTGGCTGGAGGCGACCGGGGCGCAGCACAACGTGATCCGCAACAACACGTTTCTGCGGACGCCGGCCACTGGCACGACCGGCAACGTGCGGTTCGTCAGCAGCGATCACAACCGCATCGAAGGAAACGTGCTGGACACCGGCAACGACAATCTGCTGCTGATTGACTCGGATTACAACCTGGTGCAGGGGAACGTCATCCGCGAGGGAAGGCACAGCATCTTCGGCATCCGCTGCGGCAACTACAACCTCCTCCGCGACAACTATTTCTCCAACACGATTCAGAAGATCGGCGAGGTGTACGACTGCGGGGAAGACACGAGCGCCGTGCCCCACGCCTTCAACGCCGCCCACCACAACGTCATCGAACACAACGTCTTTGCCGATGCCGACAGCTACTACAGCACGTCGGGCGGGAACGGCATCCAGTACGCCGGACAGGACGGCATCATTCGCAGGAATGTTTTCTATCACACCAACGTCGGGCTGGGGATGCAGGTGTACGGCGACGAGGCGCTCTACAACCACAACAACCGGGTGGCTCACAATGTTTTCTACGACAACGACTGCGCGGGCATCGCGGTCAGGGGCGACAACGTCGGCAACGTTTACAAAAACAACATCCTGTTCGCCAACAAAGGCGTCGGAGGCGCAAGCGGCGACTGCTTCGGCGACGGCCCGGCGCAGATTCTCTACCGCGACCCGATGGAGGGGTTCTATTTCGAGCGCAACAACCTGTTCAACACTGTAGCAGGTGAAGCGGTCATTCAAGAAGAATTCGGGGACGGAAACACGCTGGCGACCTTTGAGGCGACCTATCCGGCCCTGTTCTCGGCAAATCTGGAGGTCGAACCCGGGTTCAACAACGCAGGCAACTATGATTTTACCCTGAAGAACAACAGCTTGATGATCAATGCAGGGACTTTCCTGGCGCACGCGGTGAGCACCGGCAGTGGAGCGACATTGGCAGTAGACGACGCCCGGTATTTTCACGATGGATTTGGCATCGCGGGCGTGACCGGCGATTTGATCCAACTGGAGGGACAAACCGGAACGGCCGTGGTCGTCGGCGTTGACTACGACGCGAACGTGTTAACTCTGAGCCGCTCGCTGTCTTGGGAAGCCGGCCAGGGCGTGAGCCTGGCTTACGCCGGCGATGCGCCCGATCTGGGTGCTTATGAACTGGAACCGTCCCTGGAACTCCGGGGAACCGCCGCCAACCGGGCCATCCGCCTGAACTGGACGATCAACGTCACCCTGCCTGCAACCTCCACCTGGACGATCGGCTACGAAAGTCCCGGCACTGTGCACCTGCCTATCACCGGGCTCACCAACACACTGCGCGCCCACAGTCTCACCGGACTGGACAACTACACCTGGTACACGGTCACGTTGAGCACCGATCCACCGCTGCTCAGCGCAGCCATCCGCTTGATGCCGACGGACAAGGTGGTGTATCTGCCGCTCATTCTGCGATGAACAGAGCGATGTTCGCTTATGCTCTTGCGGCGCTAAAAGAAGAGGTTTTTCGCGGGAAGGTTATCCGCCCGTAACGGAACCCTCTTGGGAGAGATAGCAAAGCGTGTTTTGTGCGGGCGTTACCCCGCCCGCACAAAACACACCTTTTTAGCCCTTGCCGCGTCAGCGGCTACATTTTCTAAGGAGAGTGAAATGAAACTATCCATCCAAAACTTGTGGCTGCCCATTTTCGCGTTGGTGGTGGTTCTCTGCCTGCCGGGCGCGCGTGGAAACGCCCAGGCCCCGGCGGCGACCACCTATTACGTGTGCGAGTGCGCCGCCGGCGCCGACGAAGATTGTGTGCCGGGCGACGACGCCCACAGCGGCGATAGTCCGGCGGAGGCCTGGCGCACTTACGAGCATGCGCGCTCCCAATTCGGGAGCCTGGCGGCCGGCGACGCCATCCGCTTTTGCCGGGGCGGCGCGTTCGATTTGGGATCGGCGGGCAGCCGCTGGGTCAACCAGAACTGCCGGGCCAACAATCCCTGTACCGTGGGAGACTACGATTCGGCGTGGGGTTCAGGCGATGAAGCCCGCCCCATCCTGCGGCGAAGCACGGACAACCACGGTTTTGCCCTGGAGGACGGCGGCGAGGCGGAGCACGAGGAAGGCTATATCCTCGAAAATCTCGACTTGCGTTGTACCGGGTGCGATAACGCTAACGGCGTTTTTCTCTACAACGACATAGACGATGTACTGATTGAAAACGTCAGCATTGACGGATTCGGCATCGGCGTGCACCTGGCGGGTTCCAATCCTTGCTCCGACGATCCGGACTGCGACGGGATGAACGCGCGCCTGGTAGTGCGCGGCGCTACCATCACCAACAACAGCGGCCAGGGGTTTCTGGGCGGCGGCGATGGCCTGGTGATCGAGAATTCTTACTTCGAGAACAACGGCGGCGGGACGATGTTCGATCACAACATCTACGTCTCTTCCGGGGACAATGTGCGCATAGCGGGCAACGAATTGTATCGCTCATCCCTCGACGACGACGGTCTTTGCCAGGGTGTTTCGCTGGTGGGACACGGCGGGAGCACCGGCCTGACCATCGAAAACAACTTCGTGCATGAACCGGTCGGCGGGGCCGGACAGGGATGTTGGGGAATTGCCATTGACCCGGGCTATGAAGAGTCAGAGCGCTTCCAGGGCGTCGTCATTCGCGGCAACCGCGTGGTCAACGTGGGCAATCTCGCCATCGGCGTGGGCGCTTGCATCTATTGCCTCATCGAAAACAACGTGATCATCCACCAACAGGATTTCGGTGTCACAGCAATTGCCGCCCCCGACCGCAATCCGGGAATCGGCGACGCAGATACGACCCACGTCACGGTGCGGAACAACAGCATCCTGATCGGCGCCGGCGGTGGAGAGGGCATTCGCATCACGGACGAGGGCACCGGCCACCGGATTGTCAGCAACGCCGTGCGCTACACGGGAAGTAACAACGCTTGGGAATGCCTGCGAGCCGATTTGCCAGCGAACCGCTACGATGCGATTGACTACAACGTGTGCGGGTTTGCAGCAGGCGAGTGGGCGGCAGACGTCGGCGATCTGGCCGCCTGGCAGGCGCTTGGTTGGGATCTGCATTCCCAAGCTGCCGATCCCGGCTTTACCGGCGGCGACGATCTTTCGCCGGCATCGGCGCAATCGGCCGTCGTCAACGCCGGGCACCCTACCCTGAGCAGCCCAACCGACATCACGGGCAGGCTCCGCGACGCAACCATTGAGGCCGGCGCTTATGAGTTTGTGCCCGACTTGAGACTAAACGGCGCCCCCGGCAACCAGACCATCACCCTGAACTGGACGGTCAACGCCATCTTGCCGGTGACCGCCACCTGGAGGATCAGCTACGAGAGTCCCGGCAGCACTTTCCTGCCCATCACCGGCATCGTCAGCCCTACTCGCGCCTACAGCCTCCCCGGGCTGACCAACTATATCTGGTACACGGTCACGCTTGATGCCATGGTCAACGACGCTGCCATCCTGAGCGACTCGGTGCGGGTGATGCCCACCGACCGGTTTGTGTATCTGCCGTTGGTGTTGCGGTAGGCGAGATTCAAGGCCGGTCAATTCCTGAGGATCAACGGGAGGAAGATATCCCTGTGCGGCCACCAGGCATTGTTGGAAAGCGGCGAGAAGCTGCCCTGGGCGTTCTGCGATTTGAGAGCGAAGTAGATGACGCCGCCCGCGTAAGGAACGGTCACGTCCAGTTGCTCGGCGCTGCCCGGCGACGAGGCCGTAAAGGGCACGCTCACAGCCAAGGCGCCGCCCCAATTGGCGTCCGTGATGAGCGCACTGCTATAACGCAAAGTGTAGGTGATCGCATTCGCAGGCGCGCTCCAGCGCAAGGCGGCGTCCAGCGTTCCGGTTGCAGCGGTGGCGTCGCTCACGCGCAGGTCGTGCACAGGGGAGGCGACAGGCGGCGTATCCGCCCCGATGCGTTCGGTGGCAACCACAAAATCATCGTAGTAGCGGCTTTGTTCCTTGGGCGAACCGCCGTTCCAGTAGGTGTCCAGCATCACCTCGTTGATCTTGTCCTGGGTGTTGCCCCGCAAATCAACGCCGGTCCGTTCGACGATCAGCTCGTCGTCGGCCCAGAAGCGGTACAGCCCGTCCGTCTGTCCGGGTGTGTTCAACTTGACTTCCATTTCTAGACGAATCCACCGCCCGGCGTTTTCCGGAGCATCGAAGAAAAAGCCGGAGCGGGCAATCGGCAGCCAGCCGGAGCTGTTGGCCTGGGAGCTGTTTTTGGCGTAGACATCGGCGACGGCCTCGCCATCTTCGATCCAAAAGTGCACTGCGAAAGTAGACTTCCAGTCTCCAGAGCGCTGCCGGTAGCGCACCCGGGCCATTTTCGGGGGGAATCCATCGAAGCCTTCTTCGAACTTGTGGTACCAGCGCACAAAAATGTGATCCGGGAACCCGTCGTTGTTGACCTTGCAAACCCAACCGGCGTCAACCTGTCCTTGATCGTAATGTTGCTCGAGCGCGTGTTCGCCTGTGAAGGCATCCGCCGTGGTTACGAACATCCCGTTGGTGCTCACGTCTTCGTACCTGTCCGTCAGGGCTGCGCCGTCTTCGAACCCGTCAGACCAGATGCGGGCCGCCGTGTTGCCCGTCACGTCCAATACCGCAGCCATGCCCCCAACCACCATAAGCAGGGCCAACACAAGCGCAAGATTCAGTTTTTTGAAGTGTCCCATGGGTTTCCTCCGAAAATAGTTAAGAGTTGTAAAGCGAGCTCCGTCTGGCTATTATAACCTGACCTGCAAAGGCGGGTATTTGACATGTGTATCCGGAATTCCACCGTAACTGCTCACCGGGCACTGGTTCAGTTGAATGGGAATTGAAGCGTTAAGTTTAGCGCACCTTCAAAAGGTCAAGCATCGATAAGCCGTGCTCCAAGATGCCCGGCGTAACTGCCGGCACCTGGTATCCGCAAGAAAATCACCCGCCCCAGCCTATCCCCGACGACCGCGCCGAGGCCATCGGGCGAGACGGCGCAGGCGTAGAGCGGCGCATCGTGCTCGAACACGGCGACGCGCTTGCCCGTGGTCGTGTCCCACAGCTCGGCGGACTTGGTGGAATACGACACCGTCAATATGTGCCGTCCGTCGGGCAGCCAGGCGGCGTCTTCGAGCATACTGGGCCCTTTCCACGTTTTCAACCGGGTTCGCTCTTGCACATCCCATATTTGGAGCTGCCCTCCCTCGCCGATGCACAGCCGCGTCCCATCCGGTGAAAGCGCCAGCACTTCAGCGTTGTTCTTACCCGGCAGCGTTGTCAACTCCTCACCGCTCGCCACGTCCCAGAACTTGATCAGGCCATCGCTACCTCCACCTGTAATCAAAGTTTTGCCATCGGGTGTGAAGGCGACCTGGATGCGGATGGCGTAATACTGCTTGTGGCCTTGAAGCACTGTCTTCATGCAACGGCTCTCCGTATGCCAGACGAACACCAGGCAATCCGAACTCCCGCCCGCCACCAGTTGCCCGTCCGGGCTGAAAGCGAGCGAGACCACGTCATACATATACTCCGATTCGTAGTTGGTCGTCCCTAGCGAGCGCCAGGTCGCCGTATCCCAGAGCGTGATGCGCTGCCCGCCTTCGTAGCCGAATTTTGCCCCGCAGGCCAGGCGCGTCCCATCCAGGCTAAAGGCCAGCGCCTCGATAGGCGTGCTATGTCCGGCGAGCGTTTGCAACAATTCGCCGGTCGCGCCATCCCATATTCCGAGCTTCTGGTCATCGTAGCCGCCGCCAGAGACAACAAAGCGCCCATCAGGACTCCAGGCCAGCGCGCGCACACGGTCTTTGTGCTGCGGGCGTTGTGCGGCCTGCGGTGTGGGGCGGAAGGGGTCCCAAATGCGCACCGTGTCATCGTCCGAAGCGGAGGCCAGTTGCCGCCCGCCGGGATGCCAGGCGACGCCGTGGACGTGGCCGGAATGTCCACGCAGCACGCGCGAACCGGAAAGCCAACCCCCGTTCCAGACGCGGACAGTGCTATCCGTACCGCCGGAGGCAATCAACTGCCGGGTGGGATGCCACGCCACGCTGACGACGCCGTACTCGTGGTCTTCGTTGATCGCGCCCGCCGCGCCATCTTGCAGCTCCCACAGGCGCACGCTGCGATTGTTGGCGCAAGTAGCAAGCCAGCGCCCATCGGGGCTGCGCGTCAGCCCGTGAACATTGCCGCCGGTGCGGTTGTAGACACCGCCGGATTCGCCCGCCGGACAGGTGTACAGCCGCGTCCCGCGCTCTACATCCCAGGTTTCCAACAGGCCATTGAAGCCGGCGACCGACAGCAGCCGCCCATCCACGCTCCACACCAGCGCCGTCACCTCTGGCCCGCCCTCCTTGATCGCGCGGACAAGCGTACCGCTCTCCACATCCCACACGCATACCGCGCCATCCTTGCCGCCGGAGGCTAAGCGTCGCCCATCGGGGCTGTAGGCGATGGCGCGCGCGCCCTGGGGGTGCGCCGCGAGCGCGCATAGCGGCAACTCTTGCTTGCCGCCGGCCGCCAGCGCCGCGGCTATATCCCACACCAGCAGGCGGGTTGACGCTACCGCCAGCATAGCGCCATCTCCGCGCCAGGCCAGTGCGTGAACCTCGCTGCCGGGCACGAGCGTGCAACATTCGCGCCAGTCATCGGTCACCTACAGGATGACTTTGTGGCGGGTAGCTGCCGCCAGGTAGCGTCCATCAGGGCTGTAGGCGATGGCCTTGACCGAGGAGTCAACCTGCAAGGTGTGCAGCAGCGGCCCGCCCGTCGCCGGGGAGTGCAGGGGGAGCAGCGCGAGTTTGGCGGCTTTCGCCCGGCGCTTTTTGGGGCTGGGGACCTCCTTGGCGCCGGCGGCGCGCAACGCTTCCGCCACAGCGGCGAGATTGGCAGCCTGCGCCAGGGCCAACGGCGCGCGGCCTTCCCCATCCGGCTGATTCGGGTCCGCGCCGAATTCGAGCAGCGCCTTGACGACGGCGGTACGCGCTGCGGCGCGGGTGCTGCCGATGGCGCGGTCGGGGGCGAGCAGGGGCGCGAGGCAGGCGCACAGCGGCGTCTCCCCCGCGCGATTACGCGCGTTGGCGTCGGCATCGGCCCGCAGCAGCGATTCCACGATGCCTGTGTGAGCCTCACGGGCGGCGAGGTGCAGCGCGGTGTCGCCGCGTTCATCAGTCGCCGAGAGCGCCGCGCCCAGGGCAACGAGTCGTTCTACCGACGCCGTTTGTCCTTCACGCGCAGCCCAGAGCAAGGGCGGCGGACTGCCGGGGAACGCCGCGTCGGGATTGGCGCCGGCAGCCAGCAGCCAGTGAAACAGATAATCGTCGCAGCGGATGGCGGCGTCCAGCAGCGCCGTGCGCCCGTCGCGGTGCAGGCCGTCAATATCCACCACGCCCTGCGCGACCATAGCGCGGGCGATGTCCAAATCACCCCGGCGCAGCGTCGTTTCCAGCGCGTCGCGCCGCTGGAGCAAGTTGTATATCCGGCTGAAATCGGGGCGCGCGCCGGCCTGGCGCAACATCTGCGCCAGCGCATCGTGACCGCCCACCACGGCGTAGGCCCAGGCGGTCTCGCCGACAATGTTTTCCGCATCCACCGCGGCCCCGGCTTCCAGCAACGCTTGCGCGGCGGCGCGTTGGCCCCAGGCCGCCGCCAGCAGCAAGGGTGTGTCGCCGCGCTGATTGGGGGCATCTACGGTATCCCCCTCCACAAGCAAGGTGCGCAGCGCCTCCACATCGCCGCACAGCGCCGCTTGATGCAGCGGCGGCAAGGGCGACTGGCGCTGGGCCGTAGCCACGTCGGGCAGGGGGCGCTGTTGCATCAGGGCTTTCAACTGCACCGCCAGTTTGGGCTGCCCGGCGGCCAGGTCATAGGCTGTGCGCCCGTCTTGCAATGCCATAAAGGGGTCGGCCCCGGCCTCCAGCAGGTGATGGATAATCGTGGTGTTCTTATCCACCACCGCGCACAGCAGCGGCGTGTAGCCATCGTGGGAACGGGTATTGGGATTCGCCCCGGCATCCAGGAGCAGTTTGACCAGTTCCGGCTTTTCCTTGAAGACGGCCCGGTAGAGCGCCGTCTGGCCGAAATCGCTGCGGAGCTCCAACTGTGCGCCGCGAGCCAGCAGCCGCCGGGCGATAGCCAAATGTCCCTTTTCGGCGGCAATCATCAAGGGCGTCCGGCCATCTTGCACCTCGTTCACATCCGCGCCGGCCTGGAGCAAAACGTCCACGATCTCTGGCAGGTTTTCATCCACAGCGATTTGCAGCGCGGTGTACTTTGAGCCGTAGGAGTCCTGCCGCAGGGTGAGATCGGCGCCGGCTTCCAGCAGCAAGCGGGCAATCGCCGGTTCTCTGACGGTCATCAAGGGCGTTTGCTGCAAGATGCCGCGCGCATTCACATCCGCGCCGGCTTTCAACAACAGGCGGGTCAGCACGATGGACCGGCCCTGCACCGCTTTGTACAACGGCGGCGAAGAATCATAACGCGCTTCCGGCGACATCCCGGCGGTCAGCAAACCTTGTAGAACTTGGGCAACCCGTTGCGCCCGCTCGGCCTTGTCCTTTTCGTAATAGAAGCAGGCTTCGGCTATCCAGAGGGCCGGCGCCACCAGCGGCGATTTCTGCGCCAGCGCGGCCCAGAACTCCGGCGGCGCAGCGGCGGCGGTCAGCCCCCAGGCGACCGATTCGGCGCGGTAAAGGCCCCAGGTATATTGGCAGCGGAGGCTTTCGCGGATGTCGTCATCCGCACAGCTGAAAGGGGAATCGCTGCCTTCGGCATCCAGGCGGAAAGGGTCGGCCCCGGCGTCCAAGAGTAGCGGATAGGCCCGATCATATTCTTTCTTGAGCCGCCAGTGCAGCGGCGTCTTGCCTTTGAGATTCGGCCGGTTGGGGTCGGCGCCGGCTTTGAGCAACAGAGTGACAATCTCCGGGAATTTGTTTTTGACGGCGAGATGCAGCGCGGTATCGCCGGCGGCGTTCTGCGCGTTGGGGTCGGCCCCGGCTTCCAGCAGCAGCGCCATCAGGGGAACCGCATTGCCGCGCGCGGCCCACAGCAGCGGCGGAAGCGCCTCTTTGCCGATGCGACCCATCGCGCCCAGATCGGCCCCGGCAGCGATGAGGGCGCGAGCCATATCCGGCGCGCCGCGCCCCACAGCGCAGCACAACGCCGTGCGCCCTTCGCGGTCGAGGAGATTCGGGTCGGCGCCCTGGGCGCAGAGCCACTCCACCAGCGCCGCGTGACCTTGCGTCACGGCGAGCAGCAGCAGCGGCGCGCCATCCGGGTCGCGCGCGTTGCAATCCGCGCCGGCCGCTACACAAGCCTGCACCGTCACCAGGTCGCCGGTTCGCGCCGCCCGGCACAAGCGCGCCTGTTCCGGGTCGCCCGCAGCCGCGCCGGCGGCGGCGAGCGCCTGGGCGAGTTTGTCCTGCCCCAGGTATTGCGCCGCCAGCCAGGGCGTCCAGCCGTCGGCGTTGGCCGCGTCCAGTCCCAGGCCGGTCTCCAGGAATTGCTGCGCCACGGCGGTTTGCTGGTTGAGAATCGCATCGAGCCAGGCAGTGCGCCCGTCAGGGCCGTAGCGCAGACCGGGATCGGACCCGGCTTCTAGCAGCAGCGCGACGAGGTCGGTGCCGTCGCGGGCAGCGACGGCGAGCGGGGGGACGAAATTCGCGCCATCACCAATATCTTCCGGGCCGGGCAGCCAGTTGGGATCGGCGCCTACGGTGAGGAGCGCGCGGCTTATCTCGGCGTTGTTGCTGCTAACCGCCTGGCTCAACGCTGAGAAGCCTTTGTGGTTGACAGTGTCCGCGCTCGCGCCGTAAGCTGCCAGCAGGTGCAGCGCTTCGAGACGCTTCCAGTTGGCGGCGGTATGGAGCGCGGTGTCGCCGTCGCGGTCGCGCGCGTTCAGGTCGGCCCCGGCGGCGATGAGGAAGCGCAGCATCGGCAGCGTGTTATCTTCCGCCGCGGCGATGAGCGCGGTTTTGCGCCCATCCCCGGCGTTTACATCCATCCCAAACGCCAGGTACGCGGCGACGACGGGCAGCACATTGTGGGCGGCTGCGAAGCGAAACACCCTTTGCGCTTCTTCATCCAGTGCAGGCGGACAGCCCAGGGAAAGCAGAGTTTGTGCGAGCATAAGATGTCCCTTTCAACAATAGTGATTGGTTGGGATATAGTGGAAACCTCACGCCAAGTCACTTAACCATCATCATAGCACCAATTTGAGCCAGGATAGGGGTCAGTGGATCACCGATCGCAGAGAAAACCGAGTCAGATTTTTTCCTGGCTGCGGAAGGCCGCGATAGATTCCTGCATGTCTTGCGGGATGTCATCCAGCCGCACCACGAGCGACCGGAGCCGCGCCCACACCTGCGGAACTTGCTTCCAAGAGCCGCGCTCGACGCGCAGCACGCTGGCGAGCAGGTCGCCGGGATAGTAATCGCCCTCCGCCCACGGGTCCTGCTCCAGTACGTCGAGCGCCAGCGGCAGCAGATGCGGCAGCCCGATCCCCTGCCCGATCATGATGCGCAAGTCTTCCACGCTGAAATCGCCGAGGGGTTTGCGTCGCAAGGCGTGACAGGTCGCCGCGAGATACGAATCGAGGTCGGGCGCGTTCCAGACAGCGCCCTCAAGCTGTTCAAGTGTTTTCTCGCGCATCGTTCACTCCCGATGAGATGCCTGTTACGGCTCAAAGGGGCGATTCTCGCCCAATGTTGTGAACAGCGCCGGCAGCACGGTTTCCAGCGAGCCGATGAGCCGGCACTTGTCGGCGTTGTCGTGAACCCACCAGCCGACCTGGCCCTCGTCATTGACCAGCAACAGGTCGCCGGTCCAGCTTTCGTAGAACGACATAAAGCCGGCGTAATCCGGCATATCCTCGTCGCGCCACTCGTCATAGTCTCCCAAATAGGGGTATGGGGCCGGCGGGCAGAGCAGGCCGCCGGCGTAGCCGTACCCGTCAAAGCTGATCCGGCCGATCAGTTCGTAGATCCGGCGCAGCAAGGTGGGCGTCGGGTCAGGCAGGTCGTGGGTGGCCTGGAAGCTCAAGGCGGGCGCCCATTTGTCGTTCGCCATGTAGCGCACCAACACCAGCGGATCGACATAAGTGGTCAGGCAGACCTCCAAACGACATTCCGGGGCCTGGGCCAGCGCGCGCAGCCACGCAGCGACGTAGGGCACGTCCGCCGTCTCCGCCAGGGTCAACAGCGCGCCGGGAAAGTCGCGGAACTGCTCCAGTTGGCGGTCTGTGAGCAGCTCCCGCCCGGCGACGGGCAATGCGTCAAGGTCGGCGGTGTCCGTCAAGATGTGGATTTCGCCCCCGTAGGGTGTGTTTTGAAGAATTTCGTGGGTCATCGAGTTCCTCCTGCTAAAAGTCTGGTAGTCTTGGGTCTTGTCGTCCGGTTTGGGCCGTTACGCCTTAGGGTGGTCATTCAAGCCTCTTGTGTAATGTCGAGAAAGGTGTTCCAGCGGGCGAAATCTACCGGCGTCCAGCGGTTTTCGGGGTTGCGGTAGCTGTGGCGCGCGTCGGTGATCCAGCCCCGGGTCTCGTCGCGTCGCCAGTGGATGTCCGCATCCACCCACGTTATCCGCGCGACCAGCGCCGCGACCTTGTCCGGGGCCAGCAGGCCAAAGTCGGCCCAGGCTTGCGTCAATTCGTCTCGCGCGGTGTCCAGGTTGTCGGTCTCGGTGAGTGTTGCCAGGGGATAGAAGAGCAGGCAGAGCGCGCGTGGGTCAAAGGCGACGCCGCCGTGCCGCCGGGCGCACCGGACCAGCGGCGCGACTTCGGCCCGGCGCAGGATGGGCAGCATGCAGTGCGGGTCGTCGTAGCCCAGCAGCAGCGGCGACGCGAACGAGGGGTGGCGCAGGTAATGGTAAATGCCTGGCGCGGTGTTAAAGACGATGCGCCAGGTATACCCTGCGGGGAAGGGAATTTCGAGCGCGTTGAGGGCCGGATCGTCTGTCAGCCCTTCGTGCAGCGCATCCAGTCTGCGCAGCGTCGTGTTAAAGGCAACCAGCACGTCCATGTCGCAGCCGAAAATAGCCCCCAGGACCTCGAAATGGTCTTCTTCGTCATCCAGTTCCAGTTGCATGAAATAATACCCGGCCCAAAAGGCAGGGTTCAGGAGCGCGGCAGGCCAATCGGTGATTGGGGCCATGACGCCTCCTTACGTATCCACCCGCAGCGCCCACAGTCCGACCCACGAGCCGTGCGCGGTGCGGCCCAGCCAAAAATCGGGATAGGCCACGTATGCTTCTGGAAAGGTGACGTGGCGCAGGTCGATAAGGGTAGCCCTCATCGTCGCTGTGACCTCGCGCAGTGCGGCCAATACTTCCGCGCTATAGTACTTGACCACCCAATCATTGTCCAATGGATCCCAAAAAAAGGCGTTGCTCTCAGCCGGCAGGGGCTGCACCTGGATGTCTCCCCAGAAGCTATTTTGCTCAAATTCGGTTTCAACTTGCCACCCGAGCGCCGCTTTGAGGGCTGCACCGAAATCGGTCGCATCGGGCAGATGGAAGAAACAGGGAAAGTAGGGACTGTTGGTATCGGTGCGAAGCACAATGTCGGCCAGCCGCTCTGCCAGGGTGCGGCTTTGTGCCGCATCTCGTGTGATCTCGACCCAGGGTAGCGCATCACTGGCAGGGTCTTGATCCGGCAAAAAGTAGCCGGAAGTCCAAAACTGTCCGGTGAACATCGGGCCGCTGTCAGGATAGTCACGGCTTGGCACGCGACATTCCTGCCAGCGAGCGTTGGCCGCCTCCAGTGAGCGGATGGGACCAAAACGACGGATGAAATGATTTTTTGTGTCTATTTCTTCCTCGCTTCCAGAACCAAAATATCCGCCCGCAAGTGCGACCGCACCTCCATCAGAATCACGCCCAAGCGGTTCATGCCGCTGCCGTCGCCGCCATCGGCCCAGTAGTTGTCGTTGGTGGTATGTTCTACCAGCAGCGCGTCGCCGGTCTGTAGCAGCAGGGCGCGCAGGTCGGCGTGTTGGGTGAACTTTGCCAGCACTGCCGCGCGCATCACGGATTCCTTCACGTCTTCCCAGTCGGCGCGGAGCGGATGTTTGCGGCTGCGGCCCATACGCGCGGCGATCATCGGTGAGCGTTGCTGGCGGATGGCCTCCGCGTAATCCGAGCCGGGGAATTTGCCAGCCTGGAAGTAGTGTTCGCTGGTGGGCCAGACCTTACCCTCCAATTCGATAGGGTACGGCGCAAAGTTGGACATCCAACCATAAGGGGCGCTGACTTTGTAAAAGCTAATCGTTTTCATCATTCACTCCAATGGTAACGGGTTCTCGAAGCATTTGGTGTATTTGCCGTTGATTTTGTTGCCGATGCGGACGCGCGCCTGTATTTCTGCGGGCGTCGCTGCCCGGAAAAAGACGCCGCGCTCTAACAATGCGATGTTGGTTTCGAGCCAGCGGGCGATGCTCTCATGCACCACAGTATATCCGTCGCTGCACTTGTAGTCAAAGCGGTACGCGGTCGGAATGGGGTGCCCAATGCGGCGCTCCACCGCGTCGAGGGTGGACGGAGTGACGATGGTGCTTTTATCGCCCATCATTCATCCTCCGTCCGGATACCGATGGTCAGCCACCAATCGTCCTCCGAGCGGTAAATCGGCGCGTGGGCCTCTCGATCCAGGTGGTTGTGGATGCCCGGCTCCGCGTCGGCCATGTCGAGGATATGTGCGGCCAGCCAGCGCAGGCCTTCACGGTTGCCGCTGAAGATGATCTCGTTGGGCTGCGGCGGGTCATCAGCCCGCCGATAGCGCTCTTTGTCCTCCGCGCTGACGACGGATACGAATAGTTGCGGATCTGACGACTGGGACATTTTCTCCTCCTGACTATGTAATCTGCACAACCTGCGCGCCGACGCCGCAGTCCTCGCAGTGGAAGGCATAGAGCGCGGCGTGAATCACGTCCTTGCGAACGACGTCAGCATCAACCTGGCCCACGTAGAACATCAAGCGGCCGCAGAGAGGGCAGTCGGGCGTCTCGGGTTGCTGCCACCAATCGGGATAGCCGCCCAGCCGACCCAAATGCTCGTGGGGCCATTTAAGCCTCTCCCCGACGAACGGTTCCAGCACCAGGCGGTGCCGACTCGTGAACGGCTCACGGTCGCCGTCCTCATAGTCGCAGGCGCCCTCTGCGTCACGCAGTTCGTCGGGATAAGAGAGGTTGGTGACCAGCGTCACCAGCCGGTCGGAGCCGGACAAGACGCGATAGGCCAGCGAGTGGCCCACCGTGGCTTCGTCGCAACATTCCTCGCCGCTGGATGAAAACCAGTGCTGCCTCTTGAGCGGCGACGCGGCCAGCGGATCGCCGGGTAGCAGGTCGAGCCGCACGGTGAGGATATGTGCCGGCGGTGCCAGGCAGACCCACCCGCGATTTTCCGGCATATAGTCGGCTGCCTCCAATGGGAAATCCAATCCCGCTGTGTGAACCACATCGCCTTCCGTCACCTGGTAGGCGTTGATGTCCAGAAAATCCGGCGCAAAGCGGCGCACCGCAGGCCCGGAGGCCGGAATCTCCAGGTGACACTCGTGGCAGTGACAGGCTACCTCCGCCGATTGGCGGGCCAAATCGGCCAGATGGGCATGGGCGCGCCCGGTATCTGCGCCGATCAACAGCTCTACGCGATAGTGCGTCGCGTTGGCGCGGTTTTGGGCCAGCGCGGGCAGGTTGGCGCGGATTGTTCCGGCCAGTGCGTCAACCGCCGCATCCGCTGCGCCGCGCGCGATTTTCCAAAAGTTACGGAAATTCGCTTTGTACAGCCGGCACAACTGTTCATCGTCCCATCCCAGGACGGTGTCGGCGTAAGGGCGGAAAGCAGCGCGGTCGAGCAAAAGCAGCCGATCGAAGCGCCTGTCTCTGGTCGAGGCCGCGAGCAATTCACCGGCCAGGGCCACGCGCTGCGCGGGTGTCATCGCTTTCAACAAATCGGTTTCTTTCATAGTCACTCCTTGTTCTATACGGGTGATTGTGGTTACAGCGAGGCCAACAAGTCCGGACTGACCGGCACGAGTCCCTCATCCTCGCTGTATATGGAAATCCTGGACGGGCAGATCTGGAGCAAAGCGGCTATTTCCCGTCCCGCAGTCCCAAGCGAGATACGATCCTGAAAAGCGACGATCGTCTCCAATACCTGCGGCAGCCGGTCGCCAAACTGGATGACAAAGTCGAGGCGATAATCCTGATCGACCAACAGTTCAAGCGCTTGATTCTCGGCACTGTACATCAAGACCAACTGCGCCTGCGCGTTCGCGTAATCTAGTGTGGCCTCACAGTCCAGCCAAAAGCCCTTTTCGAGCAAGTCGTTTAGAGGACGGCCCGTCCACCCTGCGGCCGAAAGCGTCTGAATCACGGCTCGCCGCTGCGCGTGCTGCGTAGAAGAAAGCTCGGCAAGCCTCATGCGACGTGCTCCACGATGCCATAGGCCACATCCTGGCGTGGGGCGCGGGCTTCCCAGCCCATCACAAAGCGATGGTTGGGCAACTCATCCAAAAGTCCTTCCAGGTAGAGGCACTGCTCGTAGGCATACACCGGCTCAACGGGTCTATTGAGCGCATAGTGGACAAACGCCCGCAAGTCCGAATCTTGAATGGCCCGCACATCCGCGTCCGCGCAGTGCCAGAAATCCTCGTCATTTTGTATTTCGTCCAGGATTTCGGGCCGCAGCCACTCGCGCATCCAATCTAGCAGTGCGCCGATGCTGTCGGCTGTGTGAACCAGCTCGAAGCGGGGGGTGATCAGGGCCGTGTATGCGTACAGCGCACACGGCCCGCGAATTTCGGCCGGCGGGCGGCGCAGTATCAACGTATATGCATTTTCGCGGTCAATCGCCGGATCGCTCATAGTTTGTAAGGCTCCCAACCCAGGTAGATGTTCTTCAGCGTTTGCGCCTCTTCCCACGAGGCGGCTTCTACCGTCCAGATACAACGCGCGTCGGAGGGCAGAAAGCATCCGCCGCTGCACCCGGCCTCGCAGAATGTGTAGCTGACCTCTTGTTTGGAATGCCAGAGTTCGTATTTCATTAGTGTTTGTTTCAAATGGGTATGTTCAAATGAGTGGAAAGCCAAGTAGACTCAGGTACAGCAAGGTTACCACACCACTGAACCGGAGGGAACCATGGCTTTCAACTCAACAGAGATTATACAGGAAATTCACAAAGAGTTTGCGCACATGTTCGACTATATGACCAATGAAGCGGCCTATCAGGCTACCGCCGACCAGATAGAGCGGGGGTTGTTCAAACAGCTCTTACAACAGGGTGTGATCGAAAAATGCTCTTGTCAGTCCGATCGGTACGGTCAATGAGCTTATGCTGGCTCTTTGCCAACGTGAGCAAGCCCAGGCCAATCATCCACACGTAGGCCAGACACACGGCGATCAACAAGCGGCTCAAACGCGCGGGATCAGCCAGGTGACTCTGTGCCTGACCTCAAAGGTGTCTACCCTATGTCAGTGGCCCTGGTTCCCTATCAGTAAATTGCCTGCTGTGCGCATCACAAACTGCCATGTGGTGTGCGCTTGCACCCACGCCAGCATCTCGGTGTTATCGTACTCGGCATCTCCCAATAACACGACCTCTGCGCCAGAGCGGGTAACATAGGATGGGGTGTCGTCCCTTCGTCGTCGCCGTGGAACTGACATTTGGCGATAGCTCCCCGCCGTAAGGTTGCATTTGCCTCAACCGGTTTTATACTCAAACCGTCGCAGAAAAACAGCGCGCGCTGGCGAGCCAGGAGGCAGGAATGAACACAGCATTCGGAAATCGGGGTAAAGTAGCCATACTTCCCTACCGTGTCTATTCACCCGAGCGATCCCGCGGACTACATCCGGCAATAGATGGGTTTCAAAAAATGAGCCAAAGGAGAGCACCAGTATGATCAACACTAACGACACCGCGCAGTTTTCCTCGTTTGCGCAGTGGTTTATCCGGGGGATTACCCGCAATTTAGCCCCAACTGCTCCGGCGCTGAATGGCGTGGCGCGGGACGCCACCGAAAAAGCGACCTGGGAGTCGCGGCTGGCGCTTCAGCAGTTTGCCAGCGCCTTGTGCGCAGATATGGCTCTCCATCCAGAGAGTTATGCTATTCCGGTCGAAACCTATCCAGACACGGAGCAGTTTAACAAAAAGCGCCTCAATGTCGCCCGCATTGTCAACGGGGTCATCTTTGACTATTTGTATGCCCTGGGACTCAAGGGGACAGTTGACAACGGGCGTTTGGAACTAGAGGCCGCCGTTTATGAGGACATTGTTGCGGGAAAGCAGAAAAAGGTGCAGATAGAGCGGGTGAATGACGCTTTATCCCGTCTGGGATTACATATCACCCGCGGCAAGGTGGTTGCGATATCCAGTGCGGTGGCGCCAGGCATAGTCCTGGCTTTATCGGATCTGGCCAAAGCCTGTGCCCGCTTTAAGCATCAGGGCGCGTACTTCTTTCGCCGGTTTGATTTTGGGGTGCTGCACCCTGAGTATCGGCTCGCTATGCCCGACGTGCTCAATGGGCTCGATGCGCCGCGCCGGGATAAGGTCTCTGAGCTGGATCGTGAGTTGCTGGACGCGCGCTACCGGCGCAAAATTGAGCCTTACCAGGACTTTGGGTACCGGCTGGTCTATTCCAACAAAGCCGGCGTGGCTTGTTATGTCCATGTGAACTCCTACTTTGAAAAACCGCTGTACGCTTACATTCGCTGGATGCTGGATACTGAGCAATCCCGGACTTTCTTCAAAATCATGGATGGTGAAAAACCCGGCTACGCCCAGTACGTATTTGACCACATTTGCCCCTGCGATCCGACCTGTACTCCCGGATTCGGCGCCCCATCGCCAGAATCGTGTATAGCGCGGATTTTGATAGACTATGACGGCCAGTCAGTTTATGTGTGTAAAGATGCCCGCTGGAATGTCTACAATCAGGTGTCAGAGGATTTTGAGTTTATCACCATCGTTCTGCGCGCAGTCACCCAGGTGCTTTATGCGCGGTGACGGTGGGAGACTTGGGGTTCCCAGGAACTTTACGCAATGGTAAGGTCAACTGGCTCCGTGATGACCCTGGATGAGTATAATGAAACTGCTGACCGCACCCTATCTCGCGCAAGTCCAGAGTTGGCCGCAAAGTGGCCGCCACATTCTGGCGCAATTCGATACCGATTCCATCATTGTGTATCTGCTTATAGAACAAAAAAACGGCGATATTTTTAACGAAAGTCATGTCTCTGGCGGTATTTTGGCCATCAACCTAAAGAGTCCTCCATCAGTGCTGTGTGCAAGTAAGTGCCTTCAGATCAGCCTTCTTACTTGCCGACGAACACACTCTGCACCTGCTGCCACAACCCCGGCTCTTTGCGGCGCTCTGGTGGCTTGAACGCCGCCGCCTCTCCCTCGATCTGCCCGCCACGGCTAACCCATTTGGGCACTAACGGCGGAAAGAAGCGCGCGGCCATCGACACAATCGCGTCCGACGTGGGATTGGGCTTCTCCAGCACGAAGGGCAGCTTGTGGTTATTGCTGTAGGTGAACTGTGGATCGTAGGGCACTTGGGCGAACTTCTTCATCCCAATGGTGCTGATCAGTTCTTTCATCTTGAGGCCCGCTTCGGTACTCCACTGGTTGATGACCAACTCGAACTTGCCGATGTCCTCGCCAAAATCTTGCTTCAGGCGCGGCACAGTCTGGCCGGTGGAGTGCATATCGGCCACATCGGGCCGGACTACAGTGAGCACCAGGTCGGCGGCGTCCAGGGCGGCGAGATGTACATCGTTGTTGACGTCCGGCCCCAAGTCGATGATCACGAAGTCATAGAGCTTGCGCGCGGTGTCGATGATGGCGCGGGTCAGTGCCAGTGTGCGGTGTGGGTCTTCGCGGAACTCTGCCCGGCCCGCGACCTCCATTGAGGCGATGCCGCTCAGACAGCGCAGCTTGGAGGTCGCCTTCGTGCTCCACAGTTGTACTTTCGTCTGGAGCGTCTGGGGCGGACAACTGGCGTTCTTGGTGCGTAGATAGTCCAGTAGCACAGTATTGATCAGGCCGTAGATGTTGTTCTCCGTGGACAGACCCAGGCGGGGGGCCACTGCGCCGCGGGTCATATCCAGGTCCATCAGCAGGGTGTCTTGCATGGCGATGACGCCCAAGGCTGCGGCGAGATTGATCGCCAGGCTGGTCTTGCCCACGCCGCCGCCTGTGCCCCACAGGGCGATGACCATACGTCGCCACCCGGCCTCGGCCAGGGTGTACAGTGTGGGGGTGTCCAGCGGGATGTAGCTGCTGCTGGCCCGTTCGGCGCGCGCCTGGGTGACGGCGTTGGGGATCAGTTCCAACAAGCGTCGCAACTGCGCGTCGTCGAGGGGCAGCGAGACGTGACCTTTCATCCCCAAGGCCAGCAACTCGTCCGTACGCGATTCCAGCGGGGGCAGCAGACCGATGCAAGCGATGGGCCGCTCGTCGTAGTGCAGCAGTTCACTGACCAGCTCTGAGCGGAAGCCGGGCAGGTTGGGCGAAAGCAGCACCAGGTCGGCTTCCATTTCGGTCGCGTCAGTGAAGACCCCCGAAGCCGTGGTCGGCCCGGCGACGATTTGCATTTCCGGTATCTCGGACAGTGCCCGTTCCAGACGCTGCGCGTCGTTCCAAGCTTTGGTACCAATGACGATTTTGATGCGTTCCATATGGTTCTCTCCTTCGGATGGTAGACAGTAGACGGTAGACGGAATACGGGTTGGGGATAAGGGACAGGGGCGAAAGGGTGAAAACCCACCCTATACCCAACTGTTCGTCTCACCCACTCACCCATTCACCCACTCTCCCTATCTTCTTGTCACCGCGTCTCCGTCTCTCCCTGTCTACTGTCTACCGTCTGCCGTCTACCCCCCCAGAACTGCGCGTTGAAGTCCTCCCACGCGAAGCCTGGGGTCTCCGGCAGGGCTTGTCCAGCATCCACGG
>DAIUDK010000083.1:0-24019 GCA_036845725.1 Chloroflexota bacterium
TATGGCGCGGCACGGCTGCCAACGCATCGCTATGCGGGAGGATGATCGACCCCTCGGCGGTTCCGGTTTTCGTGTCGTTGTCGGTGAGCCGCCAGCCGCGTAGATCGACGCTGTCGTGCTGCACGAGCAACTCGATCCAATCGCCCTCAATCGGTCGGTTGCCGACGCTAGCGTAATATGTGCCGTTGTCGTTGATCCAATATTCGTTGATGACAACGCTGTCAGGACGTGTCCCCCCCTTAGTCCCCCCCGAGGGGGGGGAGACAAAGGGGGAGGAAGGCGTAAAGTGAGCGGTGACGCGATGCGACACCGCCATCGTGATCGTGGCTGTCGTCAACTTGGGCAAGTCGCTGCCGCGCGACGAGGGCGCCCACCCGGCGAAGTCAAACCCGGGTGCAGGGACTGCCGTGAACTGCACCGGCGCATCGAAAAGGATGTCGCCTTGCCATACGCCGCCCTCGGTCACCAGTCGCGTGCCTTCCATATACACGTAACCACCCTCCGGCGGCGACACCTCAATCCGTAACGACGTCACCGTGTCCACAGGCAGCAACGCGGCAAAGTGCCGCATCACCTGTCCGGGCCGGTTGACGGCAAAATCGGTCAGGAAAGCCGCGACGTTGTCTTCCCACAAGAATGGCGACGGCCAGCGCGCGGCCTCGTAGCCGATGTCGTCGCGCAGCCCCGCGGCGAGCGCTTCCGCCCGGGGTTGGATGCGCTGTGCAGCGAGCGTTGTGCTGAGCAGCGTCGTCAATCGGCGGGCGAACTGCGCCCGAAAATCAGGATTGCTGAGCAGCGCATTCAGCAGAAGCGTGAAATCGGCGTTGGTTTCCTGGAGCAGCGGCGCATCCGCCCGCGAGGCGAAATCCTGGCTACCCCCGCCATACAGGAAAAACCACGGCCCGCCCTGCGGATGCGCGGCGTATAACTCCGCTGCCGGAAAGCCGAAATACATCTGCAGCACCGCCCAATCGGTCAAACTCGCCAGATCGACTTGTGAGGCGACGTGGGCGAAGTTGTCCGGGTCTGCCAGGTCATGGGCTTCCACCCAATCCACCAGAGCATCCCACGCCTCATCGTCGCCCTCGCGCTGCCGGCCATCCTGCACCAGATCGGCCACGGTGTAGCCCAGATTTAGGTCAAGGGAAAAGCGATCGATGCGCTCACTCAGGCGATACAGACCCCAACTCTCGCCGTTGAGAAAGAGATGTACGAACTGTCCCTGCGCCGCGTGCAAGCCCATGCCGGTTGCCACATCGGCCACCAGTTGATCGCGGAAGAACGTCCAACACCCGGCACGGTCGCCGGTTTGCAGAAGCAGGCGCTTGTACGTCTGCTCGCTGTCAGGCTGTTGAGGATGCTGCGCAAAAAGCTGATATTCCAATCGCGCGACATTGTACTCGCTGCGGAAATACAAACGTAGCGATTGCTTTGCTGCGTCAGCGAGGTCTATACCGTGGGTGCGCAAACCGGCGGGCATCGCAAAACCCTGGGATGCGTCGCCAGGCGCAATGTAGTGCACCGTTACCGGGCGCTCCCAATCGTCTCCGCGTCCCCATGTGTTGGCGAGAATACCCCGTTCAGCATCCCACAAATCGGCGGGATCGGCGATCAACGAAACGATAGGCAAGCTACCCTTTACGCCCATCACGTAGGTCGCACTGGCCACAGGGCCGGGGACACCGTCGATCACTTCGACGGCGCGGATCACCACCACACGCGGCGAGGCAGTATCGAGGCGTAGCAGCCGTTCGTACAGCAAGCCGACCTCTGCCGTGGGCAGCGTTCCGTCGGTGGTGTATACAATCTGGCCTCGCGGGTGCGTCCCGCGCAGCGCAACGCGGATGCTACGGTGGTAAACGTCCGGCGGCGGCGAGAACGTCACCACACGCGCGCCGGAGGCGGCGTCCAGAGGGTCCGCCAAAAGACCGGGCAGCAACTCCATTACCGCCAACAATACCGCCGCCACTACGAAAAGCCCGATCAGCGGCACAAATCTACGCACAGCGTCACTTCCCATAGCGCTACCGCACCTTCACTACACGAAGCTCGATGCGCCCATCCATTAAAGGCGCACCCTGCGCGTCCGTCACGTCCAGGCGTGTCCCCGTTCCGGCATCGTACATTCCCACCGCAAGCGTGTAATCGCCGCGCGGGATCTCTGCATCGAGTTCCAGAATATGCTCATCGCGGATGTACTGACCCGGCTCCCATTGTGTCGTTGGAAACGTCCACCAGACCGGTTTGCCGTCGGCTTGCGTGACAGCGGCTCCGTTAGCATCCAACAAGTGAACGAAGACCGTGTAATCGCCAGGGACGGCAGCGCGCGCGTACCAATAAAGCGTCACCCGGAAAGCGTTGCTCTGGGTAACGCGTTCAGGCACATCGTAACCCATCAACACGACGGCCTCGCCAAGCGACCACGCCCCCTCGCTCTCCGGCGCCGGAGGCTCGCGCGTCACATCTGGGGGACGTGATAGTGTGAGCAGCAGTATATTCTCGCTGCCAACCGGTTCGCCGCTGCGCTGGTAGAGCGTCAACGCAAGCAGGCTGTCGCCATACGGGAGTTCATCGGGCAGGGCCAGAGTGTAACGCGAGGTCAAGCCGTCCGCATCGCGGCGCAAGTCAAGTGGGAGGCCGCCAGGCATCACTTCCTCGGCCTGCGCATATAAACCATCGCCGTCAGCATCCAGCAAGCGCAACACAAGCCGCTGCGCGTCAGGCAGCGCGAAGGGGTCTCCGCGCCAAGCGAGCGTGATGTAGAGCGTCTCGCCTGGGATCAGGCGTTGCCGGTTGACGCGCACCGCGTACAATTCCAGCCCCGTTCCGCCAAGGGGCTGCTCCACCGTTCGCCATGCACCAAGATCGAACGGCGACGGTGTGTACCCGTAAATGCGCAACGGCGTCAGACCATCGCCGGAAACAGAAAGGGTATCGAGAAAACGATAATGTTCCTGAAACCAGGGATCCGCCAGCGCACCATCCCAGGCCACGCCAGGCCAAGGGATGACGTAATCAGGAAGCGCACCGCGCAACGCTGTCAACAGTGCTGCAACGTCGTCGCCCGCCGGTAAGGCCGCCACCTGACGATCGGGCAAGCACCGCGCCAACGGTTCTGGCGCAGCCACCCGCTCCGACGGCAGCGCATGTGTATCCAGCCACGCCGCAACTGCCGCGCCCTGCCCCTCATCCTGCGCGCCACACCCCGTCAGAAACAAGAGCAAAGCGCAAAACGTGATACGTAATGCGTGACTCACAATTCGCGCATTCGCCGATTCGCTCATTCGCTGATTCGCCGATTCATCATTTCGCCCACTTCTCGTACAGCGCCTCGACGTCCACATCGACGCCCCAGATACGAACGCCATCCAGGTCGATCCAACTGCCGGTTTGCACCAGCGCGCGCCGGTCGTCAGGCAGATCGACGAAGGTCATACGTTCCGCCGTGATCGATGCTGGGCCGTAGGACGGCTTCTTGATGTAGGCGGCCAATCCGGCGATGCGGACGCCCTCCAGCGTTACATCTGAAATATGCGCCTGCGACAAGTCCTTGCTCGCCACACCGAAATCGGCGTTGGTGATGAAGATGCGCTCGGCAGTGAGGCGGCTCATCTCGCCCACCGACAAGCCCTTGTCGCCCAGGTTGAGCATCCGCACGTCGCGCACCTGGACATCGGAGCCGCTCACGTCGATGGCATCCGCGTCGATGTCGGAGAAGGTACAGCGTTCGATCAACCCTTGTGTGAAGTCGCCATCGAACGCATCGGAATACGTACCGGAGAACTCAGAATCGACGAATTCAAAATGCGCGCGGATGATATTGAGGCCGTCCTCGGCCCGCGTGCGCAGGATGCGGCTGCGTTCCATACGTAGCGGGCTGCGGTAGAAGGTGATCCCGCCGGTCATCACCCAGCCGTCGCGATTAATGGCATCGGTGTCTTCGATGGTGACGTAGCGCCACAGCGAGGGCAGTCCAGCGTCGATAACGACGATCCCACGCCACGCCGTCTCGCGAGGGCGCAGGATGACCGGTGCATCTTCAGTACCCGTGAAGAGCAGCGGGCCGGTCGCCATAAAGAAATTTTCAGGACCAAAGGTGAGGGTCGTCCCAGGCGCAAGGCGCAGGCCGTAGCCGTCGGGCAGCAGCAGATCGCTTTCCACGTCCCACGTACCGGGCGGGATCGTCAACATCCCCGCATCGGCATCCTCGCGCAGGAAAGGATGCTGTGCCAGCGCCTCGGTCAACGTCGGCTGCGCAGGGCGCGGCCCAACAGCAACCGATGGGGGATAGGCCAGGATCACCGGCTGCGTGACGGTTTGTGTCAGCCCCAAAAGGCGGGTTTCCAGGTACAAGGTTTGCGTTGCAGCAGTGTGCTCCCATACTGTGGCGGGAATCTCAAAGCGCGCGTAGGGCATGGACGTAGCTTCGAGTGGCAACGGGCGCAGCGCCACAACGCCGGCAACCTCCGCCACGCGCTCGGCGGCTAACACGTCCCACGCCTGCGCAGGGAGGAGCGTATCGCCGAGGCGTAACCCCACCACTTCGACCGGCGCAGCGAACAGGTTGCCCACATCCAAGGTCAGCGTGTCTGTCGGCGCACCGGTGGGTACGTGAACGTAGACCATCTGCAAGGGCGAGAGCAATTCGCGCAGCGACGCCTGTCGTTCTGCCAGATGGTCCCAGGGCGCATCCAACACACCACGGCCATCCATCGTCTTCTGCTCGCCAAACTCGGGCAGCAGCGCCGCACGCAAAGTTTCAAGCGCTGAGCCGTAACGTTGTTCCAGAAACGCCAGGTAATCCGGCTGGCTGTATTCCCACAGATAGCGCGTGTAAGCTTGCTGTATGGCGACGTCGTCATAAGCGACGGCCTGGCGCAGGCCTTTGAGGGACTGCCCATTGATAGCGGCAGGCTCAGCGAGCGACTGCGCATCGAAACCGACCGGCTCCAGACGCGCCGTGACCGGGTTGTAATAGAAGCGCAGATTGTGCCAGATCAGCGCGTGCTGCGCGTCCCACACGTCACTTAGCGCCAGGAATTTGGCGAGCGTCTCCACATCGAAGACCGCTGATGGAGCCTTTTCTTTCATCCACAAGGCACGCAACAGCCCCACCGCAGCGTCGCGCTGCGCAGAGAGAGCAGGAGAGCCATCGACCCGGCCCGATTCGAACTCATCGATAATGTAGAAATCCGTCACACCGCGCGGCGTCATCAAATCGTTGTCGTAGGCCGCCCAGTATTCCCATAACAAATCCTCGTTGTAGCGGATGATAACGCCCTCGCGCCGCTTTTGCGCCTCAAGCAGTTCCTTGGCGAAGCTCTCTTCGACAGCGTAGATGCCCTTGTAGTCACCGTTCAGGACAAGGTGGACAAACCAGTAGTCTACGCTGAGCACGCCCTCGGCGCGCAAGTTCTCCATATACAGCCACTCGTTGAGGTACGTGCGCGTCGAAGGGTCCTGCAGCGAGAAGACGCGCATCCCTTCGAAGTACTGCCCTCCACGGGCACGGACGCGAAACGACCATTTGTCGCGGGCAAAGTGATCGGCCCAATCACCCTTGAGACGCAACTGCACAGAAATCTCATCACCGCGCCAACGCAACGTCGCGGGCACAAAGTCGGCGTCGTCTGACAGCAGAATCCAGGTTTCCAGGGCCTCCTGGCGCTTGGCCTCGATCTGGGCGAAATCGTCGGGTGCGATATCGATGTAGAGTGTCTCCAGGGTGTCGCCGAGATCGGGCACAGTCGGTGTGGGGGTGGGAAACGGCGTGGACGTAGGGACAAGCGGCGCAGGTGTAGCCGGTGCGCCGGTCGCAATTGCGGTAGAGGCGGTGGGGGTAAGCAACGGCAGGACCAGCGTCGCCGCCAGAACGCCGGCGGCAAACGCGAGCAGGAGCAGCGTCAACAAGAGCGGCGGACCGGACAAAACGCCGGCACGCTCACGAGACTGCGCCCGGCCTTTCACGCTGTTATTCCCCGGACGTACTTCGAGAAACGGTTTACCGGCGCCGGGAAATCCGCCAGCGCGTCCGAAAGCCGGCGATAATCCACATCGTTGGGATCTGCCTTCAACTCGACGACGATAGCGGTGCTCATGTGTGTCTGGCGCGTCAAATTCGGGCAGGCGACGGCGCGCTGATCGTAAGCGCACAGAGCCGAGTCAATCGTCAGGCGCACCGCTTCATCTGGCGTGGCATAATACGCGCGGTGGTAATGATTGATGAGCACATAGACAGCAAACACATCCAACCACTGCAACACTACAGACGCGGTGGTCGTTCGCAGGTCGTGTATCAGGTCGCGCCACGTCGTCCCGGTAAGATCGAACTCACCCGCAACCGGGACGATCTCCTTCCAACCGATCATGCCCTGTTTACGCTTGCGCTCAAGCTGCCCATCCACAATGCGGGCGGAGGCGGGACCATACCAGCGCAGCCGCAATTTCTCCCGCTCGCCGACGCTGCTGAGGTTCGCGTTGAGGCCATCGTAGCGCGCCGTGTCGAAGTAGATGTTGTTGACCCGGCGCGGCGGGTAGGTCACGCGCCACTGCGCCGGATGCAGCCGCACCCATGCTTCCACGTCAGCCAGCCAATGCGCGGGCAGCGGGATTTTAGCTTCGTAGCGCGGAGGGGTCAGAATGCAGGGCGCCGGATGCAGGGTGCCGGATGCTTGCATCTTGTCGCCGGCGTCTTGCGCCTTGTCTGCTAACAGAGGTTGCTGCTTCACAACGTGGCTCCTCAGCCTCCTGACACTTGCTCCGGTTGCAGGAAGCTGATCTCGGTGACGGTGAAGCCGGCCTTGAGGGCATCGACCAGGCCGTTGAGCGCATGCGGATCGCCGCAATCAATGAAGTACGTCAACTGCAAGGTGCCGTCGCGGCTGTCGAGGCGGCGGAAATCCGCCGTCTTGACGTGTTCCAGCAGACAAGTATTGACCCGCTCAAAGAGCGACGCGCCGGCTTCTTCGACGAAAACGTTCAAGTAAAGGTTGCTATCCTGGCGTTTGCGGTTCAACAACATCCGCGCCGCCATGTAGCCCAACAACAGCGCCACGCCGATCGCCGTAGGCCAGCGCTGCTCGGCCCCCATACCCAGGCCAATCGCGATGGCGATAAAGAGGAACAGCAGTTCCTCCTGCTCCTTGACGGCCGTGCGAAAGCGCACGATCGACAGCGCGCCCACCATTCCCAACGACAGCGCCAGTGAAGACTTGATGATCGTGATTACCAACGTCGTCGTGAGCGCCAGCACGGGGAGCAGGTAGGCGAATTTGCGCCGGTTGGCGAGCGATTGCCCGAAATGTTCGTAGTACCAGGCGATGCACAGGCTCAGCACCAGCGCCAACGCCATATTAAGCGCCACCGAGGCGACCGTCAACACCGGGGGTGCAATCCAATCTCCCATACGTCTCCCTTGATAAATCGTCCCAGATTAAGGATGTCGTGCAACTGAACTTTGCCAAAAATGCTCGATACCGGGACAGTCTACCATACTTCATTGTCAAGTCAAGAACTTTGCAAGTGTGATATAATCCCTACAAACGCAACGAATGCAGGGAAATGTACTGTGACGGCAAAGTCATCTGGGGCAGAAAAAACCGCCGTACTGTTCGGCGCGGGATGTGTGGGGCGGGGATTTCTGGGGCAACTGCTCAGCGAGTCCGGTTACACACTGACCTTCGTGGAGATCGACGAGCCATTGATCGCAGCGCTGAACGCGCGCCGGGCGTACACGCTGCGACTGATGGAGAACGATAGATGTGAGGATCTCGTCATTTCGGCGGCACGGACGCTCTACTCACGGGCGGATGAGACGCTGGTGACGGCGCTGTCCGAGACGTCGCTGGTAACAACCGCGGTGGGCGTCCGTTCGCTACCCGATATCGCGCCGCTCATTGCGGCCGGCATCGTCCGCCGGGCGGAACGCGACGTGACCGCGCCGCTCAACATCCTGATCTGCGAGAATATGCAGGACGCCTCCGGCACGTTCAAGGCTATGGTTTTGGCGCACGTTCCCATTGCACTGCACGCCTACACAGAGGCCCACATTGGCTTCGTGGATGTCGTCATCGGGCGCACGATCCCCAGACCGACGCCGGAAATGCGTGAGGCGGATTGCAGTTACATCATCGCGGATACGTACAAGAAGCTGCCAGTGAACCGCTCGCGCTTCGTCGGGCCGCTGCCAGAAATCGCGGGGCTGCTCCCCACCGACGACTTCACCGCCTATATCGAGCGCAAGCTGTATTTGCACAACTGCGGGCACGCGATCCTGGGTTATCTGGGCTACCAGCGCGGCCACCAACTGAGCTGGCAGGCGCTCGAAGACCCGGTGATCCACGAGGTGTTGGTGCGCGCTTTCGACGAAGTGCGCGCCGGGTTCCGGGCTGTCTACACGATGGACGCCGCCGAATTGGACAACTACATCGCCGAATTGCTGCAGAATTTCGCCAACCGCACCCTGGGCGATACGGTCGTCCGTCTGGCGCGCGATCCGCTGCGCAAACTTGGTCCCAAGGAGCGATTGGTGGGCGCAGCGCGTCTGGTCGAAAAGGCCAGCGTGACGCCCGACGCGCTCAGCCTGGCCATCGCCGCCGCGTACCGGTTCGATAACACCGCCGATCCGCTGGCCGTGGAACTGCAACGTCGCATCGCCACCGAGGGGATAGAAGCCGTCATGGCCGATGTCAGCAGCATCCAGGCCGCTGAGCCATTAGGACAACTGGTCATACAAAACTTCTCGCAAATGTAGCGTGCACGTATCAACGCCGCCTCCGGCAAACCCGGTCATCCATTGACTCAAAGCCGCAATTGTAACCCGGCCTGTTCCAATTGCAACAGCGCCGCCTTGCGATCCACACCGGCGGCATAACCGGTGAGCTTGCCGTTCCGTCCGACGACCCGGTGGCAAGGGACAATGATTGCGACCGGATTCGCGCCGTTCGCCTGCCCCACTGCCTGGAAAGCGCGCGGATGTTCGATTTCCATCGCCACTTCGCCGTAGGTCAGCGTTTTGCCATAGGGGATGGTCAGCAACTCCTCCCACACCGCTCGCTGAAAGTCCGTGCCGCGCAAGTCGAGGGGGACGTCAAACATGGTCAAGTGCCGGTCAAAGTAGTCCGCCAGTTGCGTGACAGCAGCGGCTAGCACATAGCTGCTCCCCGGTTCGGGCGAAGAGATATCGTAACGCGCCATGCGGCGGATCTCTGCATCACCCGGCTGCTCACCAAAGCCGAGACCGCAAACGCCCACAGCGGTCGCGCAGATCCACAGTGGGCCAAGCAGACCTGGCGTCGTCGTGTACATACTATGCTCCATCCCTCACCTCACTTATAGATGTGGCGCGAGTTGGCAACTCACGCTACGAAACCTGGATCAATCACTCAACGGCAACACTGTCACCGACCACGCGGTTCCCATCTGAGATGCCGTCAAGACACGTTGCGCGGGCCACGCAGTCATCATCAACACGTGGACTTCGTAACTGCCATCAAGGTGAGGAACCAGGCGGTAAGGTTCGTAGCCCTGCAGCAATGCCGCCGCGACAATCGCCCGCGCGTCAGCCGCCAAACCCGTCTGTGGAAAGCCATTTGCCAGCACGTCTTCCACAGCCGCCAGATACCTTTCCGCCGCCTCGACAACACCGGCATCTACCGCTTCCTGCGCTATCACCAGCAACAATTCCAACGCCACCGGCTCGATTTCGCGCGGACGGCGCACGAAATCCGCCGTGATATTCCACTGCACGCCATCCTGGGGACTGAACAAAATTCCCTCGAGGAAATGCGCACTAGGATCGTAAAGGCGCTGATAATCCCGCAGCGTTTCCATCAGGCGCAGTTCCACCTCCAGGCGCACCAAGGCTTCGGGCGACACCAGCTGCGCATCCAGCCAAGCCTCCCACGTCTTCTCGAACGCCGACCAACCCGCTTCCCCAAGCGCGTTCAACCCTGCGGTGAGCTGCGTGGTGGGATCGACCCACTCTTCCGGCTGGGTCGCACGGCAGAATGTTTCCACCCCTTCCCAACCAAAATGCTCAACAATGTAGTTGACGAAAGCGCCGGCCTCCCGATAACTGACCTCGTGTTGGTGCGTGTAAAAATCTTCGGCAAGCTGCGAAAGTGGGATATAACGCGTGGAAGCACGCAAGGCCGCCACCTCCAGAACAGGCGACCCGACCCAGTAATGCCCACCGGCCACATAGACCGCCAATCCCTCGCGTAGCACCGATGGCGCAGCCTGACACCCCAATGCCATATCCAGCCGGTGCGTCAATTCGTGGCGCAGCACCAACCCCAGGTTCACCGGTGTGTATTGCCGGTCCGTATAAGTGATGGCGACCCAATCCCACGACGCATAACCGCCCTGCCCGATCACCCGATCGAGCAGGTAAATGTCCAGCAGATCGCCCTCTGCGCCAAAACCGAAACGCGTACTGACATCTGCGTAGGCCGCGGTAACCTCGGCGGCGATGGCGTCCAGATCGCGCTCGGCAGCCGTTCCTGTCAGATAATGCAAACGCACGCCGGGCAGTTCCGCGGAAGCCCACGTAGCCTCGGGTTCCGGCGCGTGAAATGCCGCTCTGGGACGTGGCTCAACGGACATGACCAGCGTGTTGTCCGCCAGGTCGGGATCGAGAGTGTCCGGCGGCAAGAGCAGGGTAAACGTCATCGGGATGGCGGACACCGTCTCAGGCACTCGCCATGTCCAGTAGAAGCGCGCCTGCAATCGCGCATCCAATCCCTCAAACCCGACTGGAGCCGTTAAAATGCCACGGTCTTCCAGCGTCCACGTGAGCGTCAACGGCCCAGCGACGTCTTCCGACACACGAGGACTAACAGCCACACTCACCCAGTCTCCAGGATATAGCGGCCACGGGAAAAACTGCACGCCGTCGAGTTCCAGCCCCGGTCCAACGGGCAGCGATGTAGGCGCGGGGGATGGCGTCAACGTCGGCGTAGGGAGCGATGTGGATGCTGGAACCAACGTCGGCACGGAGGGAAGTTCAGGAGAAAGGATTCTTGCGGTTGGCGCGGCTGTGAACGGTGTTACAGTTCCGACAGCCGGAGATGATGGCAGCGCGGGCACAAACAGACGACACGCGAGGCCGGTCAATACCAACACAGCCCATAGGAAACGTTTCATACTCTGGACAACCTCACCCGCATTGTAGCAGGATTAGCGAGCGGGGCAATCACAGCGCCCTGGAATAGTATCCCTGCCTACGCCGCGCTGGCGGGCAGCCTCGAAAAGCACGATCACCGCCGCCATCGCCGCATTGAGCGAATCCACGCCGCGCGCCATCGGGATGGTAACATGCCGGCCGGCAGCCAACGCGTGACCTGCGGGGCTTGCGCCCTCAGCTTCCCCACCGACGATGAGCGCCACAGATCCGCGCCAGTCCACCACATCGTAGGGCGTTCCCGGCCCAGCCTCGGCTAACCACACCTCAACGCCATCCAAACCACTGCGAATATCGCCCCATGTTGTCCGGTGAATTGGGATGTGAAAATGCGCGCCCATCGCCGCACGCACCACCTTCGGATTGGTGTAATCCACCGTTCCTGGTGGCAGCAACACCTGCGAGACACCGGCCGCCCAAGCCGTGCGCAGCATCGTTCCTAGATTACCGGGATCGCGGATAGCATCGGGGATCAACGTGAATGGCGTAGAAGCGTTGCAGGGCAAATCGGGGATTGGCAACACGACGAGGATACCCTGGGACGTCTCCGTATCGGCCAGTGCCTGCATCACTTCTGCAGACACTTCCCAACACGAGTTCGCACGTTCCATACAAGCAGCAACGAGGGAACTGCCGGGAACGCTTTCTGCAAAGGCGGAGGTGTAAAACACTTCGTGGATGGGTAAGTCCACGTCAAGGACCTCTTGAACCAAGCGTAGTCCCTCAGCAATAAACAGTCCTTCATGATAACGGCGGCGAGTGCCACGCTCAAGCGCCTGCACTCGCCGCACACGTTCATTATTCAAACTGACGATCTTGCCCATCGTAGTAATAAACGACAAAAGCTGCAGCAGACACAAGTGTCTTGCAGACTTCTGTCCGCAGCAAACCGTCGTTCAACCCATATCGCGTAAGACTTTGTCGTCTGCCGCCCAAACCCTAAGGTATGCGAATAACCTGCCCAACGTAAATGAGAGCGGGATTGGAAATCCCGTTGTACTTGGCAAGATAATATTGGCTGTAGTTGTACTTCAGCGCGATGCGGAACAGGTTCTCGCCGGGCTGCACGATATGGACTTTTTCGCCACTATCACCAGGTTCAGGGGCTGGATCTGGCGTACCACCGGGGATGGTCAGAACTTGCCCAACGTAGATCAACGCGGCGTTGGTAATCCCGTTGGCCTTGGAAATAGCCTCGACAGTCGTGCCATAGCGCAACGCGATGCGGAACAAGTTCTCACCTGCCTGCACAGTGTGCTTACCGGGCGTGCTCGTTGTCGTAGGCTCAGCCGTGGCTTCCGGCGTGGCCTCAGCCTCTTCGCCACCGCTAGTCACCACCGGCAGCACGACCTCGACGGTCGCGGCAGGCTGTTCAGCAGCCTCTGTGATCTCAACGGTAGGGGCTTGCGTAACCTCTTCCACAGGTGCGGCAGTCTCCTCAACCACCGGCTCAATCACCACCGGTGTTGGATTTGCCCCAGCATCCTCTACCATCTTAGCCATCTCATCAGATTGGATATCTGCCAGCGGAGGCGTGGCAGATTTCTTGCATCCCCCCAACACAAGTGAGAGCATCACCAGAATAGCCAACAACACTAAAGTGGATTTGTGATTCATTAAGAAATCTCCTTTCTGTTGAATTCACAGATATTATACACGTCAATCTGTTTTGCAACAAGGTTTTGCGAACTCTCAAGTCCAGCGAACCTTTATAAGAATTATACTATAAAAATCGCAAAAAGCACAAACGGCTTGACGAGAATCGCACCCAAGTTATAATATCAGGCTGTATAGTGTGGTGAAACCACACTGAATGCAGGCAGGGTACTGAGGAGACACTATGATTGATGCAAATGAGCTTCGCAAAGGAACGACTTTTATTTTAGACGGAGAACTGTACCAGGTTCTGGAGTATCAACACTACAAACCGGGACGCGGGAACGCTATTATCCGCACCAAGATTCGCAACTTACGCACTGGGTCCACCATCCCACGCAACTTCCTTTCCGGAGAACGCTTCGAAGAAGCGCCCGTGGAACGTCGCAGTGTGCAGTATCTGTATGAAGACGGTGAGGCTTTCTACTTTATGGACACCCAAACCTACGATCAAGTTTACATGAACGCCGACATGATGGGTGACCGCGCCGGGTTCTTCAAGGAGGGCATGGAAGTCACACTCACCATCCTGGAGAGCGAGGTCCTTGACGTCGACTTGCCCGCGTCTGTCGAACTGGAAGTTGTTGAGTCGGAAATGGCCGTCGCCGGGGATACGGCCACCGGCGTGAACAAAGCTGTAACATGCGAAACCGGCCTGAAGGTCCACGTACCGTTATTCATTAACGTAGGGGATACGATCCGGGTCGATACCCGCACCAGGACATACCTCACCCGCGTTTAGTATTTTGCCGGTACAGTGACTGGCTTCGGTCCCCACAACAGACAAGTCCTCGTGCGGTGCGCTCCTGAGCGTACCGCACGCTTTTTGGGGAGTCCTTACGCAGATTAATGAGGCAATGATGGATTTCAGTCCTTACGCAGGTCGCTGGATCGCCCTCACCGAAACCAACACGGTGGCAGGTGTCGGCGCGACACGCACCGAAACGCGTTGCGCTGCGCGCGCGGCACGTCCCAAAGAGCGGCTGCGTCTGGCTTGGGTCAGCATCCACCCACCCCACATTCCCTTGCCGGAATGGCCGCTGGCCGAGCTTCACAACCTCCTCCCTGAACAAAAGGCATGGCTGGTTGGGGGACCTGTCCGCGACCTGCTGCTGGGCCGCGACATCCACGACTGGGATTTCGCCGTCGCGGAACAAGGCCGCGCGCTGGCACGCAAGGTCGCCAATGCGCTGCGTGCTGCCTACTATCCACTGGACGACGAACGTGACACCGGGCGAGTCGTCGTCACCAATCCGCACACGCGCCACCCGGTAATGCTAGATTTCGCCGTCCTGCGGGGCGCAACGCTGGAAGAGGATCTGCGGCGGCGCGATTTCACCATCAATGCGATGGCACTCACCCTCGACGGCGCACTCATCGATCCCACAGGTGGACAAGCAGATCTAGACGCGCGGCTGATCCGTATGACTGGTTCGACCAGTTTCAAGGACGATCCAGTGCGCCTGCTGCGCGCGATGCGCCAGGCTAACGCACTGCGGTTTCAACTGGAGACAGACACAGAGATGGCGTTGCGCGCGCAAGCTCTATCGATCACGACTGTTACCGCCGAACGCGTGCGCGACGAACTGCTGGATATGCTGCGTGTAGCTCCAGCAGCGCACGGCCTGCGCGCTCTGGCCGACGCAGGACTGCTGCGTCATGTCTTGCCGGAAATTCAAGCCTTGCAGACTGTGCGACAGTCTGCACCCCATCACTACGCGAATACTCTGACTCACACTCTGGCAACAGTCTCCGCTGTGGAAGGTATGCTTGCCCTGCTCAGGGGTAAGGCGCGTCCCCCGGCTGCCGATAACGTCAAAATCTCCGCGCTCGTTCCCGCACCCGATTGGGTATGGACACTGCTCGCCGATATGCTGCTGCCGTTTCAAGCCTCACTTTTGGCCCACCTGGATGAACCTATCAACGCGGAGATGCCGCGCGCCGACCTGCTCAAATGGGGAGCGTTGTTCCACGACGTGGGTAAAGCGGGAACCCGTACCATAGGCGACGACGGCCGTACACATTTCTACGGACACGCTGAAACCGGAGTACAAGCGACAGCTACGCGACTGGAAGCGCTGCGTTTTCCGGGAAAGGCCACCGCCTTCATTAGCACGCTGGTCGCCGAACACATGAGGCTGGTGAACGCCAATAAAAACACCCCCACCCGGCGTGCCGTCTACCGCTTCTATCGCGATACTGGCGAAGCCGGCGTTTGTGTGGTATTGTTAGCACTGGCCGATGTGCTGGCGGTCTGGGGCCGGGGATTGACACAGACCCGCTGGCGCGGGTTGCTGCGCAGCGCCACGACATTGTTCAAGGCGTACTTCGAGCAGCTTGCTGAGATCGTCGCGCCGCCCACGCTGCTCAACGGGCACGATCTCATCGCCATGGGACTGCGACCGGGGCCGCAAATGGGCCGTGTCCTGGAAGCATTACGTGAAGCCCAGGCCGCCGGTGAGATTGCGACCAGGGAAGCCGCCGAGGCATTTGTCACCGCACAATTAGCAGGGAGGGAGATATGAAGCGACGCAAGCCTGTGCTGATCATTCTGCTCATGCTCTTGGCGTTGATGGGATGCCAACCAACATCCCTCGCAACGCCCGCCGAGACAACAGCCCCCACGTCCATAGCTGAGACGTACACCCCGGTCCCTACCTGGACACCCACGGCAACGGTCGCGCCGGCGACACCGCTCCCTACACGCGCACCCACCGAAACGCCCCGCCCAACAGCCACTGCCACTCCCATCCCGGTGTGCGCTCCCGTCTGGCAGCGCGCGCTCTCCAAATCTAACACGCTCCACGACCTGATTCTTTTTACGAGCACCGTCCACGCGCCGTTTGCGCACAAAGGGATTCGCCAGCAGATCGCCTCCCCGCACCTGTGGGCGCTTGCCGCCGATGGACGACAAAGCGAACGGCTCTCCAGCAGTGAGGATGTCCTTCTCATCCGTTCCGCTACCGAGGCCGATGTCACGGTTGATCTTCTGGTCACACAACCCTATTCAATAGAAACAGAACTCGTTCGCCAGCATGCGCTCCTTCCCGAATGCGAAAGGGTAACGAAGTCTCCCTGCAGCCAATTCCAATTCTCTCCCACAGGGACATGGGTGGCCTATTTCTGGGGTAAAGAGGTCTGTGGACGTGGCATCGCCGCGCTCGACTTACGCACCGATGAAACGCGCATTATCACCGCAACGGGCGGGCATTCCTTCGCCTTCCTTTCAGACGAAACGATGCTCATCGGTAGTGGACATTGCGAAGGCGGCAACCTCGCCATCCTCGACCTAACGACCGACGAGCAGACAACCCTGGGCGAGGCCGGACCCATCCAGTGGAACGCGCAACGAGCGGCCTTTGCCGTCAACGTTCATCCTTACACGGGATGGGGAAGCTACGTATGGGGTTACAACATTGCCCTGGGACGGTATTTCATGTCCCCACCGGCGGAACGCGACACGGAAGCATACCAATCGCTGTGGACGCCGGCGGACGATCATCTGCTGTACCAACAGCGAACGATTTCCTACACCACACCGGCAATGACTGCACTTACCCTCAGCCAACAACAGATCGCCATTGTCGATGCGGCCACCGGGGAACGGCGGGTCTTGCTCAGCGATCCCGCTTACGACTATCACCTGTGTACGGCATACGAGGTCTGTCCGTGGGAAGGCGATTTCATCGAAGTGCGCCGCATTCCCTACCGGCCTCAAGTCTTCGACCTGGAACCTGATTTCGACAGTGCTGCCGTCAACTGCGTAGCTTACGGCTTCCGCTGCGCCGATCCGGTTGAACGTTTTGCCCTCAACTGGCGGACAGGCGAACTCGTTCCCTGGGATGCGCGTCCCGCAGCCGCAGTGACGCCAACGGTTACCCCCACAGCCACTCCGATAGCCCTGGCGTCAGAGCCAGTCGCGCCGAACTTGAACCGCCCAGCCTTCTACACAGCGCCCGATGGCACATACACGCTAAACCTCGGCCAGGACGAACGAAGTTTGTGGTGCGTTCCCACCGGGGGAGAACCCGTCCTGTGGGTCAACAATGGCGTACACTTCACGTATGTTCCTTAGCATCATTCGTGGTTCTCGATTGATGACCTTAGCCGAAAATTCGCCGTCGACGCACCAGAAACGCTCGCTAGCATAATTTTCGGATAGAGACTTATGATGTTGGAGAGTTCTTCATTGAAATTGTTTACGATTGATAAAAGATTGATCTATTTTGCTCTGGCGCTGCTATGTATCATTGTCACACTTTCGGCCTGCGAAATGCCCGGCACACTGACCCCCACACCCACGCCGACGCGCACGCCGATCCTCCCCCCCCCGACTCCCACGCCGACTGCTACACCAACGCCCACAGCAACGCCCACCATCACCCCCAGTCCCACGCCGACGCTGCCGCCGGGGATGCTCTTGCCGCTACAGGCGACCGAGCCACAAGGCTGGCCCGCATTGCCCACCGAGCTGTACTTCCTGCGCGAAGGCCGCATTTGGATATGGCTGGCTGAAGGGGGCGTGCTGGATAGCATCGCCGCTGCCACCGAAGGGGAAATGATCCTCACGTACCGTGTGACACCAGACAACCACTTCATCACCTACATCACCGACGCTGGAAAACTGTACCGCTTCGACCGCGCGCGGCGGGAACACACTTACGTCCCTACCGCAGGTCGTCTGATCGAGGAACAGGCCGGCACTCCGGGAATCGCCTTCAATATGACACCCGATGGCCACACCCTGGTGTACATCGCCTGGGGCGTCCAATCGACGTTGCCCGATGCACCAGGAGCCACGCCGGTTGAGTTCCCCTACGGCACCATCCTCGCCATCGACCTCACGAACGTGCGTCAAACTCAGCGCGAACTGGGATTCTGCAACAGCGCCGGCGATGTCAGATGCACCGGTCTGGCGCTTGCACCGGATGGCAGTCAGCTCATCTATGAGGACGGCTCTGGCTTGTGGCTGACTGTCCTCGACAACCCGGAGCCGCGGTTGCTGTTGCCACACACAGAAAACCGGGATTGGCACTTTTCAGCCTGGGCGCCCAATAGCCGTTGGCTGATCCTGACGAGAGAACCTGGGGAAGACACAGCGCTGGCGCTGTTCAACATCGCCGCAGAACAATTACTGCCTGTCGACGTATCGTGCCCGCAAAACTGCCGCATCGAATTGAGTTGGGGCGAGCAGAGCATCTGGGTATCCACCGATACGCCGGAGCACGGCTGCCTCTACGAGGTGCAGCCGGTCATCGGCGATGAAACCCTCGAAATCACCTACGGGAAATGCCTGATTGGTCCGTGGGCGCTACACCCCACATCGCCACGGGCATTGCCTGATGCCTGGGTCGCGTTCGTCCATCGCGGCTGCGGAAGAGACTGTCAAGGCCCGGCTCCAGGCATCTATTTTCTGGGACCGGATGAGACCGCGCCGCCCATCGCGCTGCTCGAGTCCGCGGACGGTTCCGCCATCTGGACAGCGGATGCCTCGGCCTTCCTTTACTTCGACCCACAAGGCATCCCCACGCATCTGGGTGTAACCAGCACTACGGAGTTTTGGGACGTGCGGCACACGTTTGACGGCGCGTCCGCCTTCCACTGGGGCGAGGTGATTGTGCCTTAGTAGAGGGCGGACTGGGGTCCCACCCTGTCCCGTTTACCATTTGACGTTTCACGGTTGCCGTTGTATAAAACACGGCATGAATCAACCAACTTTCCCTGAACCGATACAGCATCGTCAACAAACCCCCGTGGGCAGACGAACTGGCGCTTTGTGCAGCGCAATCCTACTCGCACTGCTGGCGGTGGCAGCGCTGCTGACCGCCTGCACCGCTACACTCCCCACCGAACCCAACCGCGTGACACTGTCCGTCGATGGCGAACAGCGCACTATCGTCACGGAATTAGTCACTGTGCGCGATTTACTAACCGCTGAAGGTATTACAATCGGTGACCTCGATCGGGTAAGCCCACCGGAGACTGCTGCACTGCGGGACGGTATGGCCATCACCGTGGTGCGTGTGGTCCGCCTGACGGAGACCCTCTCCGAGACACTGCCCTATGGACGGCAAGTGCTGCGCGACGCCACGGTCCCCGAAGGCGAAACACGCTTGCTGCAATCGGGGCGGGCCGGCGTGCTGGAACGCGCGTACCGCATCACGCTGGAAGATGGCGTAGAGGTGGAGCGCACGCTGATGCAAGAGGCCATCACCGAATCGCCGCAGGATGAAGTCCGCCTGGTGGGCACACGCCCCAACGTCGATACCGTCATCATCACCGGTACGCTGGCCTATATGAACCACCAGGATGCATGGATTCTGCGCGGGAGCAACCGCACGCGCCGCCGCGTCACAGCGCTGGGCGATTTGGACGGGCGCGTGTTTGCGCTTTCGCCAGATGCGACAAAGCTGCTGTTCACCCGCGCCGTTACCGATGCCGACCACATCAACGCGCTCTGGCTCATCCGCACGGGCGAGGCAGACCCCGACCCCATCCCGCTCAACGTCAACGATGTGTTGTGGGCCGGGTGGCATCCCGACGACGCGCGCATCGCCTGGACAACAGCAGAGGTCATCGAAGCTGCGCCGGGCTGGCGCGGACAAAACGATCTCTGGACGGCGATCCTATCCGTGCAAAACGCACTCATCTCACGGCGGGAAATCCTGAAGCCGGAGGCAGGCGGTGGGTATGGCTGGTGGGGCACACGTTATGCTTGGTCGCCCGTGGGCGACGCGCTGGCCTACTCGCAACCGGATGCGGTGGGAGTGGTCACGCTACGCGACGGCAAGCAGACCACTTTACTCACCTTCCCGGCCTACCGCACCTACAGCAGTTGGGCATGGAATCCGGCGATCGCCTGGTCGCCCGATGGCAATTTTATCGCCGCCGTCGTCCATGCGTCGTCGCCCAACATCGCCGACTCGGAGGAAAGCCCCGTGTTCAATGTGTGGCAGTTCGCCTCGACGGGCGAGTACAGCGCAACGATGGCTTCCGAAGCGGGCATGTGGGCCACGCCACACTTCGCACCGGACGGGTCGATGTTACTCTTCGGGCGGGCGCTCGTGCCCTACCGTAGCGACACCAGCCCGCACAGGCTCTGCCTCATCGACCGCGACGGCTCCGATCAACGCTGTTTCGACGCACCGGGCGAGACCGGCATCGAGTTACCGTCGTGGCGTTGGAGTCCCGAAGGGGATTTGATCGCCTTCGTTCTGCTGGGCGACATTTACTTGATGTCGCCCACTGACGGGAGCACGATCCCCTTGGTGGATGATGGGGGTATCACGCAGGTGGATTGGCGGTAAAGGTCAACGGATTGAACGAATTCTAACGGACAGGGCTTTCGCAAGTTATTTGCACCACCAAGACACAAAGACTCGAAATTTACATAGGTTACGCTTTGTGTCTTGGTGCCTCGGTGGTTTGTTTTTACAGGAGGAGCAATGCTTTTATTCCGGATGATCGTTAAGCCGATTTCGATCGTCGCTGCCGTATTAGCAGGAAACTGGCTGGGCGGTGCGATACGATCCAACCTGACGGGAGAGCAAGTGCAGTCGCTTCAGTTCCGACACACGCTTGCTGATGGACGAAAAATCAGCAACATCCCCGTGGTGACGAAATTCTACCCGGCGCTGCTCATCGGAGTGCTGCGCAAGCCCCATTCGCTGCGCGCATTTCTGGCCGGCGTGGCAACAGGCGCGCTGGTCGATGAGCGGGCAGAGCTTTGGTTGTGGGAGCGGTTTGAGAACGTGCTGCTAACGCAGAAAGGAACATCATGACCATCCCCCACCCCATCCTTGACCTGATCCGGCGTTTCGACGATAACGCCGCGCAGTACCGCGGCCCCGCGTACAACGAGACCGAAACCCGCCGCGAGTTCATTGATCCCTTCTTTAAAGCGCTCGGCTGGGACGTGGACAACACGCAGGGTTACGCCGAGAAGTACAAGGAGGTCGTCCACGAGGCGCGGGTGACGGTGGGCGGGCGGGTGAAAGCGCCCGATTACGCCTTCCGCGTGGGTGGCAGGCCCGTGTTCTTCGTCGAGGCCAAGCGCCCCGGCGTGACGCTCCATACAGGCCGCGAGGCCGACGAAGCCGCGTTCCAGGTGCGCCGTTACGCCTGGTCGGCCAAGCTGCCGGTGAGCGTGTTGACCAACTTCGCCGAATTCGCCCTCTACGACTGCCGCAGCAAACCGGCGCGCAGCGAGGGCGCGGGGATCGGGCGCGTGATCTACTACACTTACACCCAATTTCCCGACGTGTGGGATGATCTGAGCGACTTGCTCGCGCGCGAAGCCATCCCCAAAGGCGCGCTGGACCGCTTCATCGAATCCGAGAAGGCGACGCGCGGCACGCAGACCGTGGACGCTGCCTTCCTCGCCGAGATCGAAGGCTGGCGCGACGCGCTGGCGCGCAACATCGCGCTGCGCAATCCCGGCCTCACCGTGCGCGCCCTCAACTTCGCCGTGCAGAAGACCATCGACCGCCTCATCTTCCTGCGCATCGCCGAGGATCGTGGCTTCGAGCCGTACCACCGCCTGGGCGACCTGGAGCAGGGCAAGGACGTCTACCGCGCGCTCGGTGAAGTCTTCCGCCAGGCCGACAACCGCTACAACGCCGGGCTGTTCTACTTCCGCCGGGAAGCCGATCGGGAGGCGGACTTCGACGACTTCACCCTCGCCCTCCAGGTGGATGACAAGACGCTCAAGGACATCCTCAGCCGCCTGTACTATCCCGAAAGCCCGTATGCCTTCGACGCCCTGCCCGCCGACATTCTGGGGCAGGTCTACGAACAATTCCTCGGCAAGGTGATCCGGCTGACGGCGGGCGGGCGGGCCAAAGTCGAGGAAAAGCCGGAGGTGAAGAAGGCCGGCGGCGTCTACTACACGCCCACCTACGTCGTGGATTACATCGTCGAACACACCGTCGGTGCGCTGCTGGAAGGCAAGACGTGGCGCGAGGTGCGCGGCCTGGACGCGCGCGGCGTGCAACGCTACGCTCCGCTGCGCGTCCTCGACCCCGCGTGCGGTTCCGGGACATTTTTGCTGCAAGCCTACCAGTCTTTGCTGGACTGGTATCTGGAGCAGTACACGGCCGAAGACGCCGCCGCCCACGCGAAGGCCGGATGCATCGCCCACCCGGTCTCCCCCCCCTCTTTCCCCCCATCGGGGGGGACGACAGGGGGGGAATGGCGCCTCACCACCGAAGCCCGCAAGGACATCCTCCTCACGCACCTCTACGGCGTGGACATCGACCCGCAGGCGGTGGAAGTGACCAAGCTCTCGCTGCTGCTCAAGGTGCTGGAAGGCGAGGACGAGGGGACGTTGGGCCAGCAGTTGACGATGAGCCTGGGCAAGGCGGAGCGCGTGCTGCCCGACCTGGGGCAGAACATCCGCTGCGGCAACAGCCTCATTGGCAGCGACTTCTACCAGGGGCAGCAGTTGGGCCTGGGGCTGCTGGATGACGAAGAAATGTACCGCATCAACGCCTTCGATTGGGACACAGGCTTCGGCAAGGCGATGGCGGCCGGCGGCTTCGACGCGGTGATCGGGAACCCGCCGTACATCCGCATCCAGGCAATGAAGGAATACGCCCCGCAGGAAGTGGAATTCTACAAAAAGCAGTACGTCGCCGCCAGCAAAGGCAACTACGACATCTACGTGGTCTTCGTGGAAAAGGGACTAAGCCTGCTGCGGCCCGGCGGACGGCTGGGCTACATCCTGCCGCACAAGTTCTTCAACGCGCAGTACGGCGAACCGCTGCGCGGGCTGATCGCGCAGGGCAAACATCTGGCGGACGTCGTCCATTTTGGCGACCAGCAAGTATTTGCGAACGCGACGACCTACACCTGCCTACTGTTCCTGGACAAAGACGGGCGCGACACGTTCCACGTGACCAAAGTGAAAGATTTAGCCGCCTGGCGTGCGGACCACACCACGCCAACGCCAGTCAAGATCGCGTTACGACGCATAGGACAATACCTGAGAGAATCATCGGAAGACACTGAATACACGACGCAGTCGGAAACGGAAGGCGACATCTCGACAACAAAACTAAATGCTGCCGAGTGGAATTTCATCATAGGGGCAGGCGCAGAATTGTTTCATAAACTGCAACAGATACCAGTTACATTGGGAGATGTAACAGCACAAATCGCTCAGGGTATCCGCACTAGTGCAAATAACATCTACGTCCTAGACGCACAAACTACTACAGAAGCTGCCGTTACTGCATTCTCCGAACAACTTGGACAGCAAGTAGAACTTGAGAGGGCCGCTGTATCTTTGTTCTTACAAGGACGTGAAATCAAACCCTATCAGATTCTACACTCCGGTAAGGTTGTGATAATGCCCTATCAAATCCAAGACGGCCAAGCACAACTGATACCTGAAACTCACATAAAGAATGTGAACCCCAAAACCTATGAATATTTGAGGAAGAACAAAACGCTACTCTCCGAACGAGAAAAGGGTAAGTTTAGAGGCAATGAATGGTATGCTTATGGGCGTAAGCAGAATATTGAACTGATGTTACTATCCAAAATCCTTGTCCCTGACATCGCCAACCGTGCATCATTCGCCCTCGATGAACACGGTGAATATGCTTTCACAAGCGGCTACGGCATTACACTCAAGGAAACAACGCGAGAATCCATCAAGTATATTCTGGGGTTACTCAACAGCCATCTGCTTGACTTCTATCTCAAACGCATCAGCACAACCCTACGCGGTGGTTTCTTCCGCTATTTCACACAATACCTTGAACCGCTCCCCATCCGCACCATCGACTTCGACGATCCCGCCGACGTCGCCCGCCACGACCGCATGGTCGCCCTGGTGGAGCGCATGCTCGACCTGCACCGGCGGCTCGCGGCGGCCAAGCTCGCTCACGAGAAACACCTGCTGCAACAGCAAATCGACGTCACAGACAAGGCCATCGACGCGCTGGTGTACGAGCTGTACGCGCTCACGCCGGAGGAGATTGCGATTGTGGAAGGGGCATAACCTCATCAGGACTGTAAGTTTTCGTTATGTTTTTGTGCCTTGACGGTTTATTCTTATGAAGGAGGAAGGCATGCTTTACCGACCATTTGGCAAACTGGGTTGGCCCGTGTCCGCCGTGGGGCTGGGCACGTGGAATATCGGCAATCAGTGGGGGGCGGTGGATGACGCGACGGCGT
>DAIUDK010000084.1:0-23921 GCA_036845725.1 Chloroflexota bacterium
CATTATTCCTCAAGTTGTTCTTTCACACAATGGCGATATTTGGTCTTGGGACAAGATGCGCATGCATCGCATCCAATACAAGAAAACGTTAGCTGATGCGGCGCTTGACGGTGTTATTCCTGAAGGCGAGTTGGCCTCACCTGAAACGATGTACAAGAAAGCACATGAAGCGTTGCAAGCATGGATTGAGCGTGTCGAGCATGATGGTGTTGTCACAATAGAACGCTCACGATTGCGAGTGCCATTGCCGGAAGAAGAAATGCGCATTATCCAACGCCGCTTTGGCGACCTCTCGATGATGAATGCTCGCTTCAACACAGCCTACAGTCAAACCACCTACGAACGGCTGCAGCAGAGTCCCGAGGAATGGTATTTGTACCACACACTTTACCGTGAGGCTCGCCAGGCCTGGGCTGAAATTCCATACGAGAAAATCGCCCAGCCGCTCAAGAGACGACCCGATTGGATCATTGGTGACTTTGGTTGCGGTGAAGCAAAATTGGCTGAGATTCTCCCCAACAAGGTGTATTCGTTCGATCATATCGCTATCAATGAAAACGTGACTGCCTGCGATATGACGCATACACTCCTTGATGATACCATGCTTGATGTTGCTGTGTTTTCCCTCTCGTTAATGGGGCTAAATTATGCGGATTATCTCAAAGAAGCGCACCGTGTACTCAAGTTCGGTGGACTCCTGAAGATTGCAGAGCCAATCATTCGCTGGACAGAGAAACGATCTGAGTTGCTTTCGCAAATTGCCCAAGCTGGCTTTTTGCTCGTTGGTAGTATTGAAGAAAGCAATCAATTCTTTTATGTTGATGCAATCAAAATGCCCAGGTGAAAAGACTGTCCGCGACGTTACTGTGTTCACTACTCTCAATCCTGCCCTCCGACCCTCCCGTGACCGGGGGATTCCCTTTGTAAAACCATCACAGTGAACTTGAGCGACTCCGTATGTGACGTGCCTTCACCTCATCTCAGCCTGCGCCTGCGCAATGATGTGCCAGGTGTCATCCATCGTGGGCGGAACTTGCGTTCGCTCACTCCCGGGCTTGCGAACCAACTTCAGCGCGCCGCTTGAACAGGTCGAGACGCACAAGTCGCAGCCGATACAACGGTTGGCGTCCAGCGAATCCGAATACTCCCAGCCCCTTGATCAATGGTCAGGTCGCCTACGCCTGAGCCTGCGGTGTCAAATGAGAAAGGCCGGTCATTGATCATTCACTTTGCGGGACCGCCAGGTACACTTTGGAAACATCAGGTACACCCGCAGAAACATCAGGTGCACTCTCCGAAAACACGAGGTACACTGTCAGGTACAGTCCCAGGTACAGTTTTCCTGCCGGGCGGGGCGGGTTGAGGGTCTGTATAGCGCCCGCCGCACGCGTGGAATCGCCGAAAAATGCGCTTTTAGCCCGTGAACTGCCAGTGTACGACCTCGTTGGCGTCTGCAGAGCGTCTCGTCTCCCATAAGGGATCTGTTAAGAGATTCCTTAAGCATTCTTTTTAGTTTCTATGTTTTTGAGGGTCTCACGAGGTACGTTTTTCGTTGGGGTAGAAACATCGAAAACAACGGAAACATCAGGTACACTTCCAGGTACACCCTCAGGTACAGTGGAAACGGCTTTGGGCGGAACCTTTTACACGGATGCGCGTTCGGCGAATCTGAAGACTGCCAGACCCTTGATCGATGGTCAGGCAGCGCTTCTGAGACGTTACGGGAAGTAGCGATACACTTCCTTCCGATGAAGAAAGCGTATCAAAGTGATGGTTTCGCCGAAACGGACATTCATCAGACAGCCTCTAGTACATCGGAAACGGCTTTTCGGGTGACTGTATGCGTGTTTTCCCCTTCTCGTATGGCTTGGAGCAAGCCCCAATCTTCCAAAGTTTCCCGAAACAGCACCTCAGTTAAGTCTTGACGTTCTTCGAAAATTTCCACCAGCGCTTGTTTGACGATATCCTTGAATCGCTGTTCTTCCAGATTCAACGTAGTCATTTTTACCTCACTTCCAGGGTAAACTTCAACTAAACCGAGTGTAGGACATTCTTGCACAAAAGTCAAATGAAGCCAGGTAGGAAGGTACGAAAGCAAAAGCCCCGATTGCTTTATCGAGAATCGGGGCTTTTTCTACACGATTGCGCGCTCAGCGAATCCGAATACTGCCAGACCCCTGATCAATCGTCAAATCGATCTTGTAATCGGCGCTGGCGTAGTTCTTCGTTTCCCACACGCCGTCGTCGTCGCGCTCGCCGGAGACGAGGGTGAAGCGCGCGTCGGGCTGGAAGCTGCCGCTGCCGCTGTCCAACGTCACCCGCATGCCTACGCTCTCCGGCAGGGTGATCGTTACCGCGCCCGATCCGGTGTCGAATTCGCCCCGGAAGCTGCTCGTGGCGGGCAGTTTGAGTTGGATGCTGCCAGAGCCGCTGTCGAGATTCAGATCATTGACGGTAAACCGGCTCAGATCGAAATCGCAACTGCCGGAGCCGGTGTCCATCCACAGCTCGTAGGTTACGCCGGGATTCAGTTTTACGTCCCATTTGCCATCGCCGCTGTCGGAACTTGACTGTCCGAGCGTGACACCCTGGAAAAAACTGTCCAGAACGACTTCGGCGCGACCGTTGGTGTTCGTCACGCGGAACGCCAGTTCACCGTGATAGTCGACGTCGGCTTCGATCAGGTTGTCAGAATTCTCCAGAGCGCTGAGGTATCCCGGCGCGCTGTTCCAGTCGATGGTGACTTTGGCGCTTTCCACTTTTTCCATGGGATGCTCGACGTATTTGGATTGCAGTTTGCTCGATTGGGTCAGTTGGACCAGCGCGGGAATCTGTTCCGCAAAAAAGGCCAGGCCGATGACCATGCCGGCAAGGATGAGGATAAGGATGCCGCTGGCAATCGCGCCGCCGAGCGAGCGCTGCCCGATAAGCACGTCGAGGCCCAGCGCCACCAGCGCCACCGGCCAGAACCGCCACAGCACGGCCCATCCCGACTCCGGGAAAAGGCCGAGATTGGAGAGCAGTAAGAGCACGCCGATTCCGATCAACACAACCGGCCAGAAGAACGAGCGCCGCTCTTGCCGGACTTGTGGCGTGTGTGGACGTGTGTCCTCGGCAAACGGCTGCGGCAGGATTCGTTCTGCGCTTTCGGGAATTCTATCTTCGTTCATCGTTACCTCCGTCCAAAATCTAGGGGTGGGGGTTTGGGGGCGGGCTACCCCGCCCCCAAACCCCCACTTCCCTTTTTGGGTACACTGTGTTGAATGTGGGAACATTCTCCCATTCAACCGTGTATACAGTATACGCAGAGGCGCGAATGAGGTTGCGCGATGCCGGGGCTCGTCAGGGATTGAGCACTTCGACGGTGGAGCGCAGGCCTAGCTCATCAATCAGATCGTTCAGTTCGGAACGGGTCAACACGCGGCCCAGGCCGGCGTAGGCGGTGAGCGCGGCTTCCATCATATTTGTGCCGAACGAGCGTCCGTCATAGCGCGGCGTGGTCGTGATCAGGCGCGTGACGCCGCGCGCGCGCAGCGCTTCGACGTTCTCGGCTGTGGTGGTGTTGGTGACCACTGTCTTGCCGCTGAGATCTTCCGGCATGTACTTCTTCATAAAGAGGAAATCCCCGGCGATCAGGTCGGCGGCTTGCCAGTAGGACGTGAACTTCGGCTTGTATTCCTTGCCCGAGCTGCCATAGAAGATCATCGACATTGGGAAGTGGCTGACGAACGGCAACATGATGCGCAGCGCCCGGCGAAGCTGCCGGATGCCTTTGATGGGGAGGGGCAGGTCGAGGCCGAACATGAAATCGCCGAAAATGACCTCGTCGGCGACGTCGGCGACGGCGTGTGCCAGCCCGGGCCGGTCGACGGCCATCGTCACGAAGGCTTTGTGGAAGTGGGGGATTCCGCCCAGCGCCGGCGCTGCCAGCTCGAAAACGCGGCGTTCGAGCGTGTGCTTGAGACCACTGCCGTCGACGACCGGCGTTTGGTGAACGTCTTGCACGAGCTTCATGGCTGCGTGGAGCGGGTATATGCGCTCATCCAGGTACAGATTCAGGTCCACCCCGCCGACGCTCAACACATCGACCTTGCCATCCAATTCGGCGAACTTGCGCCGCGCCGCCTCCACGTTGCCATCAAAACCGATGCGTTCCAGGCTGATCGTCTGCCCTTTGAGATCGACGGTGACGCGCTTGTTGCGGCTCGAACTTCCCAAACTCACGCTGACTGCGCGTTTCATAAGTGCCTCCTGCGATAATAGTCAAACAGTCGTTGGTCAGATAGTCGAATAATCTAAAACAGGGATCCATGATTGAAATGGAAGCTGTACTGTTATGGTTCACTGTAGAATGCCAGACCGATCGCGCCTGGCCCGACATGGGTGCCCACCACTGTGCTTACCGGCGAGCGATGGACAACCGGGGTGCCAAATCGTCTCACGACCATATCCGCTATCTCATTGCCTTCTTCCTCGGCGGCCACATCGACGATCGCGGCCTCAGCCATCTGCTTGTCTCCCAGGCGTTCCTCCGCTATCTCCATCAGCCGTGCGAACGCTTTTCGCTTTGTCCGTTCCTGAGATACGGATTCGATCTCCCCCTCTCTGAACTGCAATATCGGCTTGATGTTGAGCGCCGTCCCCAACAACCGTTTTGCCTTTCCGATTCGACCGCCGCGCTGCAGGTACTCCAAGGTGTCCACTACAAACAGAAAGTGTACTTTTTCTCTCATTTCTTCTGCTGCCAAAACCGCCTCGTCGATCGAGCCTCCCGCTGCTGCTACCCGCGCCGCTGCCAGCACCTCCAGCCCCAGTCCCATCGAACTGGACAGTGAATCCACAACTCGGATATTCATAGTGGGAAGTTGTTCTTGTGCTGCCCGCGCACTGGTTACCGTTCCGCTGATTTTGGACGAGGCCAACACGGCAACGATCGCTTCCTCTGCCGGTGCTACTTGCTGAAAAAAGTTCACAAACTCCGCCGGCGATGGCTGCGATGAAGTAGGGAGGCTCTTCGATTGTCTCAGGCGGTTGTAGAAAGTTGTCGGATCAATATCTACGCCATCCCGGAGTCGATCACTGTCCCAGAACAGCCAAAGAGGGATGACGGCGACATCGAGTCCTGCCAGGGCGGTTTCAGGAATATACGCTGAACTATCGGTCACAACGATGATCTTGTGGGTATGTACCATTTTCCCTTTCCTCCATAATTGGCTGAAAACTTCCCGAATTGTAGCTCATTATGTCAGTTAGTCGAATTCGAAGGTTCTTGTTATGAGTAGGGTAGAGGAAAAGCACCATGGTCAATTTGGCCATGGAAATGTGGGGTAGGAGCAATTGACGTCTATGACAGGCGAGAATATAATCACGAAGAGGCTATCTGAAGAAGCATTACGGCGAGGTATACGAAGAAGATGATCCAGAGAAATATCTCACAGACGACGAACGTTGGTGTCGAAGACATGGGTGATCCCGCAAAAAATCACCCGGCAAAATTCCGCTTCCTTCGGGCTTTTGGAGGAACGTTACACATTGCGCTCAATTTGATTTTCTTTCATCTCATGGGGAAATTCCTGGGGGCGGAATGGGAAAACAAAAATATGCCGGCGGTCTATGGCCGCAATGCCCGACGTTTGAAGCGGCTGCTTTTGTCGTTGCAGGGTATATTCATCAAAGCGGGTCAGTTGATCAGCATTTTGAGCAACTTCCTGCCGGACTACTTTCGGAAAGAACTGGAAGAACTCCAGGATAAAATTCCTCCACGGCCACTGCGTGAGATTACCGGACGTATCCATCAGGAGCTTGGCGCAGACCCGGAGCACTTGTTTGCCACGTTCGACGCGTATCCCGTTGCCAGCGCGTCCCTGGCGCAGGTGCATCTGGCCCGGCTCCACGATGGGCGTCAAGTGGCCGTCAAGGTCCAGTATACCGATATAGAAGCCATTGCCAAAAAAGACTTGCGGACGATCAAGGGATTGCTCGCTTTTTACGGCTTTTTCTTCCGCATCAAAGGTCTTGGCAATATCCACGAGCAATTCGCTGAAATGATCAAGGAAGAACTGGATTTCCGCCTGGAATCGCAACACATCGAGACCATCGCGGCCAATTTCGCCGGCGATCCTCACGTTCATTTTCCGAGCGTCGTTCATGAGCTATCGTCGGAAAGAGTGCTGACCACCGAATATATGCACGGCGTCAATATCGCCGATCTGGGTAAACTGGCCGAACTCGGCATTGACCGGCAGGCCCTCGCCGAGCGTGTCGTCACCGCCTATTGCCAGATGATCTTCGTAGATGGCATCTATCACGCCGACCCGCATCCAGGGAATATCCTCGTGCAGCCGGATGGCAGCATCGTTTTTCTGGATTTTGGGGCGGTTGCCAGACTGTCCGCCGAGATGAAAGCCGGCATCCTCGAATTCGTTGAGGGGATACTGAAACGCGATAACGACCGGATTGCCGCGGCCTTGCAACAAATGGGACTGGTCGCCCTGAGCGGAGATCCTTATCCCGTTGAACGGCTCATCGATTATATCTACGATCGTTTCCTGAGACAGATGACCGTCGAGTCCTGGAATTTGTCGGATATTCACGTCGATGTGCAGGACAAGCTGGACATGATGGTGGATTTCTCGAAAATGGATATCTCCCTCCGAGAACTGATGGCAGCGTTTCAAATCCCAAAAGATCTGGTGCTGATGCAACGCACGATTTTGCTGCTGCTGGGCCTGTGTACCCACCTCAGCCCCACGATGAATCCCATGAAAACCATACGGCCGTATGTAGAGGAATTCGTGTTGGGCAAGGATAGGAACTGGCTCAAACTCATTGAATCGGCGGTCAAGGATGTTGCCCTGTCGGTCATCACCTTCCCGGCGAACGTTCAGACGCTCCTGACCAAAGCCAACCACGGCGAGTTAGAAGTCAAAGTCACAGGGCTGGCCGAAAGCGCCAACCTGGTCTACACGTTAGGCCACCAACTGCTCTATGGGATGTTCGTTATGTTTTTCGGTGGGCTTGGCTATCTGGCGCACACCAACGGTGAGGTTGCGCTTTCCAACGGGATGTTTGGGGTCAGCATCTTCTTCTTGCTCGCCTTAGGTGCTTCTTTCTTGCGCGCGCGCGAATGGCAAAGGCGGAGGTGATGCGTTGGTGGTGACAATCACACAGGCGCACATGCGGCATCTGGAAGATTGTAAAGTGGCTTTACTCGACTCCACACTTGGGCACATCTACTTTACCGTGGAGGAAAACGCCGTCGCCACACTCACCGAGGGCATCGCCAAAGGCGAGGTCTTCGTTGCTGTAGACGCAGATGGCGCATGTTTGGGCTTTGTCTGGTTCATCGATGAAGGCGCGTTTCACGGCTTCCCCTACCTGCACATCATCGCTGTCAAAGCGGCATATCGCGGCAAGGGCATTGGCCAACAGCTCCTGCGCTTTTTCGAGGAGACTGCGTTCGCGGAGCACTCGAAAGTGTTCCTCGTCGTGGCAGATTTCAACCCTGAGGCCCGGCGGCTGTACGAGCGATTGGGCTACCGGCAGGTCGGCGCGATACCGGGGTTGTACAGAGAGGGAGTCACGGAATATCTCATGATGAAGATGAATCCGTACTCAAAGCCCGTCCTGGAGTGTGAGGACGATGCATGATTTTGGAGGTGCTGCCTTGACTGACGCAGAGCGTTACCCTGTTTACAAAGATCGGACACTGGTCCTTACCCTCATCGGAATTGGATTTCTTCTGGTGGGGGCGGTTGCGGCGTTCCTGGGACCCTACGAGATCTATTGCTTTTACCTCTTTTCTGAAGGTGGGCGCTTTCACTACGAAGGATTCAAGTTTGGTTCTCTGATGTTTGCCAGCATCGCGTGGCAGGTTGTGGGGTACTACGCCATCGCGCTGTTGTGTATCCCTTTGGGATATGGGCACGTGCGTCCACGCCGTTGGGCCAGAGTGCTCATGGTGAGCTTGCTATGGTGCGCGTTGATTCTGGGTCTGCCTTTGATGGTGGCATTCCTGTTCTTGCTATCGGTCAAGGACCTGTCTTCCACAGCGGGTCTTCTCGTGGTCATCGCGTTAGGACTGGCGTATCTGACCGTACCGGCGTTGTTGATTCGATTCTACAAGAGCCGAGACACTCGCCAGACATTTGAGGCCAGGGACGAGCGCGCGTACGCGATCGAGCGCCTGCCCATGCCGGTGCTGGTATTAGCCCTTCTCTTCATCTTCTATGTGGTTTTCATGCACGTTCCTCTCTTTTTCAACGGTATTTTCCCGCTATTTGGAGTCTGGCTATCGGACAAGCAGGGCTTTTTCGCGCTGGATGTTGCTATCGTCAGCTTTGTGTGCCTGACGTGGGGTGTCCTGCGGCAGCGGATGTGGGCCTGGTGGGGGAGTGTGGCATACTTCGGCCTGCTGGCGGTCTCTACGGTTGTGACGTTGGCGCGTTCCAGCTTCGCGGAGATATTGACGTCGATGCAACTTCCGCCGACCGAGATGGAGATGCTGAAGGGCGTGCCGCTTCAGGGTGTCCACTTTGTGCCCTTCGTGGGGATTCCACTTCTCATCACTCTGGGTGTGATTGTCATATCGCGGCGGCATTTTGTGCGTCAAGGATAGAGGATGATAGGCCGGCGGTGGTTGTGGATTGCGGTGCTGTTGCTGGCGACAGCTCTGCGATTGCCCGCACCCGATTGGGACGCCGCCGCGCCGGACGTGCGCCTTGCCATCGCCGCGCACCCGGATGAGCGCTTCCTGCTCGGTGTGGCGCAAACGACCCCGCTGTGGGGCGATCCCTGCGCAGCTTCGCCGGATTTCCCCTACGGACATCTGCCGGTCTACGTGGCGCGCCTCTTCGTGATGACCGCGCCCAACACCGATCCCCTGTTTGTGATGCGGCTCTTCTTCGGGTTGCTTGGCGTGCTGCTCGTCGCGCTGACCGGCGCGTGGGGCCGCGCACTCGCCGGGCGACGCAACGCTGCCGGGACGTGGGCCGCGCTCCTCGCCGCCGCACTCATGGCCTTTGCTCCTTTCTCTATCCAGCAAGCGCACTTCTACACCGTAGACGTTCTCGGCGCGGTTCTCGCTTCCGGCGCGATCCTCGCCGCGACTCGTTACCGTTGGACGCTCGCCGGGGCGCTCGCCGGTTTGGCGCTGGCGTGCAAAGCTTCGCTGGCATGGTGTGCGGTGACCGTGATTGTGGGATATGTGTTGTGGGAAGTTCAGCGTCGAAAGTCCAAAGTTGAAAGTCCACCGTCGAAAGAATCAGCGAATGGGCGAATCAGCGAATCGAGCATCCAGCATCGAGTGTCTAGTATCCAGCATCCAGCATCCACCGTTCAATTGCGAGAAACGAGAAACGAGAAACGAGAAACGAGTAACAAGTGGCTCCCCCCCCCGTCTACCGTCGCGCGAATCTTCGCGCTCCGTCTACTGTCTACCATCTTCGTTGCTTTTGCCCTCGCTTCTCCGTGGTCGCTGTTGCGGCCCGTGGCATGTTGGAACGGCCCGGCGATTCAGGCGCTGATGGCTTCCGGGCGTTTCGTTTTCCCGTACACGCGCCAGTATGCGGGGACATGGCCCTTCTTTTACCCGCTGGCGCAGATGGCGCTTTGGGGACTCGGCCCGCTGGCGACACTGCTTGGTATCGCGGGGTTGGGTTGGGCGCTGTGGCGCTGGCGGCGCGGATCGTTTACGCTGCGCCTGGCCTGCGTCTGGACGCTGGTCTATTTCCTGATGACCGCCGGGCTGTACGTCAAGTTCCCGCGTTATCTCCTCCCGCTCTACCCGGTGTGGGCGGCGTGGGCGGCGCTGGTGTGTGTGAAGGTGATTGCTTCCCCGGTCGCGCGGCGGGTTGTGGGGATGGCGGCACTCGTCTCGACGACGTTGTTGGGATGGGCGCAGGTCTCGGTCTACACTCAGCCGCACCCGTGGATTGCCGCCTCGCAATGGGTTTACGCGAACGTGCCTGCAGGGGCAACCATCGCCGTTGAAGACTGGGATCACGCTTTGCCCGTTCCCCTGTCCGAGGGGGATGCCGGGCGCTATTCATCGCTGACCGCACCGGTCTACGGCGAGGAGACGGCCTCGAAGGTTGGGGCAAAAGCCGCGCAGCTTGCAGAAATCGCGCGGAATGTGGACGTCATCGTGCTGGCGAGCCATCGCGGCTATGGGGCGTTGGCGCGCCAACCCGAACGCTACGCCGCGACGTTGGCCTGGTATGCGGAATTGCTGCACGAGCGCCGGGTCATCCCCTTTGGACGCTGCCCGCATATCGGCCCCGTGGCACTCACTGATGATCCGCTGGCGGATGCGGGTCTCACGTCGCCCCTCTCGCTGGCGGAACGCTGCGGAACCCCCTACGCCCTGCGCCTTCCGCGCCTTGATGAGAGCTTTCGCGTTTACGATGCTCCGCCGGTGTTGCTTCTCATTCTCATGGAGTACGGAGTAGGGAGTACGGAGTAAGGGCTGGAACATACTCCATACTCCTTACTCCTCCCCAAACGCAAATTCCTCGATATTCCACGTCTCCACCGCGATGGCGTCTGGCTTGAAGCCGGTCAAATCGGCGCGTGTGGCGTAGATGCGCGGGCGGAAGAAGAGCGGCAGCGCCGGTAAATCTGCGCTGAAGAGCCGCTGTGCCTCGCTGTGGGCTGTGACGTAGGCCGGTTCGCCGGGTAGCGCGGAGAGCGCCTGCTCGCACAACGCATCGTAGATCGGATTGACGTAGCCGCCGAAGTTCTGCCCGCTCCACTGATTCTCCCCGGACGAGATCTCCGTGGAAAGGTATAGGCCGCACGGCGGCTGTACGTCTGTTAGCCAGGAGAACTCGGCAAGGTCGAAGTGCCGTCCGTACAGCGGCATTCCTGCGCCGTCTTTGAAGAACGTCGCCGGTTCGAGCTGTTCTACTTCCGCCTGGATGCCACACGCCGCCAGGTCTGCGGCGACCAGCGCGCCGATGTGCGCGTGCATGTCCGCCGTGGTGGTGCTGTAGCGGATGCGGAACACCGCTCCGTCGAAGAAACCAGGGATGCCGTGCGCTTCGCGGACGCCGTCGCCGTCGAGGTCGCGCCAACCCACTTCTTCCAGAAGCGCCTGGCCCTGCGCCGGATCGTAGGAATGCAGGATGACGGCGTCGGCGGCGTAGAGCGGGTGTTCCAGGGGAAGATAGGTGTCGGAGCTTTGACCCAGGCCGCCGGTCATTTGCTCGATAATGGCCTGACGGTCGATACAGTGGGCGACCGCGCGCCGTGTTCGCACGTCTTGAAAGAAGGCCGGCTGCTCGTAGTCGGGCGGCGGGTCGGCGTTGAAGGTCAGATGTTCCCAAATGGGACCGCTGACGGCGTAGAGCTTGCCTTCCCCCACCGTTCCCATATCGCGCAAGCGCTGAAGGTCGCGTTCGAGGTACAGGTCGAGACTCAACATGTCGCATTGGCCTTGCGCCAGCGCGTCCAGGGCGGCACCCACGTTCTGGCTGGAGATAAAGCGGAAGGTGAGCGTCTCGAAGAACGGCAATCCCTCCGTCGCGCGAAAGTAGTGGGGATTGGGTGACAGCCGGATGGATTGTCCTGGTGTCCAGACGTCGATCACGTATGGCCCATAGCTAAGCGGCGCGCGGGTGGCGGAGTCCTGCTTCAGCAACTCGGCGGGCTTGTACTGGCGCCAGGCGTGGGCCGGGAGCGGCGTCCAGAACGCCGTGGCGTAGGCGGGGTCAAAGAAGCCTGGCAGCCCGGTCCAGACGACGGTATGCTCGTCCGGTGCGTTGTAGCTGCTCGTGCGCAGTTCCAACCACTTCCAGTTGGGCGTGTCTGTGTCTCGAGCCAAATCGAAGCTGTAGACGGAATCCTGCGCGGTGAGGGCGGCGCCGTCGGACCACCGCAGGTTGGATTTGAGGGTGAACGTGGCCTGCATCTGATCCATCGTGATAGGTTGCCCGTCGAAGGCGACCGCGCAGTCGTCGGCACGGCAGCCGCTCGGATGCACGCGCGTCCCCGCAGCGAGCTTCACGACATCGCCGCTGGCATCGACGACCTGAGCGCCCGTCTCTACGGCGACTGTTGTTATCACAGCATCACCGTCCGCCAAAGCGGGAAGCTTTTGCAGGATGACGGGTTGGTAGCTGTAATTCACGGTGTCGATGGGACCGTCGTAGAGCGCTGCGCGGATGACGCGCGCAGCGTGAGAGTCGTCTTGGTAGAGGTAGAGCGAATCCGGCTCTGTGCCTAGACAGACGGTGAGCACGCGCGGCTTGGGTGTGGGGGTGGGGGATGGGATCGCCGTCGCGGTCGGCTCCGGCGTTGCCGTGGGGGGAACAGCGGTCGGTGAAGGTGTTGCGGTCGGCGCGACGGTACAGGCTGCCAACAGCAAGCAGATCATAAGTATGCATAGTTTGGGGAAATGGTTCATAGATTGTTCACCTACATGATACACGGATGAACACGGAAACCGCGGATGATTCGAAAATCTTTTGAATCCGTGAAATCTGTGTACGATTCTTTGGTATGACTACAATACTGCGCGGGCCATGCCGCCATCGACGAGGAGGGTGACACCGCTGATGTACGAGGCCGCCGGGGAGAGCAGGAACGTCGCCGCGCGCGCAAATTCAACGGGATCGGCCATGCGGCGCAGCGGGACTTCGGTGGTGATTTTCGCGGCTTCTTCTTCTATGCTGCTGGTGTTCTGCTCCATACGCGCGCGCAGGATTTCGTCTACGCGCTCGGTGCGCGTCCAGCCCGGTGCGATGGCGTTGACGCGGATGTTGTCCGGGCCGAGTTCGATGGACAGCGTTTTCACCAAGCCGATGACGGCGGTACGCAGGGCGTTGGAGATCGTTAGCCCATCCAGCGGATGCCGCACGGTGACGGAGGTGTTGGCAAGGATGCTGCCTCCGCCTTGCGCCCGCATCAGTGGGACGACGGCATATGCCAGGCGCAGTGCACTCTCGATGGTCAGTTGGATGCCGGTTTCCCACTGTTCCATGGTCAGGTCCACAAAGTGCCCCGGCGCCGGCCCGCCGGCGTTGATGAACAACATATCGATGTGTTCGAAGCGCGCGAGGGTCTCGTCGACCAATCGCCGCACATCCGCCGGTCGCGCGATGTCGGCGACCACTGGCAGTACTGTCACACCGGTTTCGCGGGCCAGTGTGCGCGCGGCATCCTTAAGCGTCGATGCGTTGCGGGCGCAGAGTACGACGTTTGCGCCTTCTTGCGCCAGTGTCTGGGCGACTGCATACCCTAATCCCCGGCTCGCTGCAGTGACGAGCGCAGTTTTCCCGTTCAGCATCAGGTCCATAGTGTACCTCTTATCGTTACAAGTGGAAAGGAATCCGTAATTGGTAATCAGGGATTGGGGAGGAGATTCCTCTTTACTCCCTACTCCTCTACCTCGAAACGCAGCACGGTCGCGCCAATGCGAATGCGGTCGCCGGAAGTGAGTGGCACAGGCTGGGTGATACGTTGTTCGTTGAGGAAGGTGCCATTGTGGCTTTCGAGGTCTTCCAGCCACCACAGTTCGTCGCGCCAGAGAATCAACGCGTGATGGTTGGAGGCGAAGGCGTCGGTAATGATCAGGATGTTGGTGTGGCTGCGTCCGATGGCGGTTACAGGGCGCAGAGATAAACGTTTGCCCTGTTCCTCGCCCTCCTCGATGATAACGTGGGCAGGCGTGTGTGCGATGACCGGCGTCTTCTCGTGCTGGCGCAATCCCTGCCAGAGGATGTAGAACGCTACGCCCAGAAAAAGGTAGAGCAGCAGGGCCAACCCAAATCGCAGTGCCAGCAGCAGTTCTGCCGTCGCGTTTCCCATCTCAGGGCCTCGCCATCGGATAAGCTTGTGTATCTGCCTGGGAGGGCGCGCCTGGGCTATCTTCGCGCCAGTCGCCTATCTCCTCGGCGTAGATGAGATCGACGCCGCAGAGCGAGATCACATCGCCGGGCCGGAGTACGATTTCCTGGATCGGGAAGCCGTTGACCGTGGTGCCACCGCGACTCCCCATATCCTGCAGGATGTAGCGGCGATAGCGGCAGCGCAGTTGGGCGTGATAGCGTGAGACGCGTGGGTCTTCGAGAATCAGATCGTTATCGAGCGCGCGCCCGATGCGCACCATCGGCTGCGACAGATCGAACGTGTGCGTGCCCTGGACGATCAGGTAGGCGCGCAGCTCGTTCGCCCCCAGTGTGTCGGCCTCATCCTGTTCGATGCGTTGGCGGATGGATTCCAAGTCCAGGTCGCGCGTGGGATTTTGCGCGAAGGGCGTATGCGTGGTCGGTGTGATGCGCACGGCGCGCATTGGAAGTTCAGCGCGCGGTTCCAGCAGGATTGCCGGCGGTTCCATCAGCCGGACTTGCATGTTGTCGGCCACTGCCTGGAGATCGATCGCCAGTTGCATATCCAGGTCGGGGTGGTGGGTTTGGAGCGCAGCCAAGTCTTCAGGGTTCAGCGCAATGCGATAGCGCCCCGGCACTTCCGGTGTGCCGTCGGCGCCGACACGTTCACCGTCCTCCAACGCGCGCGCGAGGTGGCGGGCCACGTCTTGTGCGAACAACCGCCCGGCAAAGAGTCGCACGAACGGCGCTTCGACCAATTGCTCGATCCAGCTTTCGAGACGCATCAAACTTTTCATATATGGCGATTATAGACGCAAACCGGAGTGCGGCAAGTGCGGTTGACACGAACGCCAGTCAGCGTACACTAGGGGATTGGAGGTGAGTTTATGACGGATTCGATAACCAAGCCGGTTCCCTTTCTGACCGATCCAACGGGTCGCGAGCATCTACTAAACGGTGAGACCACGATGATCGGCCGGGCGTTGGAGAACGATATCGTCGTCACCAGCAAGCGCGTTTCCCGCGAGCACGCGCGCTTGCGGCGTGACGGCTGGCGTGTGGTCCTCGAAGACCTGGAGAGCACCAACGGCACGTTCCTCAACGACGAGCGTGTGCTGGAACCGGTTGCTCTGCATGATGGGGATTGCGTCACCATTGGGGATGTGGCTTTGGCTTTCCACGATCCCGACATCACCTACCGCGACACGTTCCTGCCGACTTTGGAGGTAGATGTGGCAGCGGGTGTGGTGCGTCTTGACCGGCGCGTGGTCACACTCTCCTCCAAGGAATTCGTCTTGCTGGCGTATCTCCACGAACGGAGCGGCGAGGTTTGCTCGAAGGACGACATCGCTGCTGCCGTCTGGCCCGAATATCACGCCGACGTCTACGATTACCAGGTGGAGAATCTGATGCGGCGGCTACGCACCAAGCTCGAACCCGATCCTGCCAATCCGCAGATGTTGCTCACCATTCGTGGGCTGGGTTACAAACTGGTGGGGCGCGGATAGTGAATTGATAGATAACGAATAGGCAACGCCGCCGTGAATCTGTTATCCTATCTGTAGGATGGTGAATGATAATGATAAACAATGCGATAAACATTCATTCCCCTGCAGAGGCTCTGGCAGCGCTAACTTTCGAGGGGGAAAACAATACAATGGCAGTGGCTTCTTTGGAAGGGAAAACGCTCGGCAAATACCGCATCCTGGAGGCGCTGGGGCGTGGCGGGATGGCGCGCGTCTATCGCGCTTACCACCCGCAACTCGACCGTTATGTGGCGGTCAAAGTTCTGCGCTCCGAGCTGATGGAGGATGAGGCGTTTGGAGATATCGCGCCGGGCGATGAGACGTGGCACGCGCGTTTTCAGCGCGAGGCGCAGTCGGTGGCGGCGCTTCGCCATGCCAACATTGTCCAGGTCTTCGATTTCGACGTGCAGGACGACGTGTACTACATGGTCATGGAACTGCTCGAAGGCGACACGCTCAAAACGCGCCTCAACGACTACCGCGTGCGCGGTGAGCAGATGGCCTGGGGCGAGATCGTGCGCATTATGCTCGATGTGCTGGATGGACTGGCCTACGCTCACAGCGAGCGGATGATCCACCGCGACATCAAACCCGCCAATATCTTGTTGAGCCGGCGCGGGCAGGCCGTCCTCGGTGATTTCGGCATCGCGCACATTATCGGTGGGACGCGTTACACCGTCTCCGGCGCGCTGATGGGCACGCTGCACTACATGGCCCCGGAGCAGGGGATGCAAGGATTGTGTGATGCCCGTAGCGATATTTACTCGCTTGGCATTGTCTTCTATGAGATGCTGACGCAGCATACGCCTTTCGACGCCGACACGCCGCTGGCGATCCTGATGAAGCACGTCAACGATCCGCTGCCGCTGCCGCGTCGTGCCAATCCGGAGATCCCCGAACCGTTCGAGCGCATCGTCTTCAAGGCGCTGGCGAAAAAGCCGGAGGATCGTTACCAAAGCGCTGTTGAGATGGCCGGGGCATTGCGCGCTGCCGCAGAAGAAGCGGGAATCGAACTGCCGTCGCGCATCTCATTGCCGCTTTCGTTTACCACGTCGGATTCATTCTCGGAATCGGTGGCCGTTATTTCTGGCGACACACGCCGGGTGATGGCGGCGCAACGTCCTGCCGGCGATCTCGCGTTTGCCGACGACGAAACCGATATCACGCTGGGGCAGAAGCGGCTCCAAACGCTCGCGGCGGAGACGCCCGTCCCATCTGCCGCTCCGGTGACCATGCCGGTCGTACCGGCGGTTGTGAAAGCGGCAGAGTCTTCTGCGCACCGCGCGCCGCGCCGCTACGGCGTCGGCAGGGCGATTCTCAATGCACTTCTGCTCGTCGGACTTGGTAATCTGCTGATGCTCTCTCTCGCTGTGCCGACCGGCAATTGGGCATTTTATGAGCGTGGCTGGCCAATACAAGTTTTCCTGGGAACGTTGGGACTGTGTTTCATCATGTATGCTACCGGCACTCTCTGGCTGTTACTTTTTACCGCTCCGGCGCTGACGGTTGCTACATTGTTAGCGTACAGTGCATTTTCAAACAATTGGGACCATTGGCAAATCTCGTGGATCGTTCTGGTGTGGGTCGGCGTTGGTTCGCTTGTGTTGCCCATTTGGTTGGCAAAACGCAAAACGCTGGCGCGCGGGCTGGGGCGCATCTTTGCTGTGATCCTGGGCTTACTCTCGATAGTGGCAATCCTGGGCGTGTTTGCGTGGCTCATGCCTCAATACTTCACGGCGTTCATCAACGCGATTTTTTAGGCGACTGCGTGCTCGTTTCTGAAACCCCTGGGGTTTATCAAATCCCAGGGGTTTTTGATTTCCTGTAGTCATTCGATAGCCAACTGTTAGCTATCGAATAGGCATCCCTCCCTTCCTTGTGCTATTCTATAGGCATATTCACGGTTAAGGAGGAAAAAATGATGAACAAGCGTGTTTCGACTTTGGTCGGTCTTTTTTTGATTCTGATGGGCGGGCTGTTGCTGCTGTCCAACGTGGTGCTGCCGCTGTTTGGCATTCGCTCCTGGTATTGGAGCGTCTGGCGGTTATGGCCGATGATCGTGGTCGGGGTGGGGGCGTTCTTTATGCTGATCCCGCTTATGTGGCCTCGCAAGCGCGGCTTGGGCGCATTCTTCATTTTCGGTGCGCCGGTTCTGGCGACGGGCGGCATCTTGCTCTTCACCAGTGCCCTCAACGTGTGGGGAGCCTGGGAGTGGCTCTGGCCGGCGGAAGTGTGGTCCGTTGCGCTCGGCTTTGCGCTGGCGGCGCTCTATATGCGCAACGTCTGGCTGATGATCCCCGCCATCATCATCGGGATGAACGGGGCGCTGTTCCAGTTCTGCGCGCTCACCGGCTGGTGGGAAGTGTGGTCCGTTCTGTGGACCATCGAACCGCTCTCCGTGGGGTTGGCGCTGCTGTTCGTCCACTTCTTCAAACACCGCCCTGGACTGCTGCTCGCCGGGACGATTCTGTGCGCGATTGCTGCTGTTGGACTGATCGGGATGCTGGGACTGGTAGCCCTCCGGCCCGGTTGGTGGGTGCTCAATATGATCGGTCCGGCGCTGCTGATTGGGATTGGCGTCCTGCTGCTCCTTTCCAACGCGCGCTCGCGTCTCGGCCTGCGCGAGTCGGCCTCTGAGCGGTAGAACAAGAAAAAATGAGAAGGGGGGATGATAGAATGAAAAAGCAAAGTGTTGTGATTGTGTTCGTTGTGTTGGGGCTGCTCGTGAGCAGTCTGGCCTGCGGGCCTGCAGGATTCGGCATCGTTCGTGGCTCGGGTCGCATCGATACGGAAACCCACACGCTCAACAACATCACGGGCGTGGAATTGGCCACCTTCGGCGATCTGACCATTGACATTGGCGACAAAGAGGAATTGCGCATCGAGGCTGAGGATAACTTGCTGCCTTACTTCGAGGTCTCCTCGAGCGGAGGGCAGGTGCGAATCGATAGCAGGCCGAACATTGCGCTGCGCCCGACGAAGCCCGTCCGCCTATACCTCACAGTGAAGGCGCTCGACACGATCGTGCTCTCCGGCAGCGGCGACATCACTGCGCCCGACCTGGACGCTGAGACCATCGCCGTGACCATCTCCGGTTCTGGCGACGTCGCCATGGGTGATCTGGAAGCAACGCAGATGATGCTGCGGATCAGCGGCTCCGGTGGCCTGCGCGCGGCGGATTGTGCGGCGACCGGTGTGGACATTCGCATTGGCGGTTCCGGGGATGTCGATTTCGACGGCCTCGAAGCGGATACGTTGGACCTGAACATTCCCGGCTCGGGCCGGCTCGATATCGCGGCGGGCAAGGTGACACGGCAGACCATCGCTATCAATGGCTCCGGCGACTACCGCGCCAGAGACGTGGATAGCGATGCGGTGACGGTGGACATCTTCGGCAGTGGTTCGGTGACGCTGCGGGCGAACGAATCGCTCGACATTCACATCGCGGGCAGTGGGGATGTGGCCTACGCCGGGCGTCCGGCCATCGATCAGCGAATCACCGGTTCGGGGAGCATCATGCGCCTGGGTGAATGATTCTCTAAAAAATGTAGCGCGGGCGTCTCGCCCGCGCTACATACGCTTGTAAAGGGTAGAAGGTGAAACGCGAGTTGGGCCGCTCAAAGTCCAACCAATACTCAATTGGTTTGTTGTCAACATTGTTCCTGGAGAAAAGTATGTTATCAAAACTCTCAGATCACTTTCATGATTGGGCCAAAGGTCGGCTTATTGTATCTGTTTTTGTAGCACTTGTGCTTTTTATGGTCATTACCCTGCCTTTTCTCAGCCTTATCTATCCTGCCGCAGATGAAATGGCATCTCTGGACGATCCCGTCTTCTACACACCAGAAGAGGCTTTCTCGATTGTGGAATCCTGGGATGATGACGGACGCACCTATCAGTTGTGGTTCCACTTAACGTGGGATCTCATCTTCCCTATCCTGGGATTCTTGTTTGTCGGTCTGTCTATTTCGTGGCTGCTCCAGCGTGGCTTCAGGCCCGGAAGCATACTGCAAAGACTAAACCTATGCGCTCTTGGGTCTGTCTTCGATTTGCTGGAGAACATCTGCCTCGTGAGTATGATAGTGGTCTATCCGGCTCGGCCTGCGGTTGTTGCTTGGCTGAAGACAATCTTCACAATGAGCAAGTATGGCTTTATGATCGCGATCATTCTGGTAGTGCTAGCTGGTCTTGTCGCAGCAGTAATGAACAGGTTCAAGGTCCAAGAAGCAGCAATACTTGAGCTTTTCCGTTAGCTCGCGTTTTCCGTTGCTTTTTTACCGTGGTTTCGCGCCCACCGTTATATGCACACATCCCCAAGGCCCGCAATCTTCGCGGGTGACCGTCAGGCCGTGAGCTTTCATCAGCGGCGCTTCATCGCGCATATAGTCGCCGAACGCTGACCAGAGTTGCGCCAGGAAATGCGCCATCGCGTTGCCATCCTGGGCTTCTCCGGCATCCACGATGATGAGCTTGCCGCTCGGCTTGACCACCCGTACCATTTCATCCATTGCGGTCTCGGCATCCGGGAAGGCGCTGAAGGCGAAGATCAAGAGGACGGCGTCGAAGGTTGCGTCTCCCCACGGGAGCGCCGTGGCGTCGCCTACGTGCAATTCGGATGTGAGGCCGTGGGATTCGAGCCGCCGCTCGGTGAGCCGCGCCATGCCCGGCGCGCGATCCAGGCCGGCCATCGCGTAGCGTTCCGCCAGTTCCGCGTGCAGCTTTCCGCTGCCGAAGCCGATCTCCAGCACCCGGCTGCCTTCCGGCGGTAGATGGGGTAGCGCGCGGCGTCGTAAGCGATGGGTCGTGTTGCCGGTGAACCAATCGACGCCGTCGTAGAGTAGCGCCAACCGGTCGTAAGCCACGTCCCAGAAGCGCCGCTGGATGGTCGCCTTGCCGGTGCGGCGGCGTAACCAGACGAGCAGGCCCGCGACCAGGGCCACTCCACCGAAACCGGCGATCCACCGGCAACGTGGCGAGGGATTACCCCGCTTCATCTGGCGCTTCCAAATGCGGGAACAGGCGCTGCGCCCACAGCGTTCCGGCATACTGAGCGGCGATGAATTCCACGAAGATGGACGTTTGCTCGACGTTGCGCGCCAAGGTGCGGATGGCCTGCATGTCGCTGTCGATGTAGAACAGGTAGAGGTAGCCTATGGCGATCACGCCGATGGCCGTCGTTGCACCGAGACCGAAGAGCGCCTCGGTATTGTTTTTACCGTGGGCCATGAACCGTTTCACCGTGACTCCCGCTGCTAATCCACCGACCGCCGCGCCAATCATTCCAAGCAGCGTGCGCGTGACGACGTGACCGGCGACCCCTCCCACCAGGCTCACACCCAACATCACAACAACGGGCAAGCCTAGAGCCAACCAGATACGCTGCCGCTGGCTCAATGATGTGTAGACATTCTTTTCGTTCATGCCGTCGCTACCTGTGCTCGTCGGTGGGGAGCGCTGCGGTCTTCCGCTGTTGAACGATGCGCCAAACACTTTCGGCGATGACACCCAGACCGAGCACAATCCATAGCCCGCGCGCCCACCCGCGATCCTCGGTAGTCACCATCCCCGCGAGAAATAACAGCATCCCGGCATTGAGCGCCAGCGCATATCCTAGCTTATTGACGATATGATGGACTTTTACTTTGTGCTGGCCAGCTTCGTAGGCAGCGTAGCTCCACACGGCCAGCAGCACAGCCAGTCCCAAAATCCACAGGGCATTGGAAAACACACCCCAAACGTCAATCATGATTCCCCCCTCGCGCTGGAACCCTCTAGGTCGTCTCGGCCACCATGCGTCGTGACTTTTCCTTACGGCGAAGCACGCTTTCCTGGAGTTGGCGTTTGCCTTCTTGGGCCAGGTCGATGATCTGCTGCATCACACGGTGTGATTCCGCTTTCACATGCATATGATCCTCAATGTTTCCTTCCAGGTGTATCGGTTCTCCCACGACCATGCGCATTGGACCGCGCAGATACCAATGTTCGGGGTAGGTTTCGCCTTTGATTTTGGCCTCGATAACGTGCAGTCGTTCCTGCAAGAGATGGATGCCCACCGGAATGATCGGCACCCCGGCGCTCAACGCCAGGCGGACTGCGCCGGTACGCGGCGGGCAGAATCCGCCATCCGTTGGACTGATGTGGCCTTCGATGAAGAGCGCTACCGTTTCACCAGCTTTCAACCGTTGTAATGCCTCATCGAACGCCGGGCGTCCCGCCCCTTCAATGACCGGAATGTGGCGCGACCGTTTCAAATAGAAGCCAAAGATGGGAACCAGAAACGCCACGGAGGTGATCAGGATCGCCATAGGGCGTGAGGAGAGCAACGAGATAGCGAAGGGATCGGTAAAACTTGGATGGTTTGCTACGATAAGTTTGGGACCCGGTGGCAAGGGCGCTTGCCATAGAATTTCGAGTTCCATAAACAGTCGCGTATACAGTGCAATCAAAACACGGCCTACAGTATAAAGTATTCCTCGTATCACAGCTTATTTTACTATCCTTTTTCTAATTTTTCTCGCCTATCATACCATATTTTTCCGGCCTGTCAGGTTGAGAAAATGCTTAAGGCGTGTAGAATTTCAAGTGTTCGAATGCAAACACGGCATCGCCAGGGGAGATGAAGAGCACAGAAAGCCCCATCTCACCTTCCGCCAACTGGCTATCCTCTGCTTCGGCGACCATCGTTCCGTTGATGCTGAGGGTAAAGTGTGTCCCTTCCGCCAATACGGCCAGTTGGTTCATCGCACCGGGCTGGATCGCCAGTGTGCCCGTCCAATCGATGACGGCGCTCCAGGTGAAATTGTGCCATAGATTGAGGTTGAAAAAACCATCGTCGCGGATGCTGAACAGGTAGTAGCTTCCCGCATTGTGCCGGAAGACGACACCGTAACTGGCATCGAGCGGCCCGCTAACTCGCTGCGCGTCTACCGTCAGATAAAAGTCGGCTGTGGGGCTGATTTCTGGCGTACACCAGCGCCCAACACTGCGTGCGGCGGTGATGTCCCACGTGTACAGGCCGTCAGTGATGACGCGCGTCACCGTCCCCCAATCATCCTCATAGCTGCCGATAACCCACGCGTTGGCGTTGTTGGTGAAGTCATCGTCAAACGCGAGCGTCCAACCGGTGGGAACGGTGAAGATGGCAGTAGGAGTGTTTGTCTGGCGTGGTGTGGGTATTTCTGTCGGGACGGTGGATGCGTCCGGCGATGGTGTATCGCTGGTCTCCGCCGCTGTGCTGATCTCGGTTGTTATCGTCACTACGGCTGTTGTTTCCGGTGTGGGTGTTTGCCTATTATGCGTAGCGAGCCGCCTTTGCACCGCCATGCCAAGTAGACCGGCCAGACTCAACCCCACTAGGCCTACCAACACCAACAGTGCCCAGTTGCGCAGTTTTTCGCCGCGTGATGTGATTATCAGGCGAGCCGGCTGCACCTCTTCGATGACGCTCACCGGCGTTTCGTCCAGCAGCGCGGCGCGCATTGCTGCCGCACTCTGAAATCGCTTGACACGGGGTAGCTCCATCGCCCGTATGATGGCATTTTTTACGGATGCACTCACCCGGCCTAATTCTTTCACCGGGACGAATTGGTAAGGATTGGACGTACGATCTCCGGCGGTCTGCGGCATTTTCCCTGTTAATGCGTGATACAGTGTTGCACCGAGGCTGTACACGTCGCTGAGCGCGTCGATGTGCCACGATTGTAACCCCCAGCGTTCCGGCGGCGCGTACTCCGGCGTCCCCATCACCCGCGTGGCGGCCCAGGAGCGTGGATCGTTGGGATCCCACAGTTTTGCCAGTTCGAAGCCCACCAAGACTGCCTGCCCATCGGGACGGAGAATGATGTTTTGCGGTTTGATATCGCGGTGGAGCACGCCGTGGTTGTGGCAGAACTCGAGCGCATCCAAAATCTGCATGGCCCAGACCTTCACCTGTGCTTCGGGCAGCGCGCCGACACGGCCGATACAGTCCGCCATACTTTCCCCGTCTACAAAATCCATGACCAGGTAAGTATTGCCGGTGTTCTCATCGTGGAAGAAATCGTGGAGCGTCGCCATAGCAGGATGACGCAGCGTGCGTAGAATCTGCGCCTCACGCTCGAACTCGCCGCGTAGGCGATCCAAAACGGCTTTGTCCAGGTCGGGTTGGGGCGTCAATTCTTTGACCGATACCGGCGCATCTCGCTGCGAGTCCCAGGCGCGATACATCGCACCCATCACACCGAATTCCAGCATGCGGTCGATCCGGTAACGATTGTAGAGTAATGTCCCCGTGGTCAACATGGCCGGACTCAGCAACTCAGAACAACGCGGCCTGTTCTAACTGGGTGTCGGGCGCGTCATCGCGCACAATGTTGAGGTGTTCGTAGGCCAGGCGTGTTGCCACCCGTCCGCGGGGCGTTCGCCCGATAAAGCCGAGCTGTAGAAGGTACGGCTCGACGACATCCATAATTGTATCAGCGGCCTCGCCGACGGACGCGGCGATGGTCTCCAGTCCCACCGGCCCACCGTCGAACTTCTCGATGATGGTGTGCAGTACGCGCCGGTCGAGGTCATCCAGCCCGCGCGCGTC
>DAIUDK010000085.1:0-23835 GCA_036845725.1 Chloroflexota bacterium
TCTGGAGGATTCCTGGGCTGCGCCGTGATTCCCCCGTTTTTTTGATAAGATACTATTTGTGCGTCATCTTGTTGCTAAAGCGGCTTTTTGGGGACTGTTGCTTTGTCGCCAACAGGCGGTAGAATATGCCAGTCTCGGTTTTTTGAATTGGGTGGGCAGTCGCCGGCAAACGTGGAACAGTGGATGGAGCAGGGAGGATGATGCGGCGTTTGTGGATAGTGTTCGTTCTGTTGGTATGTGCCGGATTGTGTGTGGGCTGCGAGCGGGCGGAAACGTTGATCGCGCAAACAACACCGACGCCGACTGTGTTGTCGCAGTGGGCGATTGCGGCGGAGGCCAGTTCGCAGTTTGGCTTTCCCGACTGGAGCGTGACCAGGGTGACCGGCGCGCCGGCGGTCAACGCGTGCGCGGATGATTCGCGGGCCTGGGCATCTGCGCGGGGAAATGGTGTGGAATGGCTACGATTGCGCTACGCTCAGCCGGTGTATGCAACTGAGGTGCGGATTTACCAGACGTTGGGACGGGGAGCGATCTTCCGCGTCTCTCTGGTGAATGAGGATGGTGCAGCGCAGCGTATTTGGGAGGGCGAAGACACGGATCGGACGTGTCCGGGCATGTTGATTGTGACCGTGCCGCAGGCAGCGGAACGCATCGTTGGTGTGAATATCGACCTCGATGAGTCGCGCACGGGATTCTGGAACCAGATCGACGCCGTGGAGTTGATCGGCGTGCGGTAATGTGCGTTTGCGCGGAATCACAATCCCACGCAAACGGTTTGTCTAGCTCCCAAAAAGGCGTTTCTTCAGGGCGTCGGGGACCCGTCCACCCTGTTCGAGGACACGCAGGGTTTCTGTCGGCGTGGGTGGGGGATCGGTAGGCGGTTCTGCCGCCAGTTCCAGCGATGCTGTTGGTATCGCGCTGTTGGGTGGCTGTGGTACGCCGACCGGTGTGACCGGTTCCGTCAACCACAGCGCGGCTTCAGCAGCGTTTGTGACAACGCGGACACCCTGCGGCACGTGAGCTCCCGGCGAAGCCGCAAGTAGGAGCGCGTTTGCGTTGCCCTCGATTTTCATCAGTGCTGTTGCATCGCTGTAAACGCAACGCATAGTCGCGCCCGCGGCGACCTGCTGCAACACGTCATCCCAGGCGGGGTTGGGGGGCGCGGTAGGGGGCAACGGGCTGATGACGAGCAGCCGCTGCGTTTGCACGAGCGCCTGTTCGTCATCCGACAGGGTAAGCTGGGCGAGACCCTGTTTCGCAAAGAACAACGCTTCACCCTCGCTGGCGATCATCTCTTCCAGCAGGAGTGCCGCTTGCGGACTCTCGCGGAATGCAGCGAGCAGCAGGTTTTCCCCCAGTAAAATCCCCACCGTTTCTTGCAGGAGTTCCCGCGTTTCGTCGTCGAGTGGGCCGGGCGCCAGGTAGATGATGGGGCGCATCAGCAGGCTGAGATCGCCGGAGTAGAACAGCAGCGCCGGGCGTAGTTTGAAGGGCAATTGGTGCAGGCCCATAGGGTAGAGGGGTTCGTTCCACCGCAGGGCGGCAACCTCAGACAACTCGTGCGGCGGATGCAGCTTGGCAGTTTCCTCAGGCGTCACCCCGAACGCGGCGGCTTGGACGGGCAAGGCTTCCAGGACGGCGCGCAAAGTCAGGCCGCGTTGATCCCAGGCCGAAAGCAACGTCTTGGCGCGCTGCGGCGCGAGTCCGGCGTTGAACAAAAACCACGCCCAGAGTCGTGTCTCGTCAGTCATTGGTGTCTCCGGGTTCCTTATCGAGGATGATCGTCACTGGGCCGTCGTTGACCAGGCTGACGTGCATGTGCGCGCGAAAGACGCCGGTGGCCACGGGGATGTCGGTTGCGTGCAGAGCCTTCACGAAGACGTCGACGAGCGCTTCAGCGACATCGGGCGGCGCGGCCTTGACGAACGAGGGCCGGAAGCCACGGCGAATGTCCCCGTAGAGCGTAAATTGCGAAACCACCAGGACACTGCCGCCGGTGGCCTGCACGGAGAGGTTCATCTTGCCCTCGGCGTCGCTGAAGATGCGCAGATTGGCGGTTTTGTGCGCCAGCCAGCGCGCCTCGGTCTCGGTATCGCCTTCGCCGGCTGCCAGCAAAACCAGCAGACCGGGGCCAATCTCGCCAACAACGACATTATCGACGGTGACGGAAGCGTGGGTGACACGTTGTACGACTGCGCGCATAAGTTTTCTCCTATCGGGTTTTTGTCATCGCGACGACAAACGCAATCGCCAGTCCGCTATCGTGGCTGAGGCTGATGGCCCACTCGGTCAGCCCTTGTGCCTCGGCGAGCGCGCGGGCGCGCCCGTGGAGGACGACATAGGGTTTGCCGCTCGTCTCGTTCAGCGTTTCCACGTCCAGCCAGCCGATGCCTGCCGGAGAAAGGATGCGCATCCCCACGCCTAGGGTTTTGGCGACGGCCTCCTTTGCCGCGAAGCGCGCCGCCAGTTCCGCCGGACGTCCACGGCTGTAACGGACTTCGTCGGGTGTGTAGACGCGCGCGAGGAATTTGTCGCCGAAGCGGTGCAGCGTCCGCTCGATGCGGGGGATATCTACGAGGTCGACACCGGTGCTGAGCATACTACTCCTGAGGATCGACGATAGCGAGCGCGTAGTGCTCGGGGTCGAGCCAACGTTGGACGACCTCCTGCACCTGCGGCGCGGTGATGGCCGTGATCATATCGGTGTACCGTTGCAGGTAATCCAGTCCCAGGTTGTGGCGCTCGATGTTGAGCAGCGCGTGGGCAACACCGGCGTTGGTCTCCAGTTGCAACGGCAGGCTTCCGGTAAGGTAGGATTGTGTATCCTGGAGTTCTTCTTTGGTGACGCGCGTATCGCGGAGGCGGTGTAGCTCCTGCAGGATCAGCTCGACCGTCTTGTCGACGTTCGCCGGGTTGACGCCGGCGATGATGCGCCAGGGGCCGGGGCCTTTCCCGCCTTCGATGTTGCTGTAGACGTAGTAGGCCAGGCCGTTGGTCTCACGGATGATCTTCCCCAGTCGCCCGTACATTCCGAAGACGCCGAACAGGGTGTTGGCGACGAAGCACGGGACGAAGTCGGGGTCTGCGCGCGCCGGACCAGGCCAGCCGAAGACGAGGTCGCTTTGCGCTTTGTCCTCGATGGTTAGTCGCTGCTCGCGGCGTTCCGTCAGCGCTGGTGCGGGCGGCAACTCGACCTGTGGTGGGCGGCTGCCTTGCCAATCGCCAAAAGCGGCGGCGACGGCCTTTACAGCATCCTGTGCCTTGATCGCGCCGACGACTGTGATAACGGCATTCTTGGGGGCGAAGTGAGTTGCGTGAAACTGCACCAGATCGTCACGGGTAATGCGTTCGATGGTTTCGCGGTAGCCAGTTTGGCTCCAGTGATAGGGGTGGTCTTCGGGATAGGCCAGCGTGCGGAAGGTCAGCGAGGCCATGCGGTGCGGATCGGTTTCGCGTTCCTGGATGTCGGTGAGAATCTCGGCACGGGCTTTCTCCACCTGATCTTTCTCGAAGGCGGGATGGCGCAGCACATCGTTGAGGATATCCAGCAGCAGCGGCAGATGTTCGATCAGCCCTCGCGTGCCGAAGCCGGTGGTACGCACGCCAGCATTGATGCTGAAACTGGCAGCGATGGACTCGATGGCCTCGTAGAGCTGCGCGAAGCTGCGTGTGCGCGTACCGCGTTCCAGCACATCCGTGGTGAAACCCGCCAGCCCAATCTTCTCTTTGGGGACATCAATGGCGCCGGCGAACAGATAGCCACTGACAATGACGGTGGGACTGCTGAAGTTTTCACGGGCCAGTACGGTGATGCCATTGGGCAGAACATGGCGCGCGATATCATCAGGGCCGGGCAAGGAAAGCGCGAGTTTGCGTTTATACATTATCTCTCCGAGATGACCTATTGATGCGAAAGAGAACGAACCACGAATCTTCACGAATATAGCCAAAATTCGTGAGGATTTGTGAAGATTCGTGGTAAAGATTCATTTTCTAGCTAGATACCAGCCGGTGGTGCGATTTTGGGAGCGCAGGTAGGTTTGCGCGACGCGCTGCACGTCCTCCGTGGTGACGGCGGTGATGTTGTCCAGGTAGTGCGTGAACCACTCGTAATCGGCGAAGATTTCGCTGTAGCCGAGCCAGAACGCTTGATGTGTGGTGCTTTCGCTGGCGTAAGCGAAGAGCGCACGCGCCTGTTGTTGCGCCTTTTCCAGTTCCGCCTGGGTGACGGGCGCTTCTTGCAGCCGCTCGATTTCGACGCGCAGCGCCGTCTCCACGTCGGCCAGGGGACGCCCTGGCCATGCGGTCGCCATCAGTTGGTAGAGGCCGGGATCGACGGTCGTCATCAGGCCGCCGCTGATGTCGATGGCGAACTCCCTCTCCACGAGCGCCTGGTAGAGGCGGCTGGTGTGGTTGGTGACGCCGCCGCCGACCAGAAAGCCTGACGCGCCCGCGAGCACGGCGTTGAGCACTGTCAGAGCGAAGAAGTCTTTATGGCGGGCGGCGGGGATGTGGAAGGCCACGTTGAGGTAGTCGGTCTGCCCCGCGCCTTCGACGACGACGCGCCGTTCGCCGCGCTGGGGCGGCTCGACGGCGGTGACCGGTGGAATCTCGGGCCCGGCCTCAATCTCGCCGAAGTAGCGTTCGGTGATGCGCTCGATCTCTCCGGCGTTGAAGTCGCCGGCAATGGCGAGAATCGCGTTATTGGGCGCGTAGTACGTGCGGTAGTAATCGTGCAGCATGTCGCGCGTCATCGTTTGCAGGTCGCAGAGGTGGCCGAGTGTTTCGTGCCCGTAAGAGTGGACGCGATAGGCTGCCGCCAGAACTTCCTCGCTCAACAAGAAGTGTGGTGAGTTCTCGTTGCCTTGCCGCTCGCTGATGATGACGCTGCGCTCGGACTCGACCTCTTCTGGGGTGAAGGTGGCGTTGTGCATGCGGTCGGATTCAATGTCGAGCGCCACGGAGATCCTGTGGGCCGGAAGGGTTTCGTAGTATGTGGTAAAGTCATACCACGTCATCCCATTGAACACGCCGCCTTCGCGGGCGACGGCTTCGTCGGCAGCGCCTTCCGGCCACCGCTCTGAGCCTTTGAACAACATATGCTCGACCCAGTGCGAGATGCCCGTCATGCCTTGGCGCTCGTTGCGCACGCCGGCCCTATACCAGACCCACGCACTGACGACCGGCGCCGCGTGGCTTTCGCGGATGAGGACTTGCAGGCCATTATCGAGTTTCGTGCGCAATAGCGTCATTCAGCAATCTCCCTTGTAGTCGATGTGCACTTGACACTTTGACTACTCGATGATTTCTTTGATGCCTTCGCCGTTGTAGCCACGGCCGATGGCCATGTATTGGAAGCCTATTTCGCGCACGTGGTGGGGATCGTAGATATTGCGCCCATCAATCAGGATGGGCTGGTTCATCGTGTCACGGATGCGCACCAGGTCCAGGTTTTTGAACTCGTTCCATTCCGTCACCAGAATGAGCGCGTCGGCGCCTTCCGCCAGGGCGTAGGGGCTGTCAGCCATTTCTGCTTCTGGCAGCAAGCGCCGGGCGTTTTCCATAGAGACAGGGTCGTAGGCGCGGACTTTGGCGCGCTCGCGGAGCAAGTCCCAGGCGATGTCCACGGAGGGGGCTTCGCGCATATCGTCCGTGTTCGGCTTGAAGGCTAACCCGAGCAACCCAATGACTTTGCCTTCGAGCGTGCCGCCGAGCATCTTCATAACTTTGCGGATAGGTGCTTTCCGTTGATCGGTGTTGATATCCATAACGGCGTGGATCAGTTGAGGATGCCGTCCGGCGAGTTCGGCCATGTATGCCAGGGCTTTCACGTCCTTGGGGAAACATGAGCCGCCCCAGCCAATCCCGGCGTCCAGGAACGCTGATCCGATGCGCTTGTCCAGGCCCATACCGCATGCGACTTCCTTCACGTCTGCGCCGAGCACCTCGCATATGTTGGCGATCTCGTTGATGAAGGAGATTTTGGCCGCCAGGAAAGCGTTGGAGGCGTACTTGATCATTTCCGCAGTGCGCAGGTCGGTGATCATGATCGTGGTGCGCAGTGGTAAATGCAGTTGGGCGACTTTTTCGGCGGCTTCGCGGTTGGTCGAGCCGAGGATCACGCGGTCGGGGTTCATGAAGTCGGTAGTGGCTGATCCTTCGCGCAGAAACTCCGGGCAGGAAACCACGGCGAATTCTGGCGCGTCAGGCCGCCGGTTGCGGACGATGTCCGTCACCCAGTCGCCCGTCCCCACCGGCACGGTGGACTTGTTGATGATAATGATGGGGTGGTCGATGACATCGGCGATGGATTCTGCTGCCATCCGCACGTAGCGCAGGTCGGCCTGCCCGTCCACATCCGATGGCGTACCCACGGCGATGAAGGCGTATTCGGCGTCCTTGAGGGCTTCGGCGTATGACGTGGTGAAGGTCAGCCGCCCGGCCTTCACGTTACGCTCGACGACTTCTTCCAGCCCCGGTTCGTAGATCGGCATAATGCCTTTGTTGAGATTCTCGATGCGGGTTTCGTTGATATCCAGACACTGGACACGGTTCCCCAGATCCGCAAAACTAGCCCCGCTCACCAGTCCGACGTAACCCACTCCAATCACGGCGATATTCTTCATTATGGTTCATCTCCTCTTTGCGGTATAATCTGATGAAGCGTTTGAAAGTTAGAGAATGATACCACAATTGCACTGTTTTCCAAGAGGTGTGACCATGAGAATTCAGTACCAATTGGTTGAGGATTCAGCAGTTCGCCGCCAGGCACTTCAACGCCATCAAGAGATGATTACGGTATTGCAGAAGCTTGGCTTCGAGTCGCCGGTGATTTGTGGTGAACGCCTGTTCCCCTTCAGCTATCTGCTTCTCTGGCCGGTGACGGCGATGATGCGCTCCAAAAACGAGACCGTCCGCAGCACGCCGTTTTTATGCCTGACCACCGCATATCCACTGACAGGGCACCGCGAAACGATGACCTTCGCGCTGATTAACGCCTTGGGTGTCAAATTCGCCACTGCTTTTTCGGACGGGACGGTGGTGTTGATGTCAACGAGTGCGCGCGCGGATCATCTCGACGAGGCGGCGCAGTATTACAAATTCGCTGGCCCTAAGCCGGTTGAGGAAGCCTGGGCGTTTCACCAGGACAAGCTCGCGGGTTTTCTGAAAGACGGAAAGGATATCCAGCCGGGCCTTGCCTTCGATGACTATATCCGCTTATCGCGCCGCGAATCCGAGATGGAATCCCCTGTGCTTCTGACCAAATACCTGTCGCTGCCGCTGGTGCGCGCGTTGTTTGCGCTGCTCTTCTTTGCTGCATTGACGCTCTGCGCGCGCCTGTGGTTGCTCCCATAGCTGGATGAAATGCTCAGAATGGTTTGGGGGAGGGGGGTAGGTTATGCTTGACTCAATGTGTGATCTGGTCGACGCGCTGGCGTCGAAGTTGGTGACCTATCGGCGTGACTTTCACCGTTACGCCGAATCTGGTTGGCTGGAATTTCGGACGGCGTCGCTCGTCGCCCGGCGGCTGGCCGACCTGGGATTTGACGTCCACGTGGGACGTGACGTGATGTGTGACACAGCACGGATGGGAGTGCCCGATCAGGCCACGCTGGATGCCGCCTGGGAGCGTGCGGTTACCCAAAGCGGCGATTCGGCGTACCTGGAAGCGTTGAAGGGCGGGTTCACGGGCGTTGTGGGCGTGCTCAAGAGTGGCGATGGGCCGACGGTGGGATTGCGTTTCGATATGGATGCCCTGAACATTCAAGAAAGCATTGCCGAGACGCATCGTCCGGCGCGCGAGGGCTTTGCTTCTGTGAATGATGGTATGGCCCACGCCTGTGGTCACGACGGGCACGCGGCACTCGGTTTGGGCGTGGCTGAAGTCCTGATGGCGCTGCGGGATGCGTTTCGTGGCACGGTCAAATTGATTTTCCAACCGGCGGAGGAGGGCGTGCGCGGCGCGAAGTCGATGGTTGAGGCAGGCGTCGTGGATGATGTCGACGTCCTGTTGGGCCTGCACCTCTACGGCAGGTGGAATCCCGGCGAGATCGAGTGCGCCCGCAGTAATTTCCTGGCGACGAGTAAGTTCGACGCGCTCATCAAGGGCGAACCAGCCCACGCGGGCGGCGATCCACAGGCGGGCAAAAACGCGCTGTTGGCTGCTACAACGGCGGTGCTCAACCTGTACGCCATCCCGCGTCACCGGGAGGGCGCGACACGCATCAACGTGGGGAAGTTGATCGCCGGTGAGGGGCGCAACGTCATCTGCCCGGAGGCGCGGCTCGTCATCGAGACCCGCGGCGCGACGACGGAGCTGAACGACTACATGGTCGAGCGCGCCACGCGCGTGCTGACGTCCGCCGCCGCGATGTACGACTGCACGGTGGACATCATCGCAATGGGGAGCGCGCCATTAGCCGAGAGCGACAAGACCCTCGGTGAACGGGTGGAGGCAATCGCCCTGAGTATGGAAGGCTTTTCCCTGCACCCACCCGAAAGCGGCGGCGGCAGCGAGGACTACACCTATATGATGTGCCGCGTGCAAGAGCGCGGCGGGATGGCGACGCACATCGGCCTGGGCGCGGGTATCGGTGCGGGCGGGCATCACACCGCGACGTTCGACTTTGATGAGCGGGCGCTGGTCAGTGCAGTTAAGTTGCTTGTGGCAGTGACGGTAGATGTGCTGCAAAATGCGCCTTCTGTTTCTCACGAGAGCCAGGCGCTTGTTTGAGCGCCGGATATTTGCGTTTTTTACCTTTTGTGATAGACTTCAGCCTGGGTTTGCATTCCCGCACAAACGTTCGCTGCGATGATCAATCCCCTCTGTGTTAAGCTGTCCCCGAAAACCTTGCAAAGGAGAGGTATGACATGATGAAACTATTAAGAACTTTGTGCGTCGTCGGTTTGCTATTGTTTGTAACGCAAAGTGTATTGGCCGACCGGACGACGCCATCCACAGCGGCGGCGACGGAGCCGGCATCCATTATCATTGATCACACGTGTACTGACCTGGACCAGATTCCCGCGTACTGGATCAACCAGGCGCGAACTCTAGCCATCCACTATGCGCATACCTCACACGGCTCCCAGCTCCGTGCGTACTTGAGCAATTTGGAGGCAGGAAACAGCCTGTATGACCATTCCTTTTTCGTGGCTGGAAACGATCCACCTGCATCGTTGGATGACTGCGCAGACAACACGCTCTGCCTTTACATTGGCAATCCTCCAGAAACGTACATTACACCAGATGACTATTGGGAGAGCCAGGACGGGACTGCGAGAACCGAGGCTGTCTCCGACACCGGTTTGTTTGGCTCTTCAATGTGGTCGTGGTGCGGTCAGGCGTCAGATTATTCGGAAGCGCAGATCCAGACCTATCTTGATCTTATGGGGCAGTGGGACAGGACCAGCCCTATGCGCTTCATTCTGATGACGGATCACACTGACGGTGGCAGTGCAACACTCACCCGCAACAACAGTATGATTCGCCAATATGCGCAGGATCAGGCTCTGGTCTTGTATGACTTTGCCGATATCGAGAGTTACGATCCTGATGGGAACTACTATCCCAATACAAATGACAGTTGTCCCTGGTGCAGTGACTGGTGCGCTGCGCACCTGGAGGATTGTCAGGACCTTCCTGTCAGTTGTGCCCACTCGCACGGATTCAACTGCAAATTAAAGGGGCAGGCGTTCTGGTGGATGCTGGCTCGGCTAGCCGGATGGGATGGGATAACGGGAGCCTATCGCGGCTCAACCGGTAGCGGCGATTGGAGCGTCGGCGTTATCTGGGACGGGGGCGTCGTTCCCACCTCCGGAGACGCCGTCACCATCACGGCCGGTACCACTGTAACTGCAGATGTGAATGCGGCGTGTGGCCGGCTGACTGTCGAACCTGGCGCGACTCTCGTCGTTCCGGAGGGCGTCTCACTCAGTGTGCGTGAGATGGTGGATAACCAGGGCACGTTACGTGAGACGCGCACTGTCAACAATGATACGGTCGCGTTTCTGGAAATGGCCGATGTCTATAGCGTTGCCCGTTATCGGGGTGTCGAGATCAGCACGCTGAACAACTTGGGGCAAGTTACGGTGACGGTGCGAGTGCCAGGCGTGGGGGAATACTGTACGTATGATGGCGCTGCGTCCCCGGCTTACGCACGCCGCTGCGTCGAAATCACCGCCCAACACGACGCGAGTGCCACCGTGCGCCTCTGGGCGAGCGCTGCGGAGATGAATGGCCTCATCGATCCCCGGCTCTATCGATACGTTGCGCCGCAGTGGGAGCACCTGGACACTAATGCTGCGACTGGCACCGCCGGTCGCTACACTTACGTGGAAGCCACAACACAGGGCTTCTCGCACTTTCTGATCGCCGAGAATGCCGCTGCGCCTGCCAGCGTTACCCAATCGGGTGTGAAAATCTCACGCGCGTTTGCTTTCGCTTTGTTGGGTATACTTGGCCTGGGACTGCTTGGCGTTGTGTTGATTAAACCCTGTTTCCGGCGGCGGTGAAATTGCTGTCTGTATAACGGCGGATTTGCTAGAGAAGTAACCTGTGCACACTGGCAGATGAGTATGGCGCCCATCTGCCAGTGTGCTGTTTACAGTTTTCCAATCGCTATAAGGATCCCCATAATGATAAACCAAACACTGCAAACAATATAGAAAATTGTAGCGGTTGTCTCCCCGGCTCTTCTAGCGCTCAATACCTTAGGATGGTTCCACCACCGGTTCCAGCGGCGAACAGTGGCAATGATTATCATCAAGCCCGCAAGTACACTTGTGACTCCCGGACACACATCCAAGTTTATACCCACTTTGACTGTTGTGCAGGTTAATTACTTCGTCGCGAACGTGTCAATCATCAACCGCACATCCCCAAGCGGGTACAGAATCGGGCACGTCGCGCCGCGCTTAATGTATTCCTGCACTTTGGCGCGGGCCTCCGCAGGCGTGCCGGTGGCGGTAATCTTCAGCACCAGGTCGTCGGGGACGTAGATCATCGCTTTTTCGATCTGCTCCTTGGTGGCGGGCCAGCCCAGGATGGCTTGAATTCTCTCCACCACGTCTTTCTTCACGCCGCTGGCCTTGGCGATGTGCGGCTGTTGCGCGAGGTACTGCGTGAGTAGCATCTTCGCGCCGCGGATGGCCTCCGCCTGGTCCTCGTGCACCGAGCAGACGACGAGTTGCGGGCGGTCGAGGTCGTAGACGGTGCGCCCGACCTTGCGCGCGCCCTTGTCCAGCAGCTCCATCGCCTCGTCGTTGTATTCCGGTGGAACGCAGTAGTTGAGCACCGCGCCATCGGCGATTTCGCCCGTCATCTCCATCATCTGCGGGCCGGTCGCGCCGATCATCATCGGCACATTGCGCGGTTCGCGCCGCCCGTGGACGACGTCCAGCTCGATGTTGTTTACGTAGTGAAATTCGCCGTGGTATGTCACCCGTTCCAGCACTAGCAGCTTGCGCATCACCTCGATGGTCTCGCGCATGGCGGCGAGCGGCTTGCGCCGGTCGATGCCGACGTTCTTTGCCAGTGGGTCCCACCACGCGCCGATGCCGCAGATGATGCGATCCGGCGCGAGGTCGTCCAGCGTGAGGAACGTCGCCGCCAGCAGGCCGATGTTGCGCGTCCAGTTGTTGATGACGCCCGAGCCGATCTTGATGGTGCTGGTGGCAGCTGCGTAGGCCGCCATCGGCACAATGGCATCGCGGACGAGACGGCTCTCCGCCTGCCAGACGGCTTCGAAGCCGCGTTCCTCCGCATACCGCGCGTAGGCCATCCCGTCGCGGATGGGGTGCGCATCCTGCAAATACATCCCGACTCGTGGAATATCGTTTTGTGGCATGATTACCTCCTGAATGTATGTAAGAATGAGCGAATCAGTGAATTGGCGAATCAGCGTGATATTCTTCCATTCGCTGATTCTTTTTATCTGAACAAGTCTTTGTCTGGCGGGCGCTGCATATCCGTGGCGCGACCGTCGCCATGCGGGTAATCGGCGCCGCGAATGAGGACGACGGGCAGTCCCTCCGCTGCTTGCCCGGTGACGAGACCCGCCGCCGCCGCCAGCTCGTCGGCGCGGGCGACGGTGGTGACGCGCAGGGTGTAGCCGAACATATCCGGCTGCCCGCGGAGATCGGCGATGGGCAGCATCCCGGCGACGCCGAGCGCTACGTTGACCGTCCCTAGCCGCCAGGGCCGCCCGTGCGTATCGGTGATGATGACGGCGACGTCCGCGCCGGTCGCTGCCATCAGCCCGTCGCGAATGCGCCGCGCCGAAGCGTCCGGGTCCTCAGGCAGCGTAAGCGCGATATCGCCTGCAGGACTTGAAACGTTGGAGCGGTCCACGCCGGCGTTGGCGCAGATCCAGCCGTGGCGCGTTTCCATGATGAGCGTTCCTTCGCGCTGGCGCACAACGCCCCGCGACCCGCGTAGGATCACTTCGACCAGGCGCGGATCTTTGTCCGCGGCGGCGGCGAGGGCCTGCGCTTCCGGCGATGGTTCCACGTCGGTCAGGTTTACGGTGCAGCCTTCAGCCTTGGAGACGATTTTCTGCGTAACGACGATCACATCGCCGTCTGTCAGGAGCAGACTCGCCCGCTGTAGCGCGTCAAGGATCACCTTTGCAACATCATCCCCGGTTTGTACGTCGGGGATGCCTGGCAAGGCATAAAGCGCGATTTGTGCTGTGGTCATCCTTCTGGCAGTCCCGTGATGCGGATGCCCGCCCCCGGCACTTTGTAGCGGATGTTGATGCCGATCAGCACCGAGGTCAGCCCTTCGACGACTTTAGCATTGACCAGTGGCCCGGCGTCGATGCCGCGCGTGCCGATGTCCTCCGCGAGTTGGATGGCGATGGCTTTGGCTTCTTTCTTGTCGCCGCAGACGAGCACGTCGCAGGCGATAGGATGCTCCGGGTCTTCCAGCGTGTGCGCGCCGACGTTCTGGAACGCGGCAACCACGTCCACGCCGGGGCCGAGGATGACCTGCGCCTGCTCGCAGGCGGAGCCTTCCGGCGGGATGTAGACTCGGGCGACCTTGGGTGGTTTCATCGCCACGTTGACGTTGATCAGCGTTTTGCCTTGCAGCGTGTCCTTGAGTGTTTCGAGCAGGGCGTTCTGCGCGGCGTAGGGCACGGTTAGCACTGCGACGTCGCAGGCGTGCGCGGCATCGGGGTTGGTGTCGCCGGTCACCAGTGGTTCGCCCAGCTTTGCGTTGATCTCACCGGCGACACGCTGTGCCTTTTCGGCCTCCCGCGAGCCGATAATGACGGTGTGACCCGCCTTGGCCCAACGCATGGCGAGACCGGGGCCTTCGTTGCCCGTCCCGCCGAGGATGGCGATGGTGTATTTTTCTGTCACGTGAGAGTCCTCCTTTTAGTCAGCACCAGACTACAAAAGTCTCGGCGCGTGTTGGGCTGTGCCGTCCCCATCTGCAATGTAAATATCTGCACAAACAGGCGCCTTATAACACTTTTGTAGTCTTTGCTGGTTATAGTGAACCACGAATCTACACGAATTTTCACGAATGGCAAGTGCGATGCGTGTGAATTCGTGAAGACTCAATGATCGTTGATTTACGGCGTAGTGCTACTGGTCACGTTCCGCAGCACCAATGGCAGGTAGGCGAATCTGATCTCGCTGTTCAACGGGATGTAGTCGCCTTTGTTCATCGCCATGGCCACGTTTCCGGCCTCATCAACAGCTTGCAGAACATAGTGAGCACCGGGAGGAATGTTGCTGGTGCTCCCCAGCCAGCTTTGCCCGCCCGGGTCGTTGAAATCCGGTTCCAGAGGAACGCTCCAGATTTGCTCCGGCGTGATAAAGGTGAAGTACAAACGCCTGACCCTGCCCTCGTTGTCGAGGGCTGTGGCTTGGAGTTCGACGATGGGCGATCCGGTGATACGCAGCGCGCGGGCCGTTAGGATGCGCGGCGGCGTGAAGTCGTTGTTCCAGGGACGGGCATAGAAAACCTGAATCCCGGCTTGGGTCAGGAGGCGCAACTCACGCGTCCTGGCATTGAAGAGCGCAAAGGTGGCGGCGAGCCGATTGACGTTATCGCCAAAGCGGTTGATCGTGAAAAGCTGTGGCGAGGACCACCCCAGACCTCCCTCTATTGGCGGCTCGGTTAAGGCTGTATCGGAGACGGGCCGGGTGATTACCGGATCGAAATCCTGGAGTGGCGTGAGGTCGCCGGAGAGGAGCACTGCGCCTCGCGGCTGCCAATCTGTTTCGTCGTCTGCCACAGGTGGCAATGGGATCGCGCCAGAGGGGAGCAGGGGGCGTCCAGTCGTTCCGTGTGTCCACACCATACTATTATCACCGATGCTGAAGAAGGTACCGTTATTGCCTCTTTGCTCGACCAAGACTGGTGCAACGTTGATGTGCTGGGCGAGCAGGTTATAACTCAAAGGGATGGTGGCAACTTCCGTCACGTCGATCGGCGGCAGGTAGGTGGAGGGATCGAGTGTGTTGGGTGTGTCCACGAGGTACATCGGCAGGCCGTACAGGACTGCCTGCATCATGGACTTGGCATCGTAAGGTGTCAGTCCCCCTTGTGGCAAGCCGTAGAGATAGCGCACTTTGGCGTTGCGCAACGCCATCCCGATGGGTATGATGTTCTGACGGCCCATTTCCTGGGTCAAATAGACCATCAACCGCTCCGAACCGGCGATGCCATCGTCGGTCCCGTAACCGTAGCCGGTGTTGGCGATCCACGTGCCGCCTTTGGCGGCGAGGGCTTGGGGGAAATCCGGTACGGTTTTCGCGTAATCGGGGAGTGGGGGCACAGCGTCGTCGGGGACGTTGTAGCCCGCGTGACAGCCCATTGACCAGCCGATACTCCCGGTGATTGAGGTGTTCGCGTTGACGATATCAGTGTTGAAGAACAGATCCGCTGTCGTGGTGGCACTGGCAGGCAGTGCGGCCCAGTGCTCGAAGTGCGCGTTGACGGCGACCAGACCCGGCACGGGCGTTTGTTGTGTCCAGGCCGCGCGTAAGTCGTCGGCGGTCCAGGTATCGTTGATCAATGTGTCTGGTGCGATGGGTGTGTGCATTGCCCCGAGCAATCCGGCAATAGCAGTGGAGGAATCCGTCAGGAAGTCGTAGCCGGTGACGAGGGTGCTGTCGCTGGGCAAAACGCCGCCAGTTTCCAGGAAGACATCGATCATCATCGTCATTTCTTCCGGCGATTCAACCAGCCGGCCGGTGGCCTTGCGGGGGCGCCAGAAATATTGCCCGCGCCAGCCCAGTTCCGCGCCGGCGGGCGTGCCGTAAGCATCGTCGGTGAGATAGAAGCCCAGCCGGGTCGCCGCGCCTATGGCCGATCCCGCGTAGCCGACCATCCCGAATTCGCGTTCGTTGGCGATGCGGGTAAGGTCTCTCTGCCGGTAGAAAGGAACCTGCGCGTCGTCGCCGGCCACCACGATGTAGTTGATGCCTGGTTCGCTGTACAGGTAGGGGGCGATGATGTCCTCGCGGATGGCCTGCGCCAGTTGGTTGGCGCGATGAACGTTGCAATAATCGACGTTCCAGGCGGCATACAACTCGTCGATCGTTGCGTGCATTTCGAGCGGGTAGAGGATGCCCCGCACATTGGGCGCGTCAGCCAGCAAACGCAACGCCTGCGTGAGGGGTGTTGTCTCGGTGAGGCCATACGTTTGCGCCAGTCGGGTGGGATTGTAAAGAATCAGTGTCAGCGGTGGCGTTGCCGGTGTGACGCTGGTGCCGGTATAGATATCCGTTTTACGGGGTCTGCTAGGGTAGTTTTCGTCCCACGTGCAGCTCCGGACATTGAGCGGCGTGGCTTGTATGGACAGGCTGTAGGGCTGATCGGAATACGCCGACTCGATTGCGGGGATCACAACCGCGTAGTAGGTGCCCGGATACAAGGCGACGACGCGCACCTGCTCGGCCTGTATGTCTGGGTTAGAGGAGATCGACGCCCATCCACCGATCGACGCCCACCCGCCAATGGACGCCCATCCGCCGATGGACGCCCACCCACCGATTGATGCCCATCCACCAATCGATGCCCACCCGCCAATGGAGGCCCATCCGCCAATGGAGGCCCACCCGCCGGCGCTCTCGATGTTACCTTCTTCATCCGTGCTGACGGGGTCGTCCAGCGTGCTCAACTCCTGACCTTCGGGCAGTTCGGGGAGCAAACTTGGGTCCGGCGCGATGATGAGTTCGTAGTCTGCCGGCAAATTCGACAATGTTACCGTGAGCAGCGATGTGTCGGCGATCTCGAAGGAATACCAATCTTTGTCGCCTTGCCATCCGATGTAGGCATTGATGTTTGCCGGGGTGGCGAGTGACCAGGCGGTGTTATAGGTGTTGTTGGACTCATAGGGATCATCGGGGCCGGGATCGAATGTGGGGAGAGTGCGCTCTCCACCCACGACGATAATCTCGCCGATCATCTCTTCGACCGTGATCTTGCCGCTGCCTTCGAAGTGCATCCCGAGTTCCTCCATCGTGGCCTGATCCCAGTAGAAGCTTGTTTTCGGCGGGATGATTTGCGTGTGTTCGAATTTCTGTACACCATGAGCGTCGAAAACGTCCAGATAGACGACGACATCGTAGTAATCGTGGGGATTGTGAATCCAGTAACGAGTAGCATAATCGGGATGGCGCGCAATAGATGGTAGGTAAACCATGGCGTAGCTATGCCAGTCCGTATAGCTCAGGGCGCTGTGTCCACCGATGTCCTGCGGCGGTGCATCGCCGCTAAACCGTTCGATCACCGCGCCGGAGAATTCAGGCTGATTAAGGTCTGTCGATTGAAGGGTTATCGCTCCCGCCCAGGGCGTGACCGGGATTGGCAGCCCATATTGCCTCAGATAGTCGAACGCCTGATCGACAATCTCATTGACGAGAAGGCCGTCTCCCACGCGATAGTATGAGAGCCGCGATCCACCCCCGCTAGACGCCACTTCAGTTTGACCAAGCCAGACTTCACTATGGAGACCGTCGGATCTGTTTAAGGTCTTGGGGATGACCAGAGTGCTCCCGACGTTGGCCCCGTTAACGCCTTCCCAGGCTTCAGCCAGTGCGCCATTGGCGTCGAGGACGCCCATATAGCCTGAGAGCTGTGTTTCCGGATTTTCTACAATGAGTGTTCCGGACTCTGAGGCATTTAAGTGTCCCGCACCCATTGGATCGTAGATCCACAGTTGGTAGGGATTCAATACGATCGAATCTGAATAGCGAACTGTTCCTTTGACTCCGAAATCGACGGAGAGGATGTTGGTGTAAGCAGTGGTATTCTGTACGTAGATGCGTGGTGTCAAATCCTCGCGGGGCATGCCCACCCAGGGGAAAACAAGTTTACCGTAAGCCGGGTATGCTGAGTAGGCGGCTCGATAGTTGGGGGCCCCGTCGCCAGGCGTTCCTTTGACCAGGCAGGCGATGGGTTGATCGCTTCGGACCGTGGCTGTGCCTTCGACGATACCACTGCCGTGCCCTATCAGTGCCTGGGCAATCTCCTCCGTTTTGATGACGGTGCTGCCGTGGGGCGGGATCGTGCGATAAATTTCGGCCGGAGGCCTCACGTCGCCTTCTACATCCCATAGAGAGAGTACGATATCTGTTGCGGAATACATACTGGTGTTCATAATGTGGATACTGGTGGGGACTTTTTCAGGTTCGACGGTGAAGTAGGGTACGGGACATTCGTAGCTGAGAACATAGTCGTTGGGTATCGCAAAGGACGTGAAGGCCGCGCCTGTCTCGGGAGGGGTTGTTTGTGTCACGGCCGATGACGTTAATACAGCGGAGGGCGTTATGGCGAAAAGGAGCAAGGCCATCAACGCTCCGGCTCCAAGTACGGTATAAAGGCAAGCATACACGTTCGCGCGTCGTTGTAGACGCAGTTGCGAGCATTTTGGTGTTACCATCTCTTATTCCCTCCTTTCGCACCCCAGCGAACTACCATCGCCGGAGTATTCAGTGAATCGTTACCTTTTGCCAATTGTCCAATAGATTCTCCGCCTGTGTTAAATCCCACTGCGCGCCGAGAGCCGTGAAGGTGTCGATGGCGGTGTGGAGGTATTCGCTGGCGATGTCTGACTGCGCGCACTGGTAATACCACTGCGCCTGCGTCAACATTGCCTGGGCTTCGCTGTAGCGATCCTGGTTGGCCTTGGCGATATTCAAGGCCTGCTCGAGGGCGATTTTGGCAGCATCACACTGTCCCGTCGCCAGATAGATCTCCGCGAGCAGCCGGTACGTGCGACAAGCCTCCTGACGGTCGCTTTGTGCGTCGGCGGCCCGCAGTGAGTCCTCGGCGTACTTGAGCGCCGCTTCAGGCTGTTTACACAGCAGGGCTAACGTTCCACGATAACGCAGGAGTTCAGGCAGCAACGTCGTCGATCCCAACTGGGTGAAAAGTTGTTCTGCCCGGTCGAGCCGCTGCTGTGCCTCGACAAGCTTCCGCTCCATCAACGCCAGCGCCGCCAGGTTATTCTCCATCAAGGCGACGCCATACGTGATCCCTCGATCCTCCGCGATGGTCAACGCGCGGCTGTACGACATCCGGGCCGGGGAGACGCTGCCCTGGTAGCGGTACACTTCGCCGAGGTTGGCGGCGACTTTCGCTTCTCCTTCGATGTGGTGGATGCGCTGCGCGAGCCTGATGGCCTGCTCTCCATGGTTGCCGGCGGCTTTCCAGTCACCCTGAGCGAGGTTGATAAGCAGCAGTTGATTGTGCGCATCCATTTGCCCCACGAGATCGACGAGCGCCATGTACATCTGCAAGCTTTCTTCGCCCAATGCGCGCGCTTTTGACGATTCTCCGCGCACTGAAGCCAGGAATGCCAGCAGATAGAGCGCCCGCGCGCGAATTTTGCGGGCTTCTGCCGCTTCGATGCGTTCCGAAAGCGCGACGCTGCGCTCGCCCCAGGTTTGGGACTGCTCGATCTGCCCGCACCGGTAGTGCAGCCCGGCGCCCATCAGATAGAGCCGCGCGCCTTCGAGCTGGTTTTCGATGCCCGGCAGGCGCAACCCACGTTCCACTGCGGTAAAGGCTTCGGTGTAATGCCCCTGTGTCTCCAGGACGGCCGCGGTGTGGTATTCCACATGGGCGAGTTTCTCGATGTCGCTTTCGTTCTTGGGGCTGGAGGGCAAGCGTTGGCGCGCCTGCGCCAGATGTGTCAGGGCTTGCTCGTATTGTCCCAGAATGGTGAGCGCCTCTCCGAGGAGGTGTTGTGCTTCGACGTGAATTTCGGATAGCGCGAGTTGCCCCGCGTCGATGGCTTCCAGAACGCGTCCGAATGCCTGAACCGCTTGCTCGGTCAGGTAGTTATCCAGAGCGCGTTGCCCCAGTTCGAGATTGGCTTTGACCGCCAGCTCCCAACTCTGACCTTCGAAGGCGTGAAAGGCCAGCAGCGTGAGCCAGTTCGACGTGACCGATTCGCGATTGACGTTCAGGTAGTCCGCTAACCTTTGATGGATGAGGCGGCGGATGCGGGTAGGCAACCCGCGATAGGCCACTTCCCGAATGAGCGGCTGGCGGAAGACCAGCGTTTCGCCTTGCTCGTCGCCGGGCACGAGGCCCAGGGGGTGAAGTTGCGGCAAGCGCCGTTGTACCACGGGCCGTGGCTCCTCGCCGTAACCTGCCACCAACATCGGCACCGTCATCTGCTCGCCGACGACCGTGGCGGCGCGCAACAGGTGGCGGCTCGGCGGTTCCAGTTGGTCGATGCGGCTTTGCAGCAAGCCGTAGGCCGTTTCGGGCAACGGCGCTTCTTCCAGCGGATGGGAGAGCGTCCAGGTTCCGTTTTCCCTTTTCAAGACGCCGGAAGCGATCAATGTGCGCACGGCCTCGATGGTGAAGAGCGGAATCCCCTCGCCGCTTTTGGCGATCCAGCGTTCCACCTCCTGCGGTAACCGCGGTGTGTGCGTCACGGCGCGTGCCAGGGCCAGTGAGGCCCTGCGTTCCAGGGGAGCCAGTGCGACATCGAGGTGGTGGTCGAATGCCTGCCAGCGCTTCTCCAGCGCCGGGTCGTCGCGGTAGGTGACAAGCGTAAGTAATGGTGTGTCGGTGGGCCGGGTGACTAAAGCATCCAGCAGCTCCAGCGACGCCGCCGGCATCCACTGCGCGTTTTCGAGGATAAGGACGCAGGGGCGTTCCATTGCTGCATGTTCCCATAGGAAGCGTACCACCGCCTGTCGCTGTTGTTCGCGCATGGCCGGCGGCAATCCGGCAATTTCTGGCGAAGGCGGCATGTCGATATTGAGAAGCGGCGCCAGCAGCGCAGCCCACACCCCTAACGCATGTCTGTCCATAGCGGCCCGGAGTGCATTCGCTTGTCCTGCCGGTGGGACATCCTGTAAACCCAATAGGGCGCGCAGAGGCGCTTCCCAGGCCGCGTAGGGCAGATGCGCGCCATACGACGGCGCCGCGCCTCCGTAGACGTGGTAACCCATCGCGCGCGCCGTCGTTGTGATGGCGTGTATCAGGCGACTCTTGCCGATCCCGGCAGCGCCGTGCAGCGTGACGAGCTGTGGTTGGCCGGTTTTGAGGGTGTCCAGTGCTGTCTGGAGCTGCGCCAGTTCGGCTTCACGGCCGGTCAGCGGCAGCTCTTCCGTCTCGGCTTCGCTCAACATCGGGCGCACGCTCTGCGCGATAAAAGGGGCAATCGGTGCTTGCTTTCCCTTGAACTTGCGCGGTGACTCCCATACTCCCTTGACCCGGTTCGTGATTGCCGGGTGGTGCGCCGTATCGGGGCCGAGCCACACGTCGCCTGGACGGCACACGGACATCAGCCGGTAGGCGAGGTTGACTGCATCGCCCATCACCGTGTACTCGCGCCGTTCGGCTGTACCGACATCCCCGGCAAAAACAAAGCCGGTGTTGACGCCGATGCGCAGCGGAGCGTTCGCGAAACGTTCCTGCAGCTCCAGCGCCGCCAGCACCGTACGTAGGGGATCGTCTTCGTGAGCTTTGGGCGCGCCGAAAAGCACCATCATATAGGCCCCTTGCGGCGACGCCCCGATTTTGTTCACCACACCGTCGTAGTGGTGGACGACATCGCGGGCTTGCGTGAACGTGGCGTTGGGCGCATCAACTTTCTCCAGCAGGATTTCGGGATTGTCCCAGTACAAGCTCAGATCGGGCAGGTCGGCCAGGGAAAGCATCAGAATCGTCACCTGGCGGATTTCGCTCCACTTTTGCACCTGGGTTGGATCGGAGGCTGTGGTCAGATGGCTCAACAAGTCGGAGGCTAGATAGGGCGTGAGCGCATCCATACGCGAGAGCAGCCAGTCGAGATATTCGACTTCTTGCACCTGCGGCATCACCGGCAGAGGTTCAAGGGGCTGCAGGTGCGGCGTTTCCTTGATCCGGCTGATCAGGTAGAGGTCTTTGCCGACCGGGTCGCACTCTGGCGGGTCGCATTCCAGAACGGCGGCGCAGAGATTTTTGGTGGTCGCATCGATGACGACACCACCGGCGGGCGCCGCGCTTTGTGCCCGGCCCATCTCCTGCAGCGGCGCGCCGGTGATCAACCATTCCCGACCATTGCGGTTCCCCAGTCCCATGCCGATCATGCGCCCTGATCCCAGGCCGATGGCGATGCGCAGCGGGAAGTTGCCGAGTGAGGTGTGGACTTCGCCCATGTGTTGGGCCATTGCCGCTTGAACCTCGAGGGCAGCGGCGCACGCGCGATGTGCGTGCTGCGCACCGGTAAAGAGCAGCATTCCTGCATCGCCGCCGAATTTCTGGATGTCGCCACCGTAGGCGTGGGTGGTGGTGATAAGGATTTCGAGAAAGCGGTTGACCAGTCCCGTTAGCTCGTCAGCGCCCTGTTCGGAGGCGGCCTCGGCGAAGCGTTCGGAGAGAGGGGTAAAGCCGTCGATGTCGGCGAACATCACCGTGCCCTCCAGGGGCAGCGCCAGCGGGCCGCTCGCTGGCGCCTCGACGACGCGCCGCGCGACAATCCGCGGCAGGTGTGATGCCGTGGCGGTGAGAAGTTCCTCCATGCGCTGGATCAACCCGGGTTCGTAGCGGAGCACGCGCTCGAGTGTGGCTTCGGGCAGGGACTTTGCTTGTTCGCCAAGCCCGCTCCATACTTCCATACTTCGGCCTCTTTTTGACTGCTTGGGTGCTGACTCTACTGTTTATATTGTAGCGTAATAATGCGATTGTGAACAGTGAGAGAAAGTCACCTGGCCCAATCAATCATGAAGTGGCTGACGTACCATTCAAGCAGGAAGTTAAGGCGCCACCAAATAAGGCGCTGGATGTTTGGGTTGCGGATGCCGTAGAGCGTTGCTGCCAGGCGGTGGCGGCGTTTCAGCACCACACCCATACGGCTGCTGAGGATGCGTTTCTTGTACCCGGCAAAGGAAAAGTCGTTCTGTGTGAAGGCGGCCTTGAGTTCGTGCGCCGCGAGTTCGCCGTAGCCTAGTGCAAAGGAGATGCCTTCGCCGTAGGCGGGATCGACGCCGGCCGCATCGCCCGCCAGCAGGATATGGGGGGCCGCGAAACTGTCCTCGGGGTCGAACCAACGGATGGGATGGCTGTGGAGCGTGTAGTCTTCCATCCTCAGGCCGTCCTGCGCGACGGCCTGGCTTAGAATGGGACGCAGGTCCTGCTGTGGTGCGTCGTACATACGCAAGTCGAAGATGCCCCGGTTGCGGGCAAGTTGTCCGTTGCTGAGCATGGGGAAGTCCCACACGTATCCCTGAACGCCTTTCCCGATGACTTTGTAGTCAAAGATGCCCTTATCCTGATTTTCTGTGGACGTGTGCTCGGGCGGAACGTAGAATTCAAGCAGCCGCGCGGTGTGACCGTTGCGCGTGCCGGGTACGGCGCGTCGCACGACGCTGAGCGCGCCGTCGGCGCCGACGACGGCGCGGGCTGTGTAGGTGCCTTTGTCTGTTTCTACCGCCATACCGCCATCGACGGGGGCCACTTTGCGGACGCGAGTTTCTGCGATAAACTGAACGCCACGCTCGCCAGCTGTATCCGCCAGCCACTGGTCGAACAGATCGCGGGAGAAAACGCGGAAGCTGGCCGGTTGTCGGGCGATAAAGAAACCCCGGTCTTCGAACCGGAAGTGCGCTTCCTTCACTTCGACATGCGGCACCTCGGTAACATCCATCCCCAGGCGTTGTAGGATAAACTCGCCATCCTGCAACATGCCGCCGCCGCAGAGTTTGGGCCGTGGATGGCGCGCTTTTTCCAGGATCAGCGTGCGTTTCGCCAGCTCTGGCGCGATCTGCGCCAGATGCAGCGCCGTCGATGCGCCGGCCGGGCCGGAACCTGCGATGATGACGTCGTATTGCATAAGTCTCCCTCGAATATCGTTCTTCTTCAACGCTTCAGATGGATCATAATCCGCCGTCTCTGTAGCGCCGGATGGTGATCCGGCGCAAGCTTTGCGGTTAAGTTCTCAGCGACGCAACCAGGTTTAGCCACGTCTGCGCCGTCCGTGCCCAGGTGAAGGTGGCAGCGCGTGCCAGGCCGGCTTGGCGCAGGCGCGCGCGGAGGCCAGGGTCGTCGAGCACTTGCTCCAGCGCTGCCGTCCACGCGGGCACATCCAGCGGATCGATCAACAGTCCGGCATCGCCGACGACCTCTGGAACGCTGGAGGCTGTGGAGGCGACGACGGGCGTCGCGCACGCCATTGCTTCGAGAGGTGGGAAGCCGAAGCCTTCGTACACGCTCGGAAAAGCCAGCGCCTCTGCCTGCCGGTAGAGCGCGGGCAGGTCGGTATCAGCGAAGAAGCCCATCAGATGGACGTAGGCCCGCCGTTTCGCCGCGGCGACAATTGGCTCGGAGAGCCACGCCGGGCGACCTGCGATGACCAGGTCTAGTTCGCGCTG
>DAIUDK010000086.1:0-23124 GCA_036845725.1 Chloroflexota bacterium
TAATCCTTTGCAAGGAGTTAAAATCGAGCGCCAGGAGGAATTAACAGACCAGGAAAAAGACGCAGTGGCAAGCAAAGTATTACAAACACCCGATGTCCTTAATGTACTTGGAACATCACGCACAACACCTGAGCCAACAATGGCCGTAGCAGTACGGCATATCCTGGATAATGGTAACACCTTGTTAGCTGTAGCAATCCCTACAAAGGAAGAAAATGGCCAGGGTCTATTGATCTACTACGAAATGGCGAAACCTTTAGTGGAGACATTAGAGCTAGAATATAGAAATATATACAAAAGTCAAGCTATGTTCGTAAAAACTGAAGGTGAGGTGATCGACCTGATTTCGACAAGTATTAATGGTCATCTCCCCAAAGCAAATCCCTCTCTCCAGTCCTCCTGTGGTAACTGTACTGATCCCTTTCAATGGGATTATTATGGCAGTTATTGCACTCAATACGACGGAGCATGCATCTTCAGGTGTTGCGCTGCATGTATGATTCCATGTGGCACACAAAATTGGCCAGCTTGCATCATATGTGGAGTTGTGTGGTGTCCATTATGCGCGTTTTCTTGCTGCACTCAAGCTGCATATGGTTGCATTTCATGCGGAACCATGCCATAATAATACAGTGTTAATGAGAGGTGTAACTTGCTACTCAACCAGGTTTGAATCTCGCCGGCTAGACGCCGAGAACACGAAGTCGCCAGTAAGGAGAATATGCGTATTGAGAATGTGATCTTCAAGATAGGAGGCTTGGCCGCGTTGCTGATGGCGCTCGACTTTGCGATCAGTGGCTTTGTGCATCCCTGGTTCGCCATTAGCTGGGGCGTCATTGTCGCCATCTGTCTTTTTCGAACCGAGAGCATCTCCCAGCAACATGGAAGCAAAATCAATATCACGCCTCCACTCCAGTTTGTTCTGGTGTTGCTCTTACTCGTGGTTACTGTAATCACAACGCGATGGGCGGCACTCGGATGGCAAAACCTGAGGCAATGGGGACTCGTCATTTTCACCGTTGCGCCCCTGTATTGGCGCGGGCTTGTGTGGGCCAGGTCGTATCTTAAAGGCACAAGGTAGAACGTTTGTTCTGCTAACGCACATAGAATTAGGGCCTAACCACGCAAATTCTTGCCCAACGAGCAAGAAACGGGCGTCGCAAGTCCTTTTTGGTTCCGGCTTGTCCGGGTTAGGACGCAGATTTTCGAAGATTCACGCGGATAAAATCTCAAAAATCTGCGTCCGGCATTTTATTGAGGCTCATTCAGGAACAACTAAATCTTCGTACTCTTCTTTCGGCTCAGTCTCCGGTTGCGGTGTTTCTCCCTTCGACTTAGCAACCTTGACGTTCACGTCGCCGCTGAACAGGGAGTAAACGCCCAGCAGAAAGCCCAGGTTATACCACGCCCCGTTATTGCGCGTCTCGTAGATGCTCACCCCTTTGTTAAACAGGCTCACCACAAAGGTAATCGCTGCAATATTGCCGTGCCAAAATCCCGCCCAGAACCTGGACGGCTTGGCCTCCAACTCCTTGAACCGTGAATTCTCTCCTGCAACTGCCAATTTGTTGACCGTCGAGCGATACAGTTTCCGATGGCACATCGGCTGTCAAGACGTCGTCCGTCCGCTGCCGCCGGTAGTAATCGACGGCCACGTTAACCCGGCACGGTCGCGCCGGTAGCGATCCCGGCTGCGCCAGGCTCTCTCGAACGTCGTCGCCGTCAAATCCTGGGCCGCCTGATGATCGTACACCCGGTAACGGAAGAAGTTGTAGACCCGTGGCAGTTCGTCGACGTACACAGCGTTCCAATCAATACTCTGGGTTGCGTTATCAGCATTCACGTCATATCCATCCTGCTCTATAATAGTATACGCAAGACGGACAAAAGTATCACACCGGGCCGGTGTTTGCTTTTGGGGATAAACAAAATATTATGGAAGCTGCAAAAAGACGGCGGATTGTGATCCGCCTTAAACGTTGAAGTAAGGTTATTTTGCCAGGAGGAATCACACACATGGAACGACTTTTAGGAACCGTAGCGCGCGGCATTCGCACGCCCATTGTATGCGAGGGCGATGACGTGGCGCAAATTGTGGTGGACAGCGTGCTCAAGGCCTCTGCAGCAGAAGGCTTTGCCATCCGTGACCGGGACGTGGTGGGCATTACGGAGTCGGTCGTGGCGCGGGCGCAGGGCAACTATGCCACGGTGGACGCCATAGCCGCCGAACTGCGGGCGAAATTCGGCGGCGAATCTCTGGGGATTGTGTTCCCCATCCTCAGCCGCAACCGCTTTGCGATTCTGCTCAAGGCCATCGCGCGCAGCACGAAACACCTCGTGATCCAACTCAGCTATCCCTCCGATGAAGTCGGCAATCAACTGTTTGATCCAGAACTGTTGGATGAACGCGGCATTGATCCCTGGACCAACAATCTGACGGAAAGCCAATTCGCGCAGGCGTTCGGCGGCGCCGTGCACCCCTTTACCGGCGTCGATTACGTTGCGTATTACCGGTCATTGGTGGAAGGCGAAGGCACAACCTGCACCTTCCTTTTTTCCAATCATGCCCAGACCATTCTGAACCACACCCGCAATGTGCTGACGTGTGACATCCATACCCGCGCACGGACGAAACGGCAACTACTTGCCGCCAGCGCGGGAACCGTGTACGGGCTGGACGAAATTCTGGCGTCTCCCGTGGACGGCAGCGGCTATCATCCAGAATACGGGCTGCTCGGCTCGAACAAAGCCACCGAAGAAACCGTGAAGCTCTTTCCCCGCGACGGGCAGGCGATTGTCGACCGGATCCAACAGATCATCAAGGAGAAAACGGGGAAAGCTGTAGAAGTGCTGATCTATGGCGACGGCGCTTTCAAGGACCCGGTGGGCAAAATCTGGGAGCTGGCGGACCCGGTGGTTTCGCCCGCGTACACGACTGGTCTGGAAGGCACGCCCAACGAGGTGAAGATCAAGTATTTGGCGGACAATCAATTCGCCGGGCTGACCGGGCAAGCGCTGCGCGAGGCCATCGTCAACCAGATCAAGGCGAAAAAGGGAAACCTTACCGGAGCCATGGAAGCCCAAGGGACGACACCCCGCCGGTTGACGGACCTTGTCGGTTCGTTGTGCGACCTGGTCTCCGGGAGCGGCGACAAAGGCACGCCGGTCGTGTACATCCAGGGGTATTTCGACAGTTTAGCAGCGGAATAGTCGGAAAAGCCTATGCCAGAAAAGAAGGATGCCCCTATGGGATTCGCCGCACGCAACGCAAAACTAATCGCGCTCCTTCTATTTCTATGCCTGTCATACGCCGTGATCATTTTGACCATCCAGAGCAGCCTCGGTAGTCCGCTATTGCGCCGGACAACAGGAGGAGACAATCCAACTTTCGAATTTATCTCTTCGAACTGGACCCAAAAACCATACAAAATCAGAATGGACGATATGTGGCAGTCGGAGGGAATCAACGCCACAGGACAAAACTATTATTTCTTCCCCAAACCGGCCAAAGGGCACAGGTATTCGGAGCGATTCAATCCACAGTCGGATTATTTCCAGTCCTGGTTCGGCGCGTACACGATAGAGGATACGAACGACAAGACGTATGCACTGTCGGGGGACAGTATCGATCCCCAGGCCATTCTCGATCTGGCGATTGCCGATCAAAAAGGGTGGCTCAGATCATTCGGATTGCCAGAGCCGCTTGTTGCAGTGGACACTTCGATTCCGGTCAATGTCACAGAGATCCAAATCGATGGCGGTTCAGGGTGGAAGATCACCGGAAAGATCAACGCCAACGTCGACGTTGGCGCGGATAATCCCTGGTGGGTTCTGCCAGCTTTGCTTAGCGCCCCGACCAGAGCATGGCATGGACTGGTCGAAAGCTATGGATCAGCAAGCCTGGATGTTGTTTCATATGTGTGGTATACCCCTGAGAACAAAGAACTCAATGTGGTCTATTACAATGGAATCGAGTTCAACGATTTAGGCCATTCACATCATCGAACACTCCCCCTGATTAAAACAGAGTTGGATGCGATGGCGCAAAGTGTAACGGTGCGGAAATAAATCAGTTCACGCATTTCTCAAGAAAAAACGAATGGGCCGTTTGGCCCATTCGTTTATTCGTTCATCATTCGTGGTCAGCCCGACCCTAAACCCACATCAAATCCGGATCCTCGACCAACTGCTTGATGTACTGCAAGAACCGCGACGCCGGGCCGCCATCGACCAGGCGGTGATCGAAGGTTAGACTCATCCACATCAGCTTGCGGATGCAGATTTCGCCGTTGTAGACTGCCGGTTTGTCCTGGATGCGCCCCACCCCGAGGATCGCAATTTCCGGCAGATTGATGATCGGCGCGAAAGCATCGATATCGAACATTCCCAAATTGGTGATCGTGAACGTCCCGCCGACCAACTCGTCGGGTAGCACTTTCCCCGCGCGCGTGCGCTGTACCAGATCATTCGTGATGCGGGCGATCTCCAGCAGGCCCCTGCGATCCACATCCCGCACCACCGGCACAATCAACCCGCGCCTGGTATCCATCGCCAGGCTGATGTTGATCTCGTCCAACTGGTGAATCACACCCGCCGCTTCATCCAACCGTGCGTTGACGGCGGGGAACCGGCGCAGCGCCTTCGCCGCGATCACCATCAGCAGATCGTTGTAGCTGATGTTGAAGCCCAGCTCCTTCGCAAAGCGCGTCTTGAGCTTCTCGCGCAGCGCGGCAAACGGCGTCGCGTCCACTTCTACGGTGAGCGAGGTCGGCGCGGTGGTGACGTGGCTCGTATGCATCCGCTGCGCGATAATGGCGCGCACACCGGTCATCGGCGTCTCGACCAAGACCCTAGCCGGAGGCACTGACGGCGTTGCGAGCGACGGGAGCGACGCTGCTTCGCTAACGCGCGGACTGGCCTTCAATACATCTTCCTTTGTCACGCGCCCCGCCGGTCCGGTTCCAGAGACAGTGCTCACATCCACATCCAGGCTATCCGCCAGACGCCGCGCGACTGGCGTCACCTTGAGCGCCGCCGCGAGGTAAGCCGCGACATCCTTCTCCACGATCCGACCGCCCTGACCGGTGCCGACAATCTTTGTCAGGTCCACGCCCTCCTCCTCCGCCAGCTTCCGCGCGCGCGGCGTGACAAAGAGACGACCGGGGGCATCAGGTGCAGGCACAGGAGGTTCAACGGACGGCGGAGCGACTGGCCCACTCACCGGCTCGGCGGCTTTTTGCTGCCTCGCCGGTCCAAGAGGTTCATCCATCGTATCGGTCAGCCGCGCGACCACCGCGAGGACGGGCACACGCTCACCGGCAGGCGTCAGAATCTCGCGCAGGAACCCCTCTGCCGACGCCTCGACCTCAAGGATGGCCTTGTCGGTCTCGACGGCAAACAGCACATCGCCGCGCTTGACCTCTTCGCCCATCGCCTTCATCCACTCGACAATGACGCCATCATTCATGGTCTCGCCCAACATAGGTAGAATCACGTCTTTCACTGCCATAGCGTTCCTCCTTAAATGAAGTAAGGAGTAAGGAGTAAGAAGTAAGGAGTAGGGACTGAGCACATCCCTTACTCCATACTCCCTACTCCGTACTCCATATTAAAGCACCTTGCGGATACCGGCGATGATGGCGTCCACGGAGGGAACCATCGCACTTTCCAACGACTCGCTCATGGGCACGGGCACATCAGCGCCTGTCACCCGCACCACCGGCGCGTCGAGCCAGTCGAACAACTCCTCCTGAATGCGCGCCGCCAGTTCACTGATGAACGAGTTGACACGGTACGCTTCGGTCACGCCGACCACGCGCCCGGTCTTCTTGACGGATGCCGCGATAGTGTCCATATCCAGCGGCTTGAGCGTACGCAGGTCGATCACTTCCACGCTGATCCCCTCTTCCGCCAGCTTCTCCGCCGCCTTCAGCGAACGATGCACCATCTGCGAGTAAGTGACCACAGTGACGTCGGAACCTTCACGCTTCACGTCCGCCACACCAAAGGGGATGATGTAATCTTCTTCTGGGACGAACCCTTCGATGCCGTAGAGCATCTTGTGTTCGATGAACATCACGGGATTGTCATCGCGGATGGCGGCTTTGAGCAGGCCCTTTGCGTCGTAGGGCGTGGAGGGCATCACCACGTAAATGCCGGGGAAGTGCGTCCACAGCGATTCGAGGCTCTGCGAGTGGTGCGCCGCGATCCCGCGCCCCGCCCCCCCCTCAGTGCGGATGACCATCGGCACTTTGGTCTTGCCGCCGAACATGTAGCGGTTCTTCGCGCCCTGGTTGGCGACCTGATCCATCGCCAGCGGGGTGAAATCGACGTACATGATTTCGGCGACGGGACGCATACCACACATCGCCGCGCCCACCGCCGACCCGCCAATCGTCGCCTCGGAGATAGGCGTATCGCGCACACGCTCCGCACCGAACTCCTCGAACAAGCCACGCGTCGCGCCATACGCGCCGCCGTACAGGCCAATATCCTCGCCCATCAGGAAGACCTGCGGGTCGCGCAGCATCTCCTCGCGCATCGCGTCGCGCAGGGCCTCCCAATAGCGCGCTTTCTTCACGCCGGGACCGCCGTTGCGGACGCGCTCGCGCAGTTCCTTCTCACGGGCCACGTCGGCGTCCGTCCAGAGGGAAGGTGCGTAGACGTACAATTCCAATTCTTCAGCAGGCGGCAGGGGCGAACCGAGCGCAAAGTCGGTCGCGACCTGAATCTCGCCCTTGACCTTGGCCTCAATCGCGTCGATCTCTTCCTGCGTGGCCACCCCTTCGGCCACTAACAACGCGGCGAAATTCGGGATAGGATCGCGTGTTTTCCAGGCGGCTTCCTCTTCCTTGGTGCGATAAGCACGCGGGTCGGAGCGGGAGTGCCCGTACCAGCGATAGGTCTGGAACTCGAGCAGGTAGGGGCCTTCGCCACTGCGCGCGTGTTCGATGGCACCAGTCACGGCTTCGCGCACGGCCAAAACGTCCATCCCATCCACGATCTTGTTGGGGATATCATAAGCATCGCCGCGCGTCGCCACGGCGGGCGTACACGTTGAACACGAGAGCGGCACCGACATGCCGTACAGGTTGTTCTCAATGATGTAAACCACCGGCAGTTTCCACAGCGACGCCAGGTTGAGCGATTCGTGGAAATTGCCGGTATTCGACGCGCCATCGCCGAAGAAGCACAACACCACGCGCCCCGTCCCCTGGAGCTTCTGCGCCAGCCCCGCGCCCGTCGCCACAGGGATGTTGCCGCCGACGATGCCCGTCGCGCCCAGATTGCCGTGTTCCACGTCGGCGATGTGCATCGAGCCGCCGCGCCCCCGGCAATAGCCGGTCGAACGCCCGCACAGTTCGGCCATCATCTTGTTGTAGTGTTCCTGGCGTTCCTCGTCGGTGGTGTGCAACACTGCGCCGCGCGCGTGACAATGCCCGTGCCCGCGGTGCGTGCTGGTGATAAGGTCGTCCTCACGCAGGGTGGACATCGCGCCCACCGCCACCGCCTCCTGCCCGGCGTAGAGGTGCGAAGCGCCGCGGATAAGGTTCTTGCCCAACAGATCGTATACCGTGTCCTCAAACATGCGGATTTCCCACATCTGCTGCAACATATCGAGGGCCTTGGCCTTCGTCAGACCGGTTTTCTTCAATAGACCAACTTCCTTACCCATAACTACCTCTCTTTTACAAGTTTGATAATAACCTTTTTTGCAAGGATGCACAGGACAAAACGTCCCCTTTATCTTGTTAATCCCGCCAAAAACAACTAAACAATCACAACTTCGACATCCGCCGCGCGGACCTGCGCGACGAGGTCGGGCGGGGCTTGGGCGTCGGTGATAACGGTATCGACATCGGTCAAGCTGGCATACGAGGTGACGCCAACACGCCCCCATTTGGCTGCGTCGGCCACCACGATGACTGTCTGGCACAACCTGACCAGTTGGCGCTTGATCTCGGATTCCGGCGCACTCCCATCGGTCAATCCGACGTCCACACTGAGGCCATACGCGCCGAAAAAGCCCTTGCGGATGTGATATTGCTCCAAAAATGCCAGGCCGTCCGGCCCGATGAGCGAGACGGTGTCGTGGTGCAGCGTACCGCCCGGCATCACCACCGTGATCTCCGTCAGGCCGAGCATCTCTTGCGCGATGACCAGGCTGTTGGTAACGAGGGTAAGGTCACGGCGGGACTTGAGGTGCTGCGCCACCGCGATCGCCGTGCTGCTGCTGTCGAGGAAGACGGCTTCACCATCGGCAATGAGCGCCGCGCCTGCCGCACCGATGCGCTGTTTTTCGGGGATATGCTGCTGGCGGCGTTGAAGCAGTGAAATCTCCTGTAAGTTATACGTTGCAGAGATCGCGCCGCCATACGTGCGGACGAGCAAGCCGCGTTCGGCGAGCGCCTGGAGATCAGCGCGGATGGTCACTTCGGAGACATCAAACCGTGCACTGAGATCGGGCACAGAAACCCGTCCGTGGTCTGTGATCAAATTGAGGATAGCCTGCCGCCGTTCTTCGAGATACACGCGCGCCCCAGCTTTCGTTTCCTTTCGATTTCTTTCATTGTAAAACAAATATGAAAGATGTCAAACGAAGGCCAGGGGTTTCCGCCCCACGTAGACGCCATACCCCATAAGACGGAGAATCTGCTTGGGCGCGGTTGCCAGCGCGGTTTTGATGACACCTCTGGATTTAGGCTTGAAAAAGGTCAGGAGCGTGCGGCCTACCACTTTCAGCATCTCCCCTGTTCCGTAGTATTTGAGCCGGCCTTTGGCCTCTTCGCGCAGGTTCGGCGGATAGGCATTGGCGACGATGTCCTGCAATCCGGCTTCTTGCAACAAAGCCACCCATTCCTCTTTGATGAGCGCATCCGCGCCGAGACTGTGCATAAACGTCACGGCCTCCAGTCCACGCTCAACCCACGTGGTCTCGTTCATCCCCACATAACCGCCGGGTTTGGTCACGCGAACGTACCCACGAAACGCCGTGGGGCGGTCCGGTAGGAATGTGCTGACCGATTCCACAAGGACCACGTCGAACAGGTTGTCCGCAAAGGGCAAATCCTGCGCATCGGCCACACGGAACTCACAACGCTCTGCCACGCCCTTATGCTGCGCCAGCGCCGTAGCACGTTCGATCATTCTCGGTTCAATATCGACGCCTACCACACGGCAGCCATACGTTTTGGCGAGATAACACGGTGTCGCGCCAATCCCACACCCCGCATCGAGGACGTAGCTGCTCGCGTCGATGGAGCACAGTCCAAGCATTTCATCTGTCGCCTTCAAGCCGCCGACATGCTTGGTCACGCCGATATCAGCCAAAAATTCGAAATATCCTGCCTGACTTTTCTGGCGTGCATCCTGCACTGATCTCATCTCCCTCTTAAAACAGTTTTGTGGGGCGAGTTAGCAGCTCGCCCCACAATGGACATTTACGAAGCGGCCAGCAGTCCCCCACCCTCATCCTGCCAGTGCGGCATCCAGACGAGGGAGACCAACTGCACCGTGATGTCAGTTTTCTTCGGTTTCACGATCACGGGGATCAGCTCCTCAGTCATCGGGTCAATGCTGGCGGCCAGAGCAGCCGCTTCGACGTCAAATTCTGCCTGCAAATCCGCCAACTGCTTCTGCAAAGCCTCGACGGTCTCTTCGGCGCGAGCGATGTCCTCGCGCTGTTGCGAGGCGCGGCCCAGACTCTTCGCCGTCGTCGCCGCCTTGCCTACAGTGGAAGAACTGACCGCTTTACGCCCCAACAGCGCGCCCAACAGCGTCGAGCCGACGTTAACGGCCGTTTGCAGCCCGGCCTGGCGCGCCTGCGCCTGCTCGCGTTCGACGGCCTGCTCTGCCTTGCGGATGCGCTCCTGCAGGGTTGTCATCTTGGACGCATATTTCTTACGCAGCGCGTCGACGCTATCGTCGCGCCGTTCACGCGCCAGCTGTTGCAAGCGGAGACGGAAGTCGCGTTCAGTCTCGCCCGGTTCGGAAGTCAGTTTTAAGCTAGAGCTGCGGAACATCTCCAACTTTTGCGTACGGTAGGCCCACATGGCAAAGTTTTTGCTCCAGGTTGTATAACTCTTGGATTGTCCAGCCGCTGCCGGTAGAGCGCCGTACTGTGCATCCAAATCACCGTTCTTTTCCAGATCGGTCACGGCGAGGTCAATGACTTCGCCCTGCTCCCAGTCCACGGGGAGTGCAGCATCGACGATTGGAGTTACAGCCACGATATCTTCCAACTGATCTACGCCCAGCTTCGTATCGATGAAATGCGTCCGCGCTGCACCGAGCAGGTACGGTTTGTAGACGACCGTGCGGCTCTTGCGGCTGCCGCGCACAGGGATGAAGAAACGGGACACATCCGGCGACAATGTGGGCGCTGCCCCAGCGGCCGGCGCAGCCGCCACCGGAGCGACAACAGTTGGCGCGGTCACCGTTGACGCAAAGGCAGTCGTCGCCGCGATCGCCGGAGTTGGCATAGTCGCAGGCGCAGTCGTACGCGCTGCAGCTTTGCGCGGCTCCATAAGGACGCGGATCTGCTCGCGGGTGATCGGGCCGCGCAGGTATGACATCGCCCAACGCGTGCTAAAGACGACAGGCTCATCCTCGTGAACGTTGTTCAGCAGGAAAACGCGGCTGCCCAGACCCGCGAGCGTTTGCTCCATGGCACGCCGGTCGAAGCGCCCGCCGGTGCCCGCAGCCGCGCCCTCCAGACCGTCAAGCAGGCGTGCCTTGTCGCGCTCGGTCTGCAAGCGCCCGATAAACCACGTTCCGGCGTTGGAAAGTGCCTTGTAGTCGAGGTCCACCGGGTTCTGTGTCGCCAGTACCACGCCGACGCCAAACGCGCGCGCCTGTTTCAACATCGTCAACAGCGGCATCTTGGAAGGTGGGTTGGCACTGGGCGGCAGGTAACCGAAAATTTCGTCGATGTAGAGCAAGGCGCGCAGGCTGGTGGTGCCGGAGAGGCCGCGCATCCAGCTCAAGACCTGGTTCAGCAGCAGGGAGACGAAGAACATGCGTTCCCGGTCGCCGAGGTGCGCGATGGAGAAGATGGCAATGCGCGGTTTTCCCTGCGGCGTGTACAAAATCTGGCCGATGTCCAATGGCTCACCTTCCAGCCAGGCACTGAAGCCGGGGGAAGCAAGCAGGTTGTTCAATGCCATGACCAGGGCAAAACGGTCTTTGGCCGGATAGAACGAGTCCAGATCGAGCACGCCAATTTTGTCCATGGGCGGGTTCTGCACCAGTTGGATCAGCGCGGCGAGATCGACATCGCGCCCCTGTCGCCACACATAATCGAGGATGGTCGAGAGCAAAATGTATTCGCGGCTCTGGACGGGATCGGCATCGACGCCCAACAGGCCGAGCAGGCTGGTGACGGTGGTACCGACGCGCTCGCGCATCATTTCTCCGTCGTCCAGGACGGTGGCGGGGGGCGCGGCGAAGGATTGGAGGATGGAAACGGATACACCTGCATTGCTGGCCGGGGTATAAACGACAAAATCAGCGGCATCCCTGAGTTTTTGGATGCGCGCACCGTCCTGTCCCCAGTCCGCCAGGCCCTTTTTCCAGAGGGCGGCCTGCGCTTCGGCGTAAGCGGCGGGCGTCATATCCTTCTTCCGCGCATCGTCCTCGTTGATCCAGGGCAGAAAGTCCTCGCCGCGCAGTTGCGGGAAGGTGAGCAGCAGGTTCCCCAGGTCGCCTTTGGGATCAATGATGATGGCGGGAATGCCGTCAATGGCGGCTTCCTCGATCAAACCGATGCAGAGACCGGTTTTGCCGCTGCCGGTCATGCCGACAGTGACGGCGTGCGTCACCAGGTCTTTGCTGTCGTAGAGCAAAAGGGCGTCTTTGGCGGCCTTCTTTCCCATATCGTACTCTTTGCCCAGATAAAAAACGCCAAGTTTCTCAAAGTCTTCCATAGTTTCCTCCCAAAATACAGTTTACCAGTCAGGTAGTCGTTAGTCAGATAGTCTTTACAAAGTATAGTAGTAGATAAGGAAAAGGTCAAAGTCGGATACAACTTTGATTTTATTCCAGCTTACAGTAGAATGACACGTACTGGAATGACCCGACTAGCGACTATTCGACTAACGACTATCTGACGATCAAGGAGAGATCATGACGCTGCACAAGCACTACCAACGTGAAGTGAAGTTATTCGTCAAAGTGTGCCGCCGGCTGGCGCGCAATCTGTACGTCACCGGTTACGGCGGCAATCTGGCGTGGAAGCTGGAGGACGATCTGGTGCTGATCACGCCGACGCAGATGAACAAGGGCGACATCCGCCGCAAGGACGTGGTGTTCGTCAACTTGGCGGGCGAAACGGTTGAGGGCGAGCGCCGCCCCACCGGCGAACTGCCGATGTATCTTAAGTTCTTCCACGAGCGGCCGGATGTCGTCTCCGTCATCCACTGCCACGCGCCCGCCGTCGGCGCGCTCGCAATCTCCGGCGGCGAGAACTACCTGATGCTGCCGCTCTACCCGGAGACCACCACCGAAATCGGCCCGGTACCCGTCGTCCCCTACGCGCAGCCGCTCACGCAGGAGTTGGCCGACAGCTTCGCGCCGTATCTGCCCAAGTACAATAGCTTCATCATGGAAAACCACGGCCTGGTGACGATGAGCCGGGGTGACATCTACTGGACGCTGATGAACATCGAGTTGCTGGAAGCCACCGCGCAGTCGATCCTCTACGCCGTGCAGCTCGGCGGCGGGATCAAGGCGCTGGATTACGCAGCGGTCAAGCGGTTGGGCGAGGTGATGCATCTACGCGATCTCCCGCTTTTTGGCGCGCCGGGCGTCAATGCGTCGTTGGAGGCGCTGTATTTCGGTGAATAGGCACTCATGCAACATCCTAACCAGGCGTTGATGGCGCAAGCGATTGAGTTTGGTTTCACCCATTGGACGGTGGGCTGTCTCATCGTACAAGGTGACGAGATCATCGCTATGAGCGGCGGTACGATCTTTTCGGCGGATCACGATGTGACGGGCCATTCGGAGATCAACGCGATTCGCCAGGCGTGCAAGACACTGGGCCGTCATCACCTGGACGACTGTTGGCTATACACAACGTATGAACCCTGCCCAATGTGCATGGCCGCAATCTGCTGGGCGAAAATGGCGGGCGTGGTCTACGCTGCAACGCAGGAAGACCGCAATGATCGCTGGACGATGGAAGTTCACATCCGTGCGGCAGAGGTCATTGCGAAAGCCGAGCATAAGCCACAGCTCATTGAGGCATTTATGCGGGAAGAATCGCTGAAAATACTGGAACTGTAGGAGGAATATATGGTGTCTGACGATCGCAAAGTCAAGATAGACAACTTTCTGGCCGCGCCGCTGCTGGCGCGATTTGCCACCGCCTCGCCGGAGACGTTGCAGCCACACGTGGTCCCCGTGTGGTACGAATGGGACGGCGAGACGTTGTGGATCAGTTCCTACGAGAGCACGCGCAAAATCGGCGAGCTGCGCGCCAATCCCAGGTGCGCCGTCGTTATAGATGTGGCCGAAAGTGTGGATGGCGTCTCCGCCGTGGTCTTCGAGGGCGAGGCGGAGCTGATCACCGCGCCACGCGAGTTCGTGCGCGATATGTCGCTGCGCATCTATGCCCGTTATATGGGACCGGAGGGTGTGCTGGCGCCCGAGCCGCAAGAATGGGCCAACTCGCCGGAGAATCTCATCATCAAGGTGACGCCGGAATTTGTCAAAGTATGGTAGACGGGGGTTGGGAACAGGGCGTTAAACACGTCACCGGTTACTCTTAACTCTTTACTCTTCACGGAGGAAATAATGTCAGAACAAACAATGCTTACGTCCCGATTGTACGGGATTCGGGATTTGCGGGTGGAGCGCGCGCCGGTTCCCACGCCGGGACCGGGTCAGGTGTTGCTCAAGATCGCCTCGGTGGGCACGTGTGGGTCGGACGTGCACTATTATCGCGAAGGCGGCATCGGCGATGCGATCGTGAAGGAGCCGATCACGATGGGCCACGAGTTTTCGGCGTGGATCGCCGGATTCGGGCCGGGTGTCGAAGGGGGGCACGGGCTACAGTTGGGGCAGTTGGTCGCCGTGGAACCGGCAATCCACTGCGGCGTATGCGAATACTGCCAGCACGGGCATCCCAACATCTGCCCGCACGTGCGCTTCTGCGGCACACCGCCGATCGACGGCGTCTTCGCCGAGTACGCGGTGATGCCGGCCGAGAACTGCTTCCCGCTGCCGGAAGGGTTCAGTGCAGACGACGGCGCGCTATTGGAGCCACTTGGCATTGCCATTCACACCGTCGATCTGGCGCACCTCAAGGTCGGGCAGACGATTGCTATACTGGGGGCCGGCACGATCGGCCTGATGACGGCAGCAGTGGCGAAAGCGGCGGGTGCAGGCGCGATTTACATGACCGAGCCACTGGCGCACCGGCGGCAATTCGCGCTGGAATACGCCGCCGACGCGGTTTTCGATCCCAAGTCGGAAGATGTGGTTGCCGCAATCATGCGCGCGACGGGCGGGCGCGGCGTGGACGTCGCCTTCGAGGCGGCGGGCGCGCACGACACACCCGATCAGGCCGCGCGCGTGACCTGTCCGGGCGGCAAAGTCATCGTCGTGGGCATCCCCTCCGACGATACGATGACGATGAATGCCTCCGTGATCCGGCGCAAGGGCCTCACGATCAAAGTCGTGCGGCGGATGAAGCACACGTATCCGCGCGCGATTCGCATGGTGCAGCGCGGCCTCGTGGACATCGCGCCCCTGGGGACACATCGTTTCCCACTGGAACGCATCGTCGAGGCGTTTGAGTTGGTCGCGGGATATGAGGATGGTGTACTGCGGGCAATGATTCAAATTGGAAGTGAGAACCAGTGACATTTCAATTGCCACTCATAATTGTGGAACCCACCACCCGACAACTACCTTGCCGGGAAGGCTTGGTCACGCTATTACGCGAAGACCTGGATTTTCACAGCGCGGATAGCAGTTACGCTTCTCACAACTTCCACGCCTTCCCGGCCAAATTCCCGCCGCAGTTGCCACGCAAGTTCATCGCCGCCTTGACACAACCCGGCAACAATGTGCTCGACCCGATGATGGGGTCAGGTACGACCCTGCTGGAAGCATTGCTGGCCGGTCGGGTGGCATTCGGCTGCGACATTGACCCGTTGGCGTTGCTGCTCACCCATGTAAAACTCACAACGGCGGACAAAAACGCCATTGTTACCTACCAGTATCGAATTTCAACACAGGCACAAACGTTGGTCAGTCAAAACCCTGACAGGCTACGGCAATGGCTAGCGCAACGGCGGGATTCCGCCACTCGCAAGTTCATTGACTATTGGTTTGCTGAAGAAACGCAACTGGAATTGATGGCTCTGCTCCATGAAATTGAACAAGTCTCCGACCCGGCACTGCAATCATTCTTCAAATTAGCTTTGTCAGCAACCATTATTACCAAATCGGGGGGAGTCTCATTAGCCTTCGACCTGGCACACACACGCCCGCATCGCGTCAAAGTCGCGCGATCTGCAACAGGGCAGATCATTATGGGAGAAGACGCACTGGCATCTGTGCCAGAATCCCGACACCGTTATCAGGTCAAAACCTTACGGTCGCCGCTGGAAGAATTCAACAAACGAGTTCAAACCAATCTTAAGGGTTTCACCGAACTGAATAGTATCGACACACCGCACTATTTGGCGCGGGGAAATGCTCAAGCGTTGCCATTACCGGCCAATTCCATTGATTTAATTGTCACCTCGCCTCCTTATGCCTCAAATGCGATTGACTATATGCGCGCCCATAAGTTTTCACTGGCCTGGTTAGGTTATCCGATTGACGATTTGAGTGAACGGCGCAAAACTTACATTGGTGGAGAAAGCATCAGTGATTTTGCTTTCGAGGACTTGCCACCCGATGCGGCACAGATTGTGGATGCCCTACGTCAAAAGGACGCATCTAAAGGCGCAGTGGTACATCGTTACTACTCGGAAATGACCCGCGCCCTCAAAGAAATGTTTCGCGTGCTTAAGCCAGGCAAAGCCGCATTGGTTGTCGTCGGAACCTCTGTGATGCGTGGGATCGATACCCAGACCCAAAACTGTCTGGCTGAAATCGGACAAACACTAGGCTTTGAGGTTCCAGCTATCGGCGTACGGCAACTCGATCGGGATCGCCGCATGATGCCGGCTGGACGAAAAGTGGATAAGCAATCACAAATCCAACAACGTATGCATGAAGAATATGTGATCGGTCTTTATAAACCAGAAGACTTCACGGAGGGTTCTATATGAGCTTAGCGAACTTACGCAAACAGTATCACGCGCAACTCTGCGAAAAGATTATCCGACTCAGCCAAGAAGGGGGAAGTGAATACCCAAATTTTGCCGACCGGGATAATGTGTCCAGCCGAACCATTGCCTGGGGGATAATCCGTCGCATGGGATATATCGCCAACTATCAGGTCATTTCAGGACAGACGGCTGGTAGGCTATTCGAGGCATTGACGAAAGATTTCTTAGCTGTTGCTTTCACTTTGTTGCATCATCTGCGCCCTGGCCAATGGTATTACTCGACCGAAGTAGCAATCTCGGCTTTCGCACAATACGAGCACCTCACTCATTTAGAGAGGCTGGTTGAACAGAACAATGAGTTAGCCACAGCTTTGGGCCGTGACTACATCGTGCATCCTGATATCGTTATAGGTCGTCGGTCCGTGAATAACGCGGATATCAACCAATACGAACTGCTGATTTCTCCTGAAGATGAAATCGCCCGGTTAACACCGTTGAGAGAAAGCAATGAGGCACGCGCGCCCTACATTCTCCATGCAAGCATCTCATGCAAATGGACTTTGCGTAGCGACCGGGGACAAAATGCCCGCACTGAGGCACTCAATCTGATTCGGAACCGCAAAGGACACACACCACACATTGCTGCGGTGACCGCCGAACCCTTGCCTACGCGGATCGCCTCTTTGGCCTTGGGAACGGGTGACCTGGATTGCGTCTATCACTTCGCACTACCTGAGTTGCAGGCAGCCATTGTGGAAACCAACAACGTCGATCAAATGGATATGTTGACAACGCTGGTTGAGGGTAAACGCCTACGTGACATCAGCGATTTACCCTTCGACTTAATTGCTTGACCAAGGGAGACTACACTATGAACAACCGCGAACGCGTCCACGCCATTCTCCACTACCAGGATTACGACCGGATGCCCCTCGTGCACTTCGGCTATTGGAATGAGACGCTGGACAAGTGGGCGGCGGAAGGGCACATCACCGGCGAGGAGGCGCAGGCGTGGGGTGACGGCAATCCCACGGACGCCGTCATCGGCGCTAAACTCGGCTTCGACTTCAACTGGAGCACGTGTTACAGTCCGCATACCCGGCTATGGCCACCCTTTGAGCCGCACGTGATTGCAGAACTACCAGATGGCGGTCGCCATATCCAGAACGAAGAGGGCACAATCGTCCTGCAAAAGGATGACGTCACTTCGATTCCCACCGAGATCGAGCACTTGCTCAAGGATCGCGCCTCGTGGGAGGAACATTACCTGCCCAAGCTACAATGTAACGAAGTACGCGTCACCCACGCCTGGGTGAACTGTGACGGGCAGATGGTGCGCTTCGACTGGGGCGGGCTGGACTACTTGCGGCGTGGCGCGTGGACGAATCCCTATGGCATCAACGTGGGCAGCCTGTTCGGCGTCATCCGCAACTGGATCGGCCTGGTGGGACTGTCGTATATGTTGGCGGACGATCCCGACCTGTTGCAGGAAATCGTGGACGTCACCGCCGAAGTGTGCTACCAGACCACCAAAACGGCATTGGAAATGGTATGCCCCAATGGCGAACCGGCCCCCTTCGACTTCGCGCACTTCTGGGAAGACATCTCCTTCAAGAGTGGGCCGCTCATCAGCCCGCGCACGTTCCGCCGGATGACGGGCCACCACTACAAGTGCATCACCGGCCTGCTGAACGATTACGGCATCGACATCGTCTCGCTCGACAGCGACGGCGACGTGACGAAGCTCGTCCCGGTGTGGCTGGAGAACGGCGTCAACACGATGTTCCCCATCGAAGTGGGGACGTGGCGTTCGAGCATCGCGCCGTGGCGGGCGCAGTACGGGCGGGCGCTGCGCGGCGTCGGCGGGATGGACAAGGTCGTTTTCAGCCGCGACTACGCCGCCGTGGACGCCGAAATCGAGCGCCTCAAGCCGCTGGTCGATCTCGGCGGCTACATCCCCTGCCCCGACCATCGCATCGCGCCGGATGCTAAATGGGAGAATGTGCAGTATTATTGTGAGAGGATGCGAAAGACTTTTGGTTAAGCAATGATCAATACCCCTCTTGAAATCCTTGAGGCGCAACTTAGCGACTTCGACCTCACCCGCCGCACGGCTGCGCTGCGCGAGCTGCTGGCTTTGGCCGACCAGGGCGTGGTGGACATCGCGCCGCCTGCCGAAGTCGCCAACATGCACTGTCACACCTTCTTCTCGTACAACGCCTACGGCTATTCGCCGACGGCACTGGCGTGGTTGGCGAAGAAATCCGGCTACCCGTTTATGGGCATCGTGGACTTCGACGTGCTCGACGGCGTGGGTGAATTCCTCGCCGCCTGCGATCTCGCGGGCGTGCGCGGCAGCGCGGGGATGGAGACGCGCGTCTTCATCCCGGAGTTCGCCACGCGGGAGATCAACTCGCCGGGCGAGCCGGGGATTTTCTATCACATGGGCATCGGCTTCACCTCAACGGATCTAGCGGATGCAACGGATACAATAGACTCTCCGTTAAAATCCGTTCAATCCGTTGAGAAAACAGAGGCGCGGGCAATCCTCGCCAGCCTGCGCGCGCGGGCCGAGGCGCGCAACCGCGATATGGCGGCACGCGTCAACGCCCACCTCGATCCCGTCGTCATCGACTACGACCGTGACGTGCTCCCCCTCACGCCGGCAGGCAACGCCACCGAGCGGCACATGGTCGTCGCGTACCTCGCCGCCGTCCGGCGAACCGTTTCCGATCAAACGGCATTCTGGGCCGAAAAGCTGCATAGATCCCGCGACGAAATTGATGGAATCCTGAACAACGGCCCAAAAATTCAAAATCTGGTGCGCGCCACACTGATGAAACGCGGCGGCGTGGGCTACGTGCAACCATCGCCGGAGACGTTCCCCTCGGTGGAAGAAGTCAACCACGTTATCACGGCTTGCGGCGCGCTGCCGTGCGCCACCTGGCTCGATGGGACGTCGGCGGGCGAGCAAGCCGAAGAGGAACTGCTGGAATTGCTTATCGGCAAAGGCGTCGTCGCGCTCAACATCGTCCCCGACCGGAACTGGAATATCGCCGATCCAGAGGTCAAGCGGACCAAGCTGCTCGAGTTGTACAAAATCGTCGATTTGGCACGACACCTCGATCTGCCACTTAACGTCGGCACGGAGATGAACGCGCCCGGCAACCGGCTGGTGGACGACTTCGCCGCACCGGAGCTGGGACCGGTGCGCGAGGCGTTTATGGACAGCGCGGCCTTCATCTACGGGCACACCGCGATGCAGCGCGCGCTAGGCTTGGGATATGGTAGCGCTTGGGCGCACGCGCACTTCCCCACACGGAAGGCGCGCAATGTGTTTTACACGCAGGCGGGGAGAATCATTCCGCCCGGCAAAGCAGGAACTGCTCGGCTCAAGGCCATATCCGCCGCGTCCACTGAAACAGATCCACGTGTCGTTCTGGCGCGCCTGATCGAAGGTCAGTAAGGCACTATGAACCAAACCAACATTCTTATTGTTGATGATACGCTGGACAATCTGCTTTTGCTCACGCATATCCTGACGCAAAAAGACTACAAGGTACATACGGCATCCAACGGTGAAGAGGCGCTCGTAGCGGCTGCGGCGGCACCACCCGATCTGATTCTGCTCGACATTATGATGCCCGGTATGGACGGCTACGCGGTATGCGAACGTCTGAAAGCCAGGCCAGAAACGGCGCATATCCCGGTGATCTTCATCAGCGCGCTCAACCAACCGTTGGATAAGGTTAAAGCCTTTACCGCGGGCGGCGTGGACTATCTGACCAAGCCCCTTCAAGTAGAAGAAGTTTTGGCACGCGTGGGCGTTCACCTCACGCTGCGCAAACTACAGCGACAACTGGAAGAAGCAAACGCGCAGCTGGTCGCGCAAAACGAGGCATTGCAACAGCGCAACGCCGAACTACAAGAAGCGTTGACTGCCATCAAAACACTGAGCGGACTCGTGCCGATTTGCGCGTGGTGCGGACGCAAAATTCAGGACACAGCCGGACACTGGATCAAAGTAGAAGACTACATCGAAGCCCATTCCGAGGCCACCTTCACTCACGGTATCTGCCCAGATTGCCTATCGAAGTGGAACCAAAAAACAGGAGAGCAAGAATGAAAACATCTCGCGGCGCAAAAACAATCGTCTACCCAACGCCCGTCTTTATCGTCGGCACCTACGACAACACGGGCAAACCCAACCTTATGGCGGCGGCCTGGGGCGGCATTTGCTGCTCGAAGCCACCGTGCGTTTCCGTCTCGCTGCGCAAAGCGACGTACACCTACGGGAACATCGTCGCGCGCGGCGCGTTCACGGTCAACATCGCCTCGGAGCGGTACGTGAAAGAGGCGGATTACGTCGGCCTCGTCTCCGGGCGGGACGTGGACAAGTTCGCCGCCGCCGGTCTCACGCCGGTCAAGAGCGACCTGGTCGATGCGCCCTACGTCGCCGAATTCCCGATGGCGCTGGAGTGCAAACTGCTGCACACGCTCGAAATCGGCCTGCACACACTCTTCGTCAGTGAAATCCTCGACATCAAGGCCGATGCAGAAGCATTCGACGCCGACGGCAAGCTCTCCGTCCAGAAAATCCGCCCCATCCTCTGGGCACCCGATGACGGCGGCTACTACGGCGTGGGCGAATACCTGGGACCGGCGTTTGAGATCGGGAAGGCAATCAAGGATAGATGACATACGCCTATGAAGATCGAGCAATTCGACAGAGATACCCTGCGGATACGACTTGGCGGCCCTGGTATCCTGCTTATGCTAGTAAGCCCAGTACTCATTGGGATCGCATTGTTCGTTACCGGAGGAACGACTACATTGAGTTGTATCCGGGATAGCGCTGAAGTGCCTGTTTGCGAGCTAGAACGTTCTTTATTAGGTGTTCCGGTATATACAACACAATTCAGCAATCTGAAAGACGCGTATGTTGCCGAAGAAGTTGATAGTGAAGGGGTCTCCGCTTACCGCGTCGAACTCGTCACCGGTGACTACCACCTGATTCCATTTACAAAACATGCAAGTAGCGGCTATGTGAAGAAGCAATACGTTGTTGAGAAAATCAAGCTGTTCGTTTATGCCCACCAACCAACGCTGGAAATCGTACAGAAGGACAACGGAACACTTATTGTAGGCTTAGCCCTTATCACTGTTAGTTTGGTTGCCGGCATTGCCGGAGTGGGAATTAGCAAAACAACCTGGACTTTTGATCGTATCAATGAAGTGGTCATCCACCGCAGTGGTACGATTTTCGGTACCAAAGTCAGCGAGTACCCACTGTATGATATCACCGACGCACGTGTAGAAGTCAGCCAGAGCAGTGATAATGATAGCGAGACACATCGCGTTGTGTTAGTAACAAAGCACTGGAAAACTATCCCACTGACCCTTTTCTATACTTCTTCTAATCTGAAAGAGAAAGAAATGATTGCAAAACAAATTAACAAGTTTCTTGATATGAGATGGCAAACTCAAAAAAAACACCAATAAGAAACGGAGGAAGACTTATGCCTATCATCGAACAAGAGTTCATGGAACTGACGAAAGACTTGGACGTAGCGGCGTTCTGGGAAGAGAACGCCCAGTGCCAAAGATTCACCACCGACAAGCCGCGCTGCGCGCTGTCGTTCTCACCGGACGATCACTGGATCTTCGAGTTCATGGACGTGCCCTCAACGCTGCGGTACTACCAGGACACCGCCTACCGCAACGCGTTGCACAAAGAGGTCAACGCCATCTTGCAGGAACACGTGGGCCGCGCCTTCTTCAACGAAGACACCTGGGAAAACGAGCCGCATCGCATCGAAAACCTCTTCGATTGCGTCTTCACCTACTACGAGGGTGGCACCCCCTGGCTCACTGCCGTCAACGTGGGTGACGGCCCGGAAGACGCCGCCGCCTTCGCCCGCATCCTCGACAAGGCCGAAGCCACCGACGTCCGCGCGTGGACCATCCCAGAGGCATATCTGGCAGAATGGGAAGCACACAAGGCCGCCGGAAAGCCGCGGCCCAAACTCGGCGCCGGCAGTCGCGGCCCGGCGACGATTATGACGTCCGTGCTCAAACCGGAGACCGTCTTCTACTGGATCTACGACTATCCCGACATGATGCGCCGCTTCCGCGACATTCTGGCGGAGAAAATGGTCGAATTCAACACCGTGCTGCGCGAATTCAGCGGCAACACCGAGCCAGGCTGGTGGATCACCGACGACAACTGCGCGCTCTTCAACAAGAAACTCTACCGCGAGTACTGCTTCCCGGTGCTCAAGCGCGTCCTCGAAGCGATGGCCCCCGGCGACGCCCGCCGCTACCAGCACTCCGACAGCGCCATGGGCCACCTGCTGGAGATGCAGTACGAACTCGGCATCCGCGCCGTCAACTACGGCCCCACCGTGGACGCCGGTCTGATCCGCGAGAAAATGCCCGACGCCTACATCCACGGTCAGCTCCCGCCGATGCTTCTGCGCAACGGCAATTCGGAGGAGATTCGCCAGCACGTCATCAACGACTTCAAGAAAGCCGGCGCGACCGGCGGCCTGGAAATCACCACCGCCGGCTCCACCCCCGCCGGCGTCGGCGTCGGACGCATGCGCTGGCTGATGAAAGTGGTGCAGGAAGAGTGCCGGTACTAAAGGATGCAAGAGGCAAGATGCATGATACGTAATTGGTATCAGGCCCAACGCCCAGAGTGAAAATCTGACCACCAATCTTCACAAATTCACACTGGTTTTGATTTCTATTCGTGAAAATTCGTATAGATTCGTGGTCGGTTTTTTTGGAGGAAGCTATATGACCGTCAATATTCGCTTCACGGAATCCGATTGGG
>DAIUDK010000087.1:0-6801 GCA_036845725.1 Chloroflexota bacterium
TATGACTTGACGATGGCGAGTGACGGGAACGGGACAACCAGCCCAACGGTGGGCGTGCACACCTATGCCGAGAATGTGGTGGTGAGCCTCAGCGCCACCCCGAACACCGGCTACGTATTTGGCAGTTGGACGGGTGATCCTGACTGCGCCGATGGTTCGGTGACGATGGATGCCGACAAGACTTGTACCGCCACCTTTGTGGAAGCGCCGCCGACCGGCGAAGTGACGTTGGATGGGGCGGTATCGAGCGCGACGGGGGATGATGTCAGCAGTCTCAGCTTTGCCCACACCACGGGCACAGGAACGAACCGTTTGCTATTGGTAGGGGTGTCCTGGAACTGCGGTACGACAGATCGAACCATCTCCTCGATTACATTCACGCCTGAGGGTGGCAGTGCCATAGCCCTGGCTCAAGTCATCACCCAGTTGGGCTACAACACATCCAACCCCCGCTATTCAGCGATCTACAGCTTGCTTGCCCCGCCGAGTGGACAGGCGGGAACGGTGACGATTACCTTCTCCGGTTCCGTATCCAATGGCATCATGGCCGGAGCGGCCAACTTTGCCGGGGTGGATCAGAGCACGCCCCTGGGGACACCGGCTGGCGCCAATGACAACAGCACCACGCCAAGTGTAGAATTGACTGGGCTGAATGGCGATGAGCTTGTCTTCGATCATGTCTTTCTGGGTGCCGGTTCTTCTTCTTACGAACTGACAGTTGGCTCTGACCAGACACAGTTGTGGAATCCCGCTTACGTGGCTAACTTGCGGGCTGCAGCCAGCACGGAACAGGCCACGGGCGGTTCGGTGACGATGAGTTGGACCGCGTCTACCGGGAACTATTGGGCGATTGCTGCCGTACCCATCAACCCCGCACCCACCACTCCGATATGTTACGCCCTGGTCTTGAGCCATACAGGACAAGGCACTGATCCGGTAGCCAGCCCGGCCAACTCGATCGGCTGTCCGGCTGGTGAGTATGTGAAAGGCGAGAGCATTTCCCTTAGCGACGCTGTGCCAGACACTGGTTGGCAGATCAGCGGTTGGACCGGCACGATCGACGACAGCAGTACGGCCAGTACCAATACGGTCACCATGCCGGCTAATATGCATGCAGTCAGTGTTGTCTATACCGAAATCTCACCGATCTGCTACGCCCTGACCTTGAGTCATACCGGCAATGGAACTGATCCGGTGGCCTCTCCGGCCAACTCGACCGGCTGTCCGGCTGGTGAGTATGTGGAAGGCGAGAGCATTTCCCTTAGTGACGCTGTGCCTGACATGGATTGGCAGATCAGTAGTTGGACGGGCACTGCAAATGATAGCAGCACGGCAGATACCAACTCGCTGACCATGCCCGCCAGCGCTCACACTGCCAGTGTCAACTATACAATCATCCCACTCGTACCCATCTGTGTCACATCCAGGATCAGCGCATCCAGCGATGATGCCGAGGAGCGCAACGATACCGGGGCCGTAGACCTTGATGGGGACACGTCTACCAGTTCCCTACAGATGTACCGAACCTACGGTGGAGGCTCGACCAGCACACTTAACTGGTGGGGGTTGCGCTTCCTGAACGTCAACGTACCTCAAGGCGCTACCATTACCAGTGCAACCGTCACGTTCCGCGCTAATGCAACCAGCGGCTCCACAGCATCTGGCATGACTTTGTGGGGCCAACTCGCGACCAATCCTGACACCTTCGCCGAAAGCGACGACAACATCACTAATCGCCCCAGAACCACCGTCACGGAAACCTGGACCGTGCCGCAATGGACGAGCGGTTCGGACTATGCTACGCCCCCGCTGGCGGCAATTATCCAGGAGATTGTGGATCAACCGGGTTGGGTGGCCAATAACGCTATGGTCATTATTGGCCAGACCACGGAGTCTCAGAACCGGCGTGCAATCTCGTACGATGGCACGGACGGTGAGACGCTAGCTCCTCTCCTGGAAGTATGCTACACCCAGGCACCAGTCGGTCCTACCATCAGCACCAGCGGTGTCCTGTCTGCCTTTTCCACTACACCGGGTGCCCCTTCAACTGCGCAGACCTACACCGTCTCCGGCAGCAACCTGACGGCGGACATCACCATCACCGCGCCCGATGGGTTCGAGCTTTCACTTAATGACAGCGACTGGGACGCTTCCTTGAATCTGTCCCAGATCGGCGGTTTGGTGGAAGCGACAACTATCTACGTGCGGCTGTACAGCGCGACGGAAGGCACTTTCAGCGGCGATATCGTCCACACCAGCGAGGGGGCACTTGCCCGGAACGTGGCAGTTAGCGGCACGGTTACCGTTCCATCGGCCTCATGGATCGCGTACAATGACTGTGCCTGGGCATCCGGCCAACCGGACACAAACATTACCCAATACACGATTACGTCGGGCAACACGACCGGCTTGCTTAAGGATTATGCCACCGGCCAGGATACGCCTGTAATGGTCACAATTACTCCATATAACAACCCAACTGTGCGAACCGGGAGCTACGGCGGCACCGAGCCTGATGCTGGGACAGACGCCTACGATACCTTTCACAACATTGTCGATATGGCGGGCGTCATTCAGTATGGCGACTCGGGCTGGTATGTGGAGCTGACCTTTACCGACCTCGACCCGGACAGTACGTACATCTTTGCCGCCTCTGCTAACCGCGATGGCTCGTCCTATACTCGTAACTCCAGATTTACCATCTCGGGCGTGGATGCAGCAACGAATGCCAGCACCTCCGGCGTGACAATCAACAACGAACACTCGGTCACTTTCAACACAGGTTACAATACCGAAAATGGTTATGTCGCCCGCTGGACGGGCATCAACCCCGGAGCCGATGGCGCTTTCACGGTGCGTGTTGAAGCGGATAGTAGCACTGAAGCTTATGGCCCCAGCGTGTTCATGCTTGGGCTTGAAGGCGAGGTTGTTACTCATACATTATCGGTCAGTGACGACGGCAATGGGTCTGTAAATCTTGGCCCGGCAGGCGGCACCTATGCCGCGGGCACAACGGTCATCCTAACCCCGATCGCCAATTCTGGCTTTGCCTTCAGCCATTGGAGTGGTGCTGACGCCAGCGATGTGATCGACAACGGCAATGGCACCTGGTCCATTGTGATGGACGGCGATAAATCCATCACAGCCAACTTTGAAGTTTCGCTGTGTACGGATGTAACTCTGGATGCAACCGGGGATACCTGGCTAAGGAATTCCCAGCCCGCACGTAATTACGGCGCTGACACGCAACTTCAGGCCAATGGCGGTTCATATCCCCAAGTAACGCTGATCAGGTGGGATCTGACGGGTTTGCCCTCTGACGCAACAATTACGGATGCCAGTCTCACCCTGCAAGTTCTAAGCGGCGGTGATACTGCCCAGCAATTCTACTTGTATGATCTGTTACGAGCCTGGATAGAGGGAACAAACGATGACGCCGAGGGCACAGGCGCATCGTGGACTTACTATGATGCCGGCGTCAATGAGTGGGCTACCGCTGGTGCGCAAGGTGCCGCAGATCGCAACAGCACGAATCTCTGGGAAGCAACCACGAGCAGCTTTGCTTCCACCGGCAGCAAAACGGTTGATTTGAATGCGAGCGGTATTGCCGTCTTGCAGAGTTGGTACAATACACCCACCAATAACAATGGTTTCACCATTCAAAATTCAGATGCATCAGATGACTATTTGTACATCAGCTCATCGGAAACGGCGACTCAACCCAAACTCAACATGACCTACTGCGTGCCTCCCACCGGCCCCTACATCGCCACCAGCGGCGCACTGACGCCTTTCAATACCACGCCGGGCCTGCCTTCCGACGCGCAGACCTATACCGTCTCCGGCAGCAACCTGGAAGCGGATATCAACATTGCCGCACCTGACGGCTTTGAACTGTCGCTCGATGGCAGTACCTGGAGCGCTTCCTTAACCTTGCCCCAGACTGGTGGTTCGGTGGAATCCACACAGGTCTACGTCCGCCTGACCGGCGTCGAAGGCACGTTCAGCGGAAACATCACTCACGAGAGCAGCGGCGCAACCACGAAGAATGTGGCGGTCAGCGGCACGGTGGGCTGGTGTGCAACGGTCAGCTTCCAGCAGGGTGCTGAAGGCTACACCGGTGCTCACGATGTCTATATCCGCCAGAATGACCCCACCTATAACTATGGCACGACGACGCCCCTGATGGTTGATAGCGACGAACCCTATAACAGCGACAATGACGCATCGGCGCTGTTATATTGGGACCTCTCCTCTATCCCGGCCGGCAGCACCATCGAGTCGGCCTCGATCACCGTCTATGTAGAGGATGAGACCGACAGCGCCACACCCGGTTACGATCTGTACGAAATGACCCAGGCCTGGCTCGAGGGTACGGGCAATGGCTCGGCCACCGGCGACGGCGCCACCTGGAACACCTACGACGGCGACAACGCCTGGCCCAACGGCGCCGGTGGCGCCGGCGACCGCGGCAGCACCGCGCTTGCCAACTTTGCCGCCACCTCCACCGGCTCATACCAGGTCGCTCTTAACGATGCCGGCGAAACCGTGCTTGAGAACTGGATCAACACGCCCGTCAGTAACATGGGCTTCATGATTCACGCCGGCGAAGAAGACAATGGCCTGGACTTTACCACTAAGGAAGGCAGCACGGTCGCCAACCGGCCCAAACTCACCATTGCCTACTGTTCGGCGCCCACCACGCCCTACATCGCGGTTTCGGGAACGCTCGACCCCTTCGCCAGCACGGTCGGCGTGCCCTCGGACGAGCAGACCTACACGGTTTTGGGCCTTAACCTGACCGGCGACCTCGTCATCACCGCGCCCGCCGATTTCGAGATCTCTACCATGAGCGGGAGCGGCTTTGGGCCTTCCGTGAGCCTCACCCCGAACGGCGAGGGGACCGTGGCCGCCACGACCATCTACGTGCGTTTCTTCCGCGCCACGACGGGAACCTCCAGCGGCAATATCACCCACATCAGCCAAGACGCGACGACGCGAAACGTTCCGGTCAGCGGCATAGCCGTCAGTGCCTCGCCGGAAGTGTCTCTGCCGCAGCCCGCCGACGATGCCACCGGCGTACCCATTCCACTTACCCTGGAAGTCACGGTGACGGATCCGGAAGCGGACACGATGAGCGTTTCTTTCTATGGCCGTCCGGTGGGCACAGGCGGTGGTGAGGACTTCACGGTCTTTGTCTACCCCGACACACAGAGCCATGTGGATTCTGCGTCGGAGGCTGTAATTTTCAATACAATGTCGCAGTATGTAGTTGCCAAACAAGCCGAATTCAACGTTGCGTTTGCCACGCATGTCGGTGATATTGTCATGACCGCTAATAACGAAACAGAATGGCAAAGAGCAGATGCGGCTATGGATATTCTGGATCCGGCAGGCGTTCCCTACAGCGTTGGCCCCGGCAATCACGATGACGGCGGCTTTACGGGTGGAACTACCTATTACCCGGATTATTTCGGAACCTCCCGCTTTTCCGGCAAGCCCTGGTACGGCGGCGCTTACGACAGCGACAACTTCAACAACTATTCGCTGTTCAGCGCCTCCGGTATGGATTTTATCGTCATCAACCTGCAATACAATTCCACTTCGGAACATTGGGATTGGGCGGATGCCCTCCTGAAAGCTAACCCGGGCCGGCGCGGCATTGTTGCCCAGCACAATATTCTCAATGTGGATAACTCCTGGCAATCCACGGCATCCCAGAATCTCTACAACGCCCTGCAGGACAACCCCAATCTCTTTTTGATGTTGTGCGGGCATATGCACAGCGGCAGCGATGGCTCGGCTTATCGTTTGGAAACAAGAACCGGTATGGATCCTGTGCATATCCTGCTCACGGATTACCAGGACTATAACAGTAGCGGTAACACCGGCTACATGCGCATTCTCACCTTCAAACCTGCGACCGACGAGATTTATGCGCAAATCTATTCGCCGTATGTAGACGCCTATCTCAACAGCGCAAGCAATTACGAACAATTCACGATGGCCTACGATATGGATGGTAGCGCGCCGTTCGGGCCGCTCGGCACGGTCAACGACGTCGCCAGCGACGCGAATGCTTCAGTCACCTGGTCTGACCTCGATGAAGATACCGAGTACGAATGGTACGTCGACGTTTCCGATGGTGGTTCAACGACAACCAGTTCGACCTGGAGTTTCACCACAGGAACAACTTTACCCGGCCATACCGTGACCTTTGACGCCAACAACGGAACCGGCACGATGACGCCGCAGACGGCCAACGCCCCGACGGCGCTGACGCTCAACACCTTCGAGCGGGCGGGCTACTCGTTCAGCGGCTGGAACACGGAGGCCAACGGCTCGGGCACGGCCTATGCGGATGGTGTGACCTACGACTTCGACGTGGATGTCACCCTCTACGCGCAGTGGACGGCTAACGAGTACACCGTGTCCTTCGACGCCAACGGCGGCAGCACGCCTGCCCCGGTCAGCAAGCAGGTGACGTTCGGCGCGGCCTACGGCGCGCTGGCGACCGTCAGCCGCAGCGGTTATACCTTCGACGGTTGGTTCACCGAAGAGACAGGCGGCACCGAGATCACTGCTGACACCGTCGTTAACACAGCGGCGGACCACACCCTCTACGCGCAGTGGACGATCAACCAGTACACGCTCAGCTTCGACAGCGCGGGCGGGAGCGCGGTGGCGTCCATCACGCAGGATTACGGCAGCGCAATCACCGCGCCGGATGATCCCACGCGGGAAGGCTACACGTTTGCGGGCTGGAATCCGGCGGTGCCGGGAACGATGCCGGCGGAGAAC
>DAIUDK010000087.1:6901-23046 GCA_036845725.1 Chloroflexota bacterium
CTACACGTTTGCGGGCTGGAATCCGGCGGTGCCGGGAACGATGCCGGCGGAGAACTTGACGCTGACGGCGCAGTGGACGATCAACCAGTACACGCTCAGCTTCGACAGCGCGGGCGGCAGCGCGGTGGCGTCCATCACGCAGGATTACGGCAGCGCAATCAACGCGCCGGATGATCCGACGCGGGAAGGCTACACCTTTGCCGGGTGGAATCCCACTGTGCCGGCCACGATGCCCGCCGAGAACCTCACCCTGACCGCCCAGTGGACGGCCAACACCTACACTGTCACCTTCGACGCCAACGGTGGGGACACGCCTGACCCGGCCTCTAAACAGGTGACGTTTGACTCGACCTATGGCGCGTTGGCGACCACCAGCCGCACGGGCTACACCTTCGTGGGCTGGTTCACCGCGGCCTCGGGTGGCGATGAACTCACAGCCGACAGCATCGTGGACACGGCCGCCGATCACACCCTCTACGCGCAGTGGACGGCTATTGCGTACACGCTCGTGGCAAACGTGGACCCATCGGGGGGCGGTACGGTGCACATCGATCCTGCTGCCGGTCCCTACTACTACAACGATACGGTCACGTTGACGGCATCACCCGCGGCGGGCTACAGCTTTGCCGGGTGGAGCGGAGATGTGACGAGCACGGATAACCCCTTGGTCATCACCATCCTCGGCAACACCAGCCTTACTGCGACCTTTACCGTGCTCCCGCCCGATTGCTACGCCCTCAGCCTCAGCCACACCGGCCAGGGTACGACCCCCGTGGCCAGCCCGCTTAAGTCGGATGCCTGCCCGGCCAACGGTCAGTACGTGGCGGGTGAGAATATCACCCTCAGCGGTGCAACGCCCGCCATCGGTTGGTACATCGCCGGCTGGACCGGTACGGCAGATGATAACAGCACGGCCAGCAGCAACAGCCTGACAATGCCCGCCAGCAGCCATGCAGCCAGCGTCAACTACGCCATTTACACCTTCACGCTGCAGTACGCCGCCGGGCCGGGAGGCACGCTCACCGGCGATACCACGCAGGTAGTCAACTACGGCGCCAGCGGCATGCCCGTCACTGCGACCGCCGACACCGGCTACCACTTTGTCCAGTGGAGCGACGGTTCGACCGCCAACCCGCGCACCGATACCAACGTCACCGCCAACATCGAGGTCACCGCCACCTTCACGCAAGAAGAGTACACACTTGATGTGATCGTCGATCCAGAGGCAGGCGGCGCAGTGGACGTCGATCCACAACAGGATACCTACCACTACGGAGACGTGGTCACCCTCACGGCGAGCGCCGAAACCGGCTGGCTCTTCGCCGGTTGGAGCGACGACCTCGGCACAGGCGTTGAGATCACCGTCACCATCACCGGCGACACGGTCATCACCGCCACCTTTAGCGAGATTCTCCCGGACACCTACGACCTGACCATCGCCGTGGACCCGAGCGGCGGCGGCACGACCAACCCGGCAGCGGGCACGCACACCTACGATGAGGGCACCGTGATCACCGTGACCGCCACACCGACAGAAGGTTACATCTTCGACCACTGGAGTGGCGCCTGCACCGGCATCGGTGTCTGCGAAGTGACGATGAACGCGCACAAGAGCGTCACCGCCACCTTCGCCCCGATCACCTACGGCGTGATGCTGGTGACCGAGGAGGATGCTCTGTCCGGTGAACCCGGTGAGATCATCGAGTACACGTTGACCCTGACCAATACCGGCAACAGCACCGATACCTTCGTGCTCACCTTCGCTGGCAATACCTGGGACGTGCTTCTGTCCGGGACGAGCTTCGCCCTGAACGCCGGAAAGAGTGCCAGGATCACTGTCTCCGTCACCATCCCGGCAAATGCTAAAGATGGTGACGCTGACGCGATGACGGTCATCGCAACATCGCAGGGCAATGCGAGCGCCACCGCCAGTGTCAAGCTAACTACCACTGCCGAGGAGTCCACCTCCGAGCCGTTCCGTATCTTCTTACCGCTCGTGATGCAGAACAAACCGGGTTAGAACTATAACCCGGTACAGAAATACCAAGCGACAATAGATGAACAAAGCGGCGTGTCCAAACAGGGCACGCCGCTTTGCGTTGGAATCCATCCGAAAATTTCACGCGGAGAGGCTTGCACGGGATTATGATTCCGTGCTGATCTGGTTAGAATTTTGCCCTCGTGGGTGTGGAATCTCATATGAGATTCTTTGGGATATATGCACGGTTCGACAAGATGACTGGTCTGTTACCAGTATAGTGTGTTGTGTTGACCGTTATAAGAGTTGTGCCATAATTTCACCACAAAAGATGATTCTGGCGGGGTGACCATGGAAAACAATGCACTCTTTATGATTGGCAATGCCCACATCGATCCGGTGTGGTTGTGGCGGTGGCAGGAGGGCTTCCAGGAGATCAAGGCGACGTTCCGTTCGGCGTTGGACCGGATGAAAGAGGATGAGGATTTCGTCTTTGTCGCCAGTTCGGCGGCATTTTACGCCTGGATAGAGCAGACCGACCCGGCGATGTTCGCCGAAGTTCGGGAAAATGTCGCTGACGGCCGCTGGGGATTGGTTGGCGGATGGTGGGTTGAACCGGATTGCAACCTGCCTGGTGGCGAGTCATTTGTGCGCCAGGGATTGTATGGCCAGCGCTATTTTCAATCGCGGTTTGGGCGTATCGCGCGCGTGGGCTACTGCCCGGACAGTTTTGGTCACAATGCGGCACTGCCACAAATCCTCAAACGCAGCGGTCTCGATTTTTACGTCTTTATGCGGCCTGGCCCGCACGAGAACCCCGACTTGCCGCACCTCTTCTGGTGGGAAGCGGACGATGGCTCGCGAGTGTTGACATACCGCATCCCTTTCGCTTACGGGACGTCGGGAGCGCAACTGGAAGCGCATATCCGGCGTTGTAGTGAGCTTCTGGCTGCCGATCCGCAGGCGTCGTTGTGCTTCTATGGGGTTGGGAACCACGGCGGCGGTCCGACAAAGGAGAACCTGGCCCTGATTCATGCGCTTGGCGAGGATGAGAGCCTACCTCTGTTGACCATGGCGTTGCCGGAACCGGTTTTCGTCGTCCTCGGCGAACAGAGAATACGACTTCCGGTGGTGCATGACGAGTTGCAGCATCATGCCAGCGGATGTTACGCCGCTCACTCCGGCGTCAAGCGCTGGAATCGTCAGGCCGAACAGGCATTGTTGGCGGCCGAAAAGTGGTCGACGTTGGCGACGTGGATCACCAAGTTGCCCTATCCGGCGAACGATTTTGAGCGTGCCTGGAAGGATGTCCTTTTCAACCAGTTCCACGACATCCTGGCGGGCACGAGCATCGAATCGGCTTATGCCGATGCTCGTCTGCTGTACGATGAGGCCCGGGCGATTGCAGCCCGCGCAACCAATGCTGCCGTGCAGTCGATGGCGTGGCAGGTACGTATCCAGTCAGAACCGGAAACGGTGCCTGTCGTGATCTTCAATCCGCACGCTTGGACGAGTCAAGTCCCGGTGGAGATCGTGCTGGGGGCGTCCGATAGTGAAACTTGCCTCGTCGTTGATGATACTGGCGCGTCAGTGCCTGCGCAATCTGTGCGACCGGAACCGGCAGTACCCAATATATCTCAGTTGTGTTTTGTTGCGGAATTGCCTCCGTTGGGATATCGCACGTACCGGGTAAAGAAATCGACAAATGTTCTTGAGGGAAGCAAAGAGCAGGGGGCTGCAGGCACATCGCCCTACGCAACGATTGGGCAGACGGGCGACGTTGTGTTGGACAATGCGTGGTTCCGGCTGGAATTCGATGCCGCGAACGGCGGTGTACGGCTATTCGACAAGCGGGTGGGGGCTGCGGTTTTCACTGCCCCGGCAGCGCAAGCGGTTGTCATCGATGATCCAAGCGATACGTGGAGTCATGGGGTCTTTTGCTTCGATTGTGAGATTGGCGCGTTTGCTGTCGAGCGCATCCGGCTGCTGGAGCACGGCCCGGTTAAATCCATGGTGCGCGTCACGAGCGCCTACGGCGCGTCGCGGCTCACGCAGGATTTTACGCTTTACGGGGTTTTGCCATGGATTGATGTCCAGGTGGCGGTGGACTGGCACGAGCCGTTTAAGATGCTTCGCCTGAAGTTTCCGCTCAATCTTTCCGCTCCCACCGCGACGTATGAGATTCCCTATGGGCATATCGTCCGGCAAACGGATGGCCAGGAGGAGCCTGGTCAGAGTTGGGTGGATGTGTCTGGGACTTTGTGTGGGACGGAGACGGCGTATGGTCTGAGTTTGCTCAACGATGGCAAGTACAGCTTCAGCGTAAATGATGCGGTGCTGGGTCTGACGGTGTTGCGCAGCCCAATCTACGCGCACCATATTCCTTTCACGCCTGATCCGGAGGGTGTCTACACCCTTATGGATCAAGGCTTACAGCACTTTCGCTATGCGCTGCTGCCTCATACCGCCACATGGAAGCAGGCGCACCCGATACAGCGGGCTGCCGAATTGAACCAGCCGCCCGTGGTCTTGAAAGAAACATATCATCCGTGGGGCAGGTTACCGCAGCATGCCGCATTTATCGCTGTCGAACCGGATAACATCGTCGTTAGCGTGCTCAAACGGGCGGAAGATGACGACGCCTGGATTTTGCGGTGCTACGAAACTCACAACGTGGCTACGCCGGCTACAATCCAGCTCCCATATTGGGACCGGACGATTCAGACGGTGTTTTGGCCGGGCGAGATCAAGACCTTTCTTATCCCCGCCGATCGCGTATCGTTGGTCTTGGAAACTGATTTGCTGGAACGCGAGATCTAGTCGTCGCCGAGCGTGGAATCCGCCGTCGTCATAATCGGTTCGTGTTGGGCATTCCAACCGGATGAGCAGTACCGCTGATGGGGGTGGCTTCGCTGGCGTTCCTCATCTTTGCAATCCCAACCGGCTATCTCACCGCGCGCAACAGACTGTCATCATCATCGTGTGCCATCCTGTCGAATGATGACAAGATATGACATAATCCTGCTCTAGAATTGGGCTGATGATGACGCACAGTGCTTCTACACAATTAAAAAAGCGGACCCACATCCGCATCACCGGTGCGCGCGAGCATAACCTCAAGGGTGTTGACGTCGAGATCAACGACGGTCTGACTGTCGTCACCGGCGTATCTGGTTCGGGCAAGACCTCACTTGTATTCGACACGCTCTACCACGAAGCCCGTCGCCGTTTCCTGGAAGTGTTCAACGTCGGCGGCGGGCTGCGTCTCTCCCCGGCGCACGTCGAATCGCTGACGGGTGTGGGGCCGGCTGTTGCCGTCGAGCAAAATCTGCTCAACCGCAACCCCGGCTCGACGCTGGCGACGGCCTCCGGCCTGCACCCCTTCTTGCGTCTGCTCTATGCTCGCTTTGGCGAGCGTCGCTGCGCGCGTTGTGGGGCAAGCCTCACCGTGCTGACCGAAGATGAAATTGTCGCGCGGGTTGCGGTGTTGAGCGAACGTGGTCCGCTCACGCTTTTCGCGCCGTTGCTGCGCGGTGTCCGTGGCAGTCACCGCACCTTGCTGCGTCTGTGGGCTGACGAATTTGGCCTGGATGCCCTGCGCGTCAACGGGCGACCATGGGACGGGCAGTTGCTCGATGCCACCGCACCGCACACCGTCGAAATCGAAATTGCCCGTTGGGATACTGCCATCTCGCCCATTCAAGTGCGGGAGGCGGTACGGCGCACCTGGGCTTTAGGCGTGGACGCGCTCAGTGTGGAAAACACGGCAGGATGCCGTGCAGTGTCCGTACAGACCTTCGCGCGCGCGCCGGTGTGTGTCAACTGCGGGAGCTGGTTTTTGGCGCTGGAACCGGCGCATTTTCACATGCCCTGCCCGTACTGCCAGGGCGGAGGCTGTCCGGCATGCGGCGGCACCGGCCTGCACCCCGAGGCTGCCGCGACGCGCTGGAACAACTTGCGCTTGCCCGACCTGCTCGCGTTGCCGGTGGAGGACGCGCGTGTCCTATTCGCCCACGCCGACCTACCCGCCTCTGCTGAACGCTTGCAGTCTGAAATCGTCAGACGCTTGGAAGCGCTCGATCGCGTGGGATTGGGTTATCTGTCGTTGGACCGGCCCGCGCCGACCCTCTCCCGTGGTGAGTCGCAGCGCGCGCGGCTGGCAGTCATCCTCACCAGCCGCCTGGAAGATATGCTGCACGTCCTCGACGAGCCAACTGTGGGACAGCATCCCGCCGATGTAACGCGGCTGCTCGCGGCATTCCGCGATTTGCCGGGGCCGGTGGTCTTCGTCGAGCACGACCGGGTAGCCGCTGCTGCCGCCGATTATGCTATCGACCTCGGACCCGGTGCGGGCGACGCCGGTGGCGAAGTTGTTTTCGCGGGCACGCCCGCCGAACTTTGGCACGCCGATACGCACACCGGGCGCTACTTCAGCCTGCGCGAGCGCGTGCGGCTCCCTGAAGCGCGCCCCGCGCCGGAGCGGTTTTTGTGGCTGCGCGGCGCGTACGTGCGTAATTTGCAGGCTATTGATGTACCTATCGCGCTGGGACGGCTCAACGTCATCACCGGCGTATCCGGCTCCGGCAAGAGCACGCTGGTCGAAGAAGTGCTGACGCCATCTCTGGCAGAGGGAAAAGCAGTCGGCTGTCGTGACATCGCGCTGGTTGCAACCACAGAGAATGTATCGCCGTGGCCGGTCTCCGACTGCGCTACCGCGGGCACGGTCAAAGACCGGCCCGAGCATTGGGAGAATGTAAAAATCTCTGTGTCCTCTGTGGTTGAAAATTACTCTCCTGTACTAGTGGATCAAAGTCCTATCGGGAGAAATCCGCGATCGAATCCGGCCACCTATACTAAGCTGGCCGACACGATCCGTGATTTCTGGGCCGAACAGACCGGACTTTCACCCTCGCGCTTCTCCTTCAACCGGCCCGAAGGCGCGTGCCCGACGTGCAAGGGCCTCGGGGCGGTGGAAGTCCCTATGCGCTATCTGCCCTCCACCTGGATTCCGTGCGTCGACTGTGACGGGCAGCGCTTTTCCGACGAGGTTTTGGCCGCGAAGGTACAGTTTGACGAACGCCATCTTTCCATCGGCGATTTGTATGAGTTGAGCATCGGTGAGGCAGCGGATCTGCTGCTTCCCGATTCGCGCCTGCCGGAGCGCCAACGCCGGACGGCGCGTCCTATCCTAAGCGCTCTGCGCGACATTGGCTTGGGCTACCTGCACCTGGGGCAGCCTTCGCCGACGCTCTCCGGCGGCGAAGCGCAGCGGGTGAAACTGGCGAAGTTCCTGGGGCAACGTAATTTGTCGGACAATGTTCTCATCCTCGACGAACCATCGACCGGCTTGCATCCCAAGGACATCGCCGGGCTGCTCACTGTCCTCGATCGACTGGTCCGCGGCGGGGCGACCATCGTCATCGTCGAACACAACACCGACGTCATCCGCGCCGCTGACTGGGTGGTCGACCTGGGGCCGGGCGCCGGACCAAAGGGTGGGCAGCTGCTGTATGCCGGGCCACCGGACGGTCTGCTGGAGGCGGAGACGTCGCTGACGGGGAGGGCATTGAGCGAGGAAGCGATCAGCACTCAGCCATTGGCGATCAGCAATCAGCTTTCAGTGGTCAGCAGTCAGCCGGAGGCAATTCTCATCCGGGGGGCGCGGGCGAACAATCTCAAGAATGTGGACGTGGACATTCCCAAGGGCAAATTGACCGTTGTGACTGGCGTGTCGGGGTCGGGCAAATCGAGCCTGGTGGGTGACGTGCTGGAGGCCGAGGCGCGGCGGCGACTGTTGGAAAGCCTCTCGATGTATGAGCGCCAGGGGATGCGCGAAGGACCGGAAGCGCCGGTGGACACGGTCAGCGGTTTGGGCGTCGTCGTCACCGTCGGCTCGACGCGAGGCTTGCACGCGCGCCGGGCGACGGTGGGGACGGTGACAGAACTGTCGCATCACCTCGCGATTCTGCTGTCGTGGATCGGCGAACGCCGTTGCCTTGACTGTGGCCAGATGATGGAGCGGCATCAGGACGAATGGCGCTGTTCCCACTGCGGGGCGATGTCGCCGGTTGCACCGCCGCGCTATTTCCAATCTACCCATTACGCCGCTGCTTGCACGGTCTGTAACGGCGTGGGCACGCTGCGCAAACCCAATCCCGACAAGTTGATCATCCGTCCTGACATGCCGCTGTGCGGTGGCGCGATGCACTCACCCGGCTTTTTCCCTAAGGGCTACCTTTGCAAGCCGTTCAATGGCGGCTATTACCACGTGCAGGCAGCCGCCACCAAGTACGGCTTCAATCCGGCGACGACCCCCTGGAACGAAATGACGGCGGAAGCACAGCGTGTCTTCCTCTTTGGCGATCCGGAGCCGATGTTGGTACATTATGAGAGTAAAAACGGACGTACTACGCGCGACTACCTGGGCAAATTCCCCGGCTTTTTTGGCTGGATCGGCGATTGGGATGTCGGTGGGATGTACACCGATACGGAACTCTGCCCCGGTTGCGGTGGTGGAAAACTGCGCCCTGAGTACCTGGCGGTCACACTCGGCGGGCAGAACCTGCACGATTTGAGCACAATGCCGTTATCCGCGCTGTACGACGTGCTGCAGGCGCTGTCAACGAACGCATCGGGCCGGGGGCAGGACGTGCCGCAGTGGATTGCGCCGAGCCTGGCGACGTGTCTGAGACGGCTGCGCTTCTTGCTGCATGTCGGTGTGGGGTACATGCACCTCGACCGGCCCGCGTCCACCGTGTCGGCAGGGGAAGCGCAGCGGCTGTCACTGGCCGGGCTGCTGGGCAGTGGGTTGATGTCGCTGACGGTGCTGCTTGACGAGCCGACGCGTGGCTTGCATCCCTCTGAAGTCCACGCCCTGGTGGATGCGCTGCTCGACCTGCGCGGTGATCAGGAAAGCGCCTCGGCCAACACAGTCGTCGTCGTTGAACACGACCCGGAAGTTCTGCGCGCCGCCGACTATTTGATTGACGTTGGTCCTGGCGCAGGCGCAGCTGGCGGGGAGATCGTTGCCCTGGGTGCGCCGGAGATCGTTGTTCAACAGGCGACAACCACAGCGCGTTGGCTGCGCGGCGAACGGCGTCCACTGCTGCTGCCACGTCACCAGCCAGAGGATTGGTTGCACATTTGCGGCGCGCGGGGCAACAACCTGAAGGACATTGATGTCGCGCTGCCGTTGAGCGTACTGGTGGGGCTGTGCGGCGTTTCCGGGTCGGGCAAGAGCACACTGTTGATCGATACGTTGGGGTTGGCGCTTGCGCCGCAAAAGCAGACTACGTCGGTCGCCTACGAGAACATCGAACCGGGTGCGCACACGGCGATCGAGAACGCGCCGGAGCGAGTGATCGTCGTTGACCAGACCCGGCGCGGCATTTACAGCCCGGCCAACTTCCTCGGCCTCAACGACGTCATTCACACGCTCTACGCCGAAAGTGAGGATGCGCAGGCTCTGGGGTTGGATGCAGCCGCATTGGGGCAACGTTGCTCGGCTTGTGGTGGCAGCGGCACGAAGCGGATCGAGATGGGTTTTCTGCCGGACGTGTTCGAGCTGTGCGAGGTCTGCGGGGGAACGGGGTATCGCGCCGAGGCGTGGGGGGTGCACCTGCGCGGCGTGGCGATGCCGGATCTGTTTGGGCTGACCATTGACCGGGTGTGCGAGCTGTTCGGCGACATTGACCGGCTGGCTCTGTCGCTGAAGATGGTTCGCGAGGTCGGCCTGGGTTATTTGACGTTGCGCCAGCCCGGTTACGCGCTTTCCGGCGGCGAGGCGCAACGGCTCAAGGTCGCGCAGGAGTTGTGCCGTAAGACGAAGAAAAGCGAGCCGACGCTCTACATCCTTGATGAACCAACGCTCGGCCTGCATCTGGAAGATGTGGCGCAGTTGGTGCGTGTGCTGCACCGTCTCGTGGAGGGAGAGAATGGTGTGCGGAACACAGTGTTCGTGGTCGAACATCACCCGCATGTGCTGGCAGCGTGCGATTGGTTGGTCGAATTGGGGCCGGTCGGTGGGCCGGAGGGTGGCTACGTGATTGCCGAGGGTACGCCGGAGCAGGTCGCCGCGGGCGAGACGCCGACGGCGCGCTACGTGCGCGAAGTGCTGGATAGTGCTTGCCACGAATCCTCACCAATCCTCACGAATAGAGAAGAAAATTAGTGTAGATGGGTGCGATGTTTCAGATATCATCTAGCCGAGTGGCCTTGTTGCTGGCGGACCCTTCGCCGTGCCTGCGATTGCTGGTGCTGCGAGAACTGTTGGGCTATCCAGACAACGATCCCGAAGTGCAGGAACTATTGGCGCTGCGCGAGCAAGATCCACTGGTGGCTGGCTTGCTCTCCCAGCAGACAGAGGATGGCTCGTGGGAGGCGGATGGGCGGCTCTGGCAGGGTAGTCGCCAGCGCGCAACCTACCTAGCACTGATGCGTTTGGGTTATCTGGGCTTCGATGCGCCGCATTCTGATGCGCCGCATTCTGATGCGCCGCATCCTGCCGTGCGGCGTGGTGCCGAATACCTCTTTTCCCAGCAACAAGACGATGGGTCGTGGTCACTCACTGGCGATGGCGTCGAGGGTGGTGAGCGCGAAAACTACGTGATGGTCCCTTTGCAAACGGCGCTCCCGTTGCGCGCACTGGCGATGTGCGGTTACGGCAGCGATCCCCGCGCCGAACGGGCTTATGCCTGGCTGCTCTCCAGGCGGCTGGACGATGGCGCGTGGCCCACCGGCATTGCCGGCGGGACGGAAACAACCGGCGTGTACGGCTACGTCGCCGGGTATCGGCGGCTGGCGCACTCGCGGTGGGGTTGTCGTTCCAACACCACTGGTAGTCTGCTGTGTCTGGCGTATCACCCGGAGCGATGCAGCAGCCCGGAAGCCCGTCGTGCGCTCGACCTGCTCCTGGGACGCGAAACGCGCGAAGCGCAAAACGTGGGCCTGGAGGTCGCCCGGTTGGTGGGGGCGGAACCTACACGTGGCTTCTTCACCTTCTTCGCCCGCTTCGATTTGGCCTTGCTGCTCGATCTGTGTTGGCGGGTCGGCGCGACGACGGAAGACGCGCGTGTGGCCGATTTGTTGGAATTCGTGACCGGTCTGCGCGGCGAGTACGGTTTATGGAGTTGTGCGACGCAGCCGCAAGTTTCGCGCTGGCTCACGTTCGATCTGTTGCGTTCGCTCTCACGCCTGAACGCTGCCGGGGATTGGATTGACGCGGAACCTCGCACGCCGTTCCAGCCGTATCCAACGCGGCGCAAACGGTTTTAGGAAATAAGGATTCGATCAATATCGGCAGCCAAGCATCTACAATGCCTGATTGTCATCTCAAAACGTGCATGTTGATGCCTGGTGATTGGTTCCCATTCCTCTTTATCGAAAGCCAAAATGTCAGGGGGTGTTCCGTATCCGGCGCTTGCTCACCAGTACAATTCTCTTGACACCGGATCATGGTATGATACAAAAATGGGGTACAAATTTAGGGGAGGGTAGGCGCCGTGAAAAACAACGCATCTAGCCATATTTCTCTACGTTCCTGGGGCGTCATGGCAGCCCTGGCTCTGACCGGCCAGATCGCCTGGGCGGTGGAGAATGCCTGGTTCAACACTTTTGTTTATGATGAAATCACACCGGATCCGCGCCCGGTGGCGTGGATGGTAGCCGCCAGCGCCATCACTGCCACCTTGACCACGCTGCTGATGGGGACACTCAGCGACCGGACCCGTTCGCGCTGGGGACGCAGACGCCCGTACATCTTGATCGGCTATGTGCTCTGGGGGCTGTCCACCATCCTTTTCCCAACGGTGGCGTACATCAAAGCGGCCAGCCTTGCGGTTATCATGGTGGTCGTTGCCGATTCGGTGATGACCTTTTTCGGTTCTACGGCAAACGACGCGGCTTTCAATGCCTGGACGACGGATATTGCCACCAGCGAGAGCCGCGGTCGGGTGGAAGGTGTGCTCAACCTGAGCATGTTCCTCGCCCAGATTGTGTCCATGGTCGCCGCCGGGATTCTGGTCGATTCCTTCGGCTACTTTATCTTCTTCTACAGTCTCGGTGGGATTGTCATGGCCGTCGGGTTGGTGGCCGGTTACTTGCTGGAAGATGCACCGGCCATCGAGAGCGATGTTTCCCGTCCGCCATTTTGGCAGGAGTTCACAGAACTCTTTAGGATCGATGTGCTCAAGGAAAACCGGGACTTGTTCATCCTGTTGCTGTTCATCATGATCAGCAACATTGGCATGCAGGTTTCGATGCCTTACCTGATCATCTACCTGGAAAACTATGTCGGCGTTACCAAAACGGAATTCAGCATCATAGGCGGTGCGGTGATGCTGGGCAGCGCTATCTTTGCCATCCCCTTTGGCATCCTGGCGGATCGTTGGAACAAGCGGGTGATGAGCGCTGTCGCCATCGTGACCAGCAGCCTGGGCGGGATATTGCTCTCGCTTGTGGGTACCTTGCCGCTGCTTGCGCTCACCGGCCTGGTCTGGCAAGCGTTTTCGACCGCATCCGGGATTGCCTCGGTGGCCTGGCTAAAAGACCTGCTGCCGGAACAAAACAGGGGCAAGTTCCTCGGCATCCGGATGATCTTTTGGATCGCCATCCCGATGGTGATCGGCCCCTGGATCGGTTCAACCCTGATCCAGAACCTGGGGATTCCCACGATCACCAACGGTGAGACCGGCTTTATCCCGGTTCCCATCATCTTTCAGGTTGGTTCTGTGATCGCCTTGCTCTCATTGATCCCGCTTGGCTTCATCCGCCGGGACAAAAACGCATGAGCCGGGCAAAGGTCCTTCCAGGATATTGGCACAACCGCCTGGCTATCAATGCCGAGACAGCGATATTCCATCAATGGGAACAGCTTGAGGCTTCCGGCAGCATTGAGAATTTCCGCATCGCTGCCGGCGAAGCGGAGGGATTTCGCGAAGGCTGGTTCTTTGCTGATTCGGATGCTTTCAAATGGCTGGACGCGGCTGCGCGCGTTTATGCTACGCACCCAAGCTCCCGTTTAGCCGCCTTGATGGATGAGTTCATCGCGTTGATCGGCCGCGCCCAGAAGGTCGATGGCTATATCTATACCTACAACCAGATCCATTTTCCCGATTCACGCTGGACCAACCTGCAAATCGAGCACGAGCTGTACTGCCACGGCCATTTGATCGAGGCCGGTGTCTCGCATCACGAGGCTACCGGGCGCAATGACCTGCTCGAGATCGCCCGGCGGGCCGCCGACCGGATCGTGGCCGATTTCAAGGGCAAAGGGCCGGAGTATACCCCAGGGCACCAGGAGATCGAGATCGCCTTGCTGCGGTTGTACCGGCTAACCGGGCAGGCCGATTATCTGGATAGGGCCAGGCAGTTCATCGAGCAGCGCGGACGCCAACGCGGATTCAGTCTCGCCCTCTTCCGGCAGAATTCCAGAGCGGAAAAGAGAAAGGAGACGGTCAGAGAGCAGCGGCAAGCATACATGGCCGCCCATCCAGACTTTGCGCCGTTCCAGGTCCCCGCCGGGAATGAGGCTAAAAAGCCCTGGAACATTGCGCCGCGCTATATGCTCAACGCCCTGAACGGCAAATATTTGCAGCAGCATGCCCCGATCCGCGCCCAGACTGTCCCCGTCGGACACTCGGTCCGCTTTGCGTACCTGGAAACGGCAACCGCGATGCTGGCACGGGAGAGTGGCGACTTATCGCTCCTTGCCACGCTTGAGCGCGCCTGGGATCACATGGTCTCCCGAAGGATGTACGTCACGGGCGGAATCGGATCGTTGCCCGAGCTGGAAGGCTTTGGCAATGACTACGAACTGGACCCCGAGTTCGCTTATGCCGAGACCTGCGCGGCGCTGGGAAGTATGTTCTGGAACTGGGAGATGGTCCAGTTGACCGGCGAGGCCCGGTATAGCGATCTGTTTGAATGGCAATTATACAACGCCGCCGGCGTCGGCATGGGCGCTGAAGGCGCCACCTACCTCTATAACAACCCGCTGACGTGCAGAGGCGGCGTAACCCGTCAGGCGTGGTACGAGATTCCCTGCTGCCCCTCCAACATCTCGCGCACGTGGGCCGACCTCGGAAAGTATCTGTATACAAGTGACGAGAGGAATATCTGGGTGCACCAATATGTGAGCAGCGAGGCGGTGCTTGAGGCGTGCGGCGGTGTAAAGTTCGAGGTTGAAACCAGGCTTCCCTGGCAAGGAAATGTCCGGATCGCGGTTGCACCACGTGAAGCCCAGGAGTTCAGCCTGCACGTGCGCATTCCGTCCTGGGCGAAAAGTATCTCATTGCAGGTCAATGGCGAGAGACAGGATGTCCCTATCGCAGACCCGGCAGCCGGAGAGCAGGCCGCCTCCGGCTATGATCCGCGGGGCAGTTGCTTTTGCCAGATCCGGCGCATATGGACACCTGGCGACGTGGTCGAGATCGATTTCAGCACAGACATCCAACTGCGACGCGCTCACCCCAAGGTCAAGGGACACCAGGGCAAGGTAGCCATCACCGCCGGCCCACTGGTCTACTGTCTGGAGAGCGTGGATAACCCCGAGGTAGATATTTTCAACGTCCAGGTCGATCCGGTCTCTCTGACTGAACATTTCGATTCCGACCTGCTTGGCGGCGCAAGCGTGATTACTGCAAGCGCTTTGGACTCCACGCCATTGGTTTTCATCCCCTATTATCTCTGGGGCAACCGTGGACCGTCGCAGATGACGGTCTGGGTGAATGTGTGAAGGCAAGGTTTCTGATGACTGACAGAAAGTGGCCCGTTGAGAAAGCGGTTGCATGGTATCAGACACAACCCTGGCTGCGCGGTTGCAATTTCATCCCCAGCACGGCCATCAACCAGTTGGAGATGTGGCAGGCCGCGACCTTTGACCTGGAAACGATCGACCGCGAGCTTGGCTGGGCGGCGGAACTCGGGCTGAACGCCATGCGCGTGTACTTGCACGATTTGGTCTGGCGCCAAGACCCGGCGGGATTCAGGGATCGCATCGAACAGTACCTGACGGTGTCTGACCGGCACGGGATCAAGACCGTTTTTGTGCTGTTCGATGACTGCTGGCACGATAATCCCAAACTGGGAACACAGCCAACCCCGCGCCCGGGCGTGCATAATTCTGGCTGGGTCAAAGGTCCAGGGACAAGGACGTTGAATGACCGGACTGAGTGGGGGAGGTTGGAGGATTACGTCAAGGATATTGTCGGCGCGTATGGTCATGATGAGCGCGTGGTCATCTGGGACCTCTACAACGAGCCGGGCAATAATTTCTTGATCTCTCTCAAACTCCCGGTGGTTTTACGCTCTGTGATGCTCATCGGCAAGCTGGTCAAACATCTGTTGATGCCCGGCCCCACAGCGCGACTCCTGCGTCAGGCCTTTTCGTGGGCGCGAGAGGTCAATCCGTGCCAGCCGCTGACCTCGGGTCTGTACTTCCTGCTGCCCTCGCTAGGTGCCAAGCTCAACCCGGTCTGCCTCGAGTTGAGCGATATTGTCACCTTCCATTCCTATTTCAGCTTGAAGACTACCGAAAGCATCGTCGCTGACCTGGCCAAGAGCGGACGGCCGCTGGTATGCACCGAATACCTGGCGCGCAGTGCGGGGAGCACCTTTGAGGCCATTATGCCGTATTTCAAAACCCACAAAATCGGGGCAATCAACTGGGGCCTGGTGGCAGGCAAAACCCAAACGATCTATTCCTGGCAAGACTATTATCCCGACGGGCAGGAACCGCCATTGTGGTTTCACGACATCCTGCGCCCGGATGGCACGCCGTACAGCCAGGCGGAAAAGGCCCTGATTCAAGAGATCGCCTTTGCTACAGAGAGTGAAGCGCGGATTTTTTGAAACTATAGCCGGTGTAGTTGAATCTATCGTTACTCGATCACCACCACAACGCCGACCTCAACCCAACAATTCGCTTGCCCGGCATGGGTATGTACGGTGTGAGGACATCCTGCGCGGCCTGGCCCTGTTCGACCTGGAACGCGCCAGCATCGCGGCGGGGCAGGCCTGGGCCGCGGCTTGCTGGCAGCGCGACGCCGCGACCGCGCGTCTGGCGGCTGATTTCCCCAGCGCCGGTGTCTATTGCCTCAGTCTGCGCCTGCACGCCCAGGAGTGGATTGCCTGGCTGCAGGCCGCCCTCGCCATTGACCGCGAGATCGGC
>DAIUDK010000088.1:0-3092 GCA_036845725.1 Chloroflexota bacterium
TGTATCGTCGAGACCGGCGCTCCACGGGGAACGTCGATGTAGAGTTTGTAGACCCGCCCCGGTGCGACGGTAAAATCTGCGTAGCCAAGTCCCATCTCCGGGTTGAACCCCGTCACGGCCCGGTCTGCGCCATCTTCCCACAGTAGCCACACTTCGCGCCCCGGCAGGGGGAGCCATTCCACCTCTTCGCGGCGGCGGACGGTGATCGTATGTGACAGCGCGAGCGAGACGGCGATGTGCGGTGGATCGGTGCAAGTCAGTGTTTGCGAGACGATGTGGAATTCGTTCAACGGCGTGGCGGTGGACGTTGTGATGGTGAGGGTAGGGACAGGAACCGACGTATTTGTCGGTGGGATTGCAGCCGTCGCCATTGGCGCGGACGTCGGTGAGATGGCCTGGGCTGTACCTGTGGGTGCGGGAGTGGGCGCAGCGCTGTTCGCGCCGGTGTAGACGTGGACGGCGGGCGTGTCGATGCCGTAGAATGCTGCCAGTTTGGCGATCCGTTGCAGTGTCACGAGTGGGCGTCCTGTGTCGACAGCGCTGTCGAGTACGCTGGCGGCGATGGGGCGTATTTCTGCTTCCGGCAATCCTTGCAGGCGCAGTTGCGTGCGGTTCCAGTTGTCCTCCACACCGTAGGCCAACACCGTCATTTGAATCCAGTCGGCGCGGTAGGGTTTATCAAGCAGCGGAGGGTAAGTATCGTAGTATTCCGGTGGAGAGATGACCCACGTGTAGAGCAATCCCGCTGCCAGACCGAGAATCAAGCCGACGATGAGCACGCCCCAGGGTTTCATGGCGCGCCTCGTTGGAGGTAGGGCTGCATGCCTGGGGTGCTCACGCCAAGGTCGCGGGCCAACTGTGCCAGAGGGATTAGAATGGCATCCGATTTACCCTGAGCGATCCACCGTTCCGTCACGCTGACGAGGCTATCAGGCGGCAGTTCTGCCAGGCGTTGCTGCGCCAGGGTCAGGTCGTCGTCCACTTGATAGGCGATGGCGATGAGGCGCAAGTACTCTTCTTGATAGTCGCGGCGTAGCAGGGCGGGAGAGGAATTCGCGCGTTGCACGGGTAGCAACTGCCATCCGATAAGCAGCGCCAGCCCAATTCCCAGGACTATACCGACGATAAACCAGAGCAAACGTTTCATATGAACGGCATCATACATCGGAAACCGAGGAATGCAAAATTCATTTGATTCAGATGTTCTATTGACGCGGGCCAAAATCGCCCCTATAATGAAGTTAACAGTTGATCCTCTCAGGATTTGGAAAAAAAGGCAGGTCGCCGAAGGGTGAACACTGCAAAGCCAAGCGGGGTACCCGCGCACAACAAATCCTGAGAGGTTTTTTTGTGCCGCGCAGCCTCGACCGTAGGTCGAGGCTGCGCGCGTTTTTCAGGTGTGGCAACAAGAAGGGGAGGGCGTTTTCGCCCTCCCCGAGTTATGCCGATTAGGTTCTCGGCTTCAAGCGCGCGAGAGACTAGGGTGTGGTGAACGCGCGCATGATGAGCGGGAGGTAGATCTTCCTGATCAGGCTGAAGGAAACGGAATCGGAGTCCGATCCTCCCGGATACCCCATATAGGCGGTATTGACGATGTCGATGAGGATGCTGTGGGTATCCACTGGTGTGGAGGCGGTGAAGATGAACTCGACAGTCCCTTCCGCCGGGATTGTGCCTTCCCATTCGATAGTGCGTGGCGGAACGAGAGTAGCGCCGGCTGGCTGTTCAACCCAATCCTCGAACGTCAACTGCGGCGGCAACGTATCGGTCATTGTCACAGCGTCGATGGGATAGATGTTCGGGTTGGTGAGTTTGATGGTGTACGTGACGATATCTCCGTGATTGCTGATGTATTCGGGACTGACGGTCTTGACGATGGTGGGCGGTTGATTGTCGATACTGATGGTGTGGCTGGTGGTTTCCACCACTGTGCTGGGCGCATCGGTGTCGTGCTCCACAACGTTGGTGTACTCGGCGACTTCTGTGGGATCGTCCACCGTCACCTGGTAGGTGATGACCACGGGATCCGTAGGCGCCACGTACCAGTCAAAACAGATGGCCATACCGTCCTCTAGCGTCTGGAGCGCCGCATCATCGTAAGCGTATTTGACGCCAGCCGTCCCCAGTGCGTTCTCGATGCCGATGGTGCCGATTGTAATCGGCGTGGTGAGGCTGATGTTGTCGTAGGCGAAGATGATGTCAGGATCGCCTATGGCTGCATCAGGTGTACGCCAGACGAAGAGCTCGAAGTCGAGCGTTTCGCCTGGTTCGCCATACGCCTGCACGTCATCGTATTCGATAACCGCGCCACCGGCAGCGCCTGTGCCACCGAGGGTCACCAGACTTACGCCACGATTGGTCGGGCCATCGTAAACGACTTCCCAGTCATTCCAGAACACTGCCAGCAAGTTGTTGGGATCAGCGGCGTTTGGAATGTCCTGGTTGACCCAAGGTGTTGTACCCGGCGTGGAGTCGAAGAAAGCCATCCCATCGTCGGTGAAACCGATGCCGGTGTATTGATTGTCCCAGAAGGTGAAGGGGGCGCCGCTACTGAAGGCGGTGAACCAGAGCGAATCACCGTTGATAGCACTGTTGGCAGCGAGGCCGTAGGGAAACAGGTCGACGTATGCACCACTGTTGGCGAGAGGCATCGCGCAATCGAGATTATCTTCACTGATGCTCATGAGGTACTGGCCGGGGGCGGGGATATTCATCAGGCCTTCCCAGGTCAGCGTGTCACCTGTGACATTGACCACACCCGCAGTCGCGGTGGCCGAACTGGCTACATAGGTCAGCCCCGTGGGGATAGTGTCGGTGAGAGACAGTGTGTAGTCTGCACTGGAGATGTTGGGTTGGACGGTGAGTTGGTAGGTGATGGTGATGTCATCGCCAACTTTGACCGCGGTTGCATCTTTCACCACGTCGTCTTCCCAGCGAATGACGTCCACCGGAATGGTGCCGATATTGCCCGCCTTACTCGGCTCGGAGCCGAGGGAGAAAGCGCCATACCAGCGGTCACCCGCGACCATCTCCGGGGTGTCCCAGAAGAGTTGCAGGTCGAAGGGTTCCATCTCGGCGACGCTGGCGGGGCC